>JASGEG010000116.1:0-4215 GCA_047606605.1 Rhizobium sp.
ACGTGCGCGAATGCCAGACCCGCGGCCTGACCTTCGCGTCGGCCGTGCGCGCCAAGGTGCAACTGATCATCTATGACCGCGAGTCCTCGACCTCGCAGTCCAAGGTGGTCAAGGAAGTGAAGGAACAAGAGGTCTACATGGGCGAAGTGCCCCTGATGACCGACAAGGGCTCCTTCATCATCAACGGCACCGAGCGTGTGATCGTCTCGCAGCTGCACCGCTCGCCGGGCGTGTTCTTCGAGCACGACAAGGGCAAGACGCACAGCTCGGGCAAGCTGCTGTTCTCGGCCCGCGTGATTCCCTACCGCGGCTCCTGGCTGGACTTCGAGTTCGACCCGAAGGACATCCTGTACTTCCGCGTCGACCGCCGCCGCAAGATGCCGGTCACGATCCTGCTCAAGGCCATCGGCCTGAACCCGGAATCGATCCTGGCGAACTTCTTCGTCAACGACAACTTCCGCCTGATGGACAGCGGCGCGCAGATGGAGTTCGTCGCCGAGCGCCTGCGCGGCGAGGTCGCGCGCTTCGACATCACCGACAAGTCGGGCAAGGTGATCGTCGCCAAGGACAAGCGCATCACCGCGCGCCACACGCGCGAGCTGGAGCAGTCGGAGACCACGCACGTGAGCGTGCCGGAGGACTTCCTCGTCGGCCGCGTGCTGGCGCGCAACATCGTCGACACCGACACGGGCGAGATCCTGGCCAAGGCCAACGACGAGCTGACCGAGGCGCTGCTCAAGAAGCTGCGCGCCGCCGGCGTGCAGGAGATTCAGTGCATCTACACCAATGAGCTGGACCAGGGCGCCTACATCAGCCAGACCCTGCGCATCGACGAGACGGCCGACGAGTTCGCCGCCCGCGTGGCCATCTACCGCATGATGCGCCCCGGCGAACCGCCGACCGAGGACGCCGTGCAGGCCCTGTTCCAGCGCCTGTTCTACAACCCGGACACCTACGACCTGTCGCGCGTGGGCCGGATGAAGTTCAACGCCAAGATCGGCCGCGACGAGGCCACCGGCCCGATGGTGCTGTCCAACGAAGACATCCTGGCCGTGGTCAAGATCCTGGTGGACCTGCGCAACGGCCGCGGCGAGGTGGACGACATCGACCACCTGGGCAACCGCCGCGTGCGCTGCGTGGGCGAACTGGCCGAGAACCAGTACCGCACCGGCCTGGCGCGCATCGAGAAGGCCGTCAAGGAACGCCTCGGCCAGGCCGAGCAGGATCCGCTGATGCCGCACGACCTGATCAACTCCAAGCCGATTTCCGCGGCGCTCAAGGAGTTCTTCGGCGCCTCGCAGCTGTCGCAGTTCATGGACCAGACCAACCCGCTGGCTGAAATCACGCACAAGCGCCGCGTCTCGGCCCTGGGCCCGGGCGGTCTGACGCGCGAGCGCGCCGGCTTCGAAGTGCGCGACGTGCACGTCACCCACTACGGCCGTGTCTGCCCGATCGAAACGCCGGAAGGCCCGAACATCGGCCTGATCAACTCGCTGGCCCTGTACGCCCGCCTCAACGAATACGGCTTCATCGAGACGCCGTACCGCCGCGTGGTCGATGGCAAGGTGACCGACCAGATCGACTACCTGTCGGCCATCGAGGAAGGCAAGTACGTGATCGCCCAGGCCAATGCGGTGCTGGACGCCGAAGGCCGCCTGACCGGCGATCTGGTGTCGGCGCGCGAGAAGGGCGAATCGACCCTGGTGTCGGCCGAGCGCGTGCAGTACATGGACGTGTCGCCGGCGCAGATCGTGTCGGTGGCCGCCTCGCTGGTTCCGTTCCTGGAGCACGATGATGCGAACCGCGCGCTGATGGGCGCCAACATGTCGCGCCAGGCCGTGCCTGTGCTGCGTCCCGAAAAGCCCATGGTGGGCACCGGCATCGAGCGCGTGGCCGCGGTCGACTCGGGCACCGTGGTGACGGCGCGCCGCGGCGGCGTGGTTGACTACGTCGATGCCACCCGCATCGTGATCCGCGTCAACGACTCGGAAGCGGTGGCGGGTGAAGTGGGCGTGGACATCTACAACCTCATCAAGTACCAGCGTTCTAACCAGAACACCAACATCCACCAGCGTCCCATCGTCAAGAAGGGCGACGTGCTGGGCAAGGGCGACGTGATCGCCGACGGCGCCTCGACCGACCTGGGCGAGATCGCCATCGGCCAGAACATGCTGATCGCCTTCATGCCCTGGAACGGCTACAACTTCGAAGACTCGATCATGATCTCCGAACGCGTGGTCGCCGAGGACCGCTACACCTCGATCCACATCGAGGAACTGGTGGTGATGGCGCGCGACACCAAGCTGGGCGCCGAGGAAATCACGCGCGACATCCCGAACCTGTCGGAGCAGCAACTCAGCCGCCTCGACGAGTCCGGCATTGTCTACGTGGGCGCCGAAGTGCAGCCGGGCGACACGCTGGTCGGCAAGGTCACGCCCAAGGGCGAAACCACGCTGACGCCGGAAGAAAAGCTGCTGCGCGCCATCTTCGGCGAGAAGGCCTCCGACGTGAAGGACACCTCGCTGCGCGTGGACCAGGGCTCCTCGGGCACCGTGATCGACGTGCAGGTCTTCACCCGCGAAGGCATCCAGCGCGACAAGCGCGCCCAGCAGATCATCGACGATGAACTCAAGCGCTTCCGCCTCGACCTCAACGACCAGCTGCGCAGCGTCGAGCTCGACGCCTTCGACCGCATCGAGAAGCTGCTGACCGGCAAGGTCGCCAATGGTGGCCCGAACAAACTCTCCAAGGGCAGCAAGCTCGACCAGGCCTATCTGTCGTCGGTGGACAAGTACCACTGGTTCGACATCCGCCCGGCCGAGGACGATGTCGCCAACCAGCTCGAATCGATCAAGAACGCGCTGGAGCAGACGCGCCACAGCTTCGACCTCGCCTTCGAGGAAAAGCGCAAGAAGCTCACGCAGGGCGACGAGCTGCCCGCGGGCGTGCTCAAGATGGTCAAGGTTTACCTGGCCGTCAAGCGCCGCCTGCAGCCCGGCGACAAGATGGCCGGCCGCCACGGTAACAAGGGCGTGGTCTCCAAGATCGTTCCGGTCGAAGACATGCCCTACATGGCCGACGGCACGCCCGCCGACATCGTGCTCAACCCGCTGGGCGTGCCTTCGCGCATGAACGTGGGCCAGGTGCTGGAAGTCCACCTGGGCTGGGCCGGCAAGGGCATCGGCCAGCGCATCGGCGACTTGCTGCAGAAGCAGGCCGCCGTGGCCGAGGTGCGCAGCTACCTCGACACGGTCTACAACGCCTCGGGCCGCAAGGAAAACCTCGACGAACTCAGCGACGCGCAGGTGCTGGAGATGGCGGGTGAACTGTCGAAGGGCGTGCCCTTCGCCACGCCGGTGTTCGACGGCGCCGAAGAGCAGGACATCCAGAACATGCTCAAGCTGGCCTACCCGGATGAGGTCGCCGCCGCCAAGGGCCTGACCGAGACCCGCACCCAGGCCTATCTGTACGACGGCCGCACGGGCGATCGCTTCGAGCGTCCGACGACCATCGGCTACATGCACTACCTCAAGCTGCACCACTTGGTCGACGAGAAGATGCACGCCCGCTCGACCGGCCCGTACTCGCTCGTCACGCAGCAGCCGCTGGGCGGCAAGGCCCAGTTCGGCGGCCAGCGCTTCGGGGAAATGGAAGTGTGGGCGCTGGAGGCCTATGGCGCGTCCTACGTGCTGCAGGAAATGCTGACCGTCAAGTCCGACGACGTGGTGGGCCGCACCAAGGTCTACGAGAACATCGTCAAGGGCGAGCACGCCATCGATGCCGGCATGCCGGAATCCTTCAACGTGCTGGTCAAGGAAATTCGTTCGCTCGGTATCGACATCGAGCTGGAACGTTCTTAATTGGAAAGGGTTAGAGCTTTATGAAATCGCTACTCGACCTGTTCAAGCAGTTTTCGCCGGATGAGCATTTCGATGCCATCAAGATCGGCCTGGCCTCGCCGGAGAAGATCCGTGCCTGGTCCTTCGGCGAAGTGAAGAAGCCGGAGACCATCAACTACCGCACCTTCAAGCCCGAACGCGACGGCCTGTTCTGCGCCAAGATCTTCGGTCCCATCAAGGACTACGAATGCCTGTGCGGCAAGTACAAGCGCCTCAAGCACCGCGGCGTGACCTGCGAGAAGTGCGGCGTGGAAGTGACGCAGGCCAAGGTGCGCCGCGATCGCATGGGCCACATCGACCTGGCCGCGCCCTGCGC
>JASGEG010000117.1:0-6423 GCA_047606605.1 Rhizobium sp.
CCCGAAACGGTCGCTCGCCGCACCCCACAGGAAGCCGCCAAGACCCATGACGAGAAAATTGAGCGTCATCGCACTGGCAATGCCGGCATGCGACCAATTGGTCGCCGAAGCGATCGGCACCTGGAAAATCGCCAGCGAAAACATCGCGCCGAGCGCGACACATGTCATCAAGGCACCCGCGCCGACAATGACCCAACGATAGGAAATGCTCATATCCGCTCAGCTCCCATGTCCGTAAACCACCCCCGATGCGGCGGGCGCCGCACCGACTATGGTCTAATGACGTTCGAACCCACCCGATTTCGACATGCCAGGCAAATTTTTCTCGCATATCGCTCTCGCGATCAATCGGTCCGCTTGCGCCGCGTCAACACGATGGGCCGGATTTCGCGGATCTGGCGGTGTATACGAGCGATGTTCCGTTCAAGGATTTATGGCTGCACCCCGCTCCAGCCCCGCGTGACCGCAGCCTCGTCACCATCGGCACGGTGGCGATGCGCCGCGCCCAAATTTCCCGGGCATGTCGCTCCTTCGACCCGCCGCTATGATCGGGCGAGTGGCAAAACCGTTCTCTTCTCGACCAGCCCTGAAACCGAGAAGATAAGCAGTTCGGTCTCCCGACCGATCCTGTCGCCGCTCATCAATCGGACGATGTCATCGACGCCGCCGACGGGGATGCCGTCGATCGCCAGAATATAATCGCCATCCTTCAGGCCGGCGCGCTCGGCCGGACCGTCGGGCTCGACGCGCCTGACGCGCACCGAGGTCGCCTGGCCGGTGCCGGCCTCGAGCGCGACCCTGCGAGGCAGCTCGATCGTATCGCCGGCGATGCCGATGAAGGCACGCCTGACATGGCCATAGCGCAGGATTTCCGACACCACGACATTCGCCGTATTGGAAGCAACCGCGAAAGCGATGCTCTGCGCGCCCTGGATAACGGCCGTATTGACGCCGATGACCTCACCGTTCGAAGACACCAGCGGCCCGCCGGAATTGCCCGGATTGAGCGCGGCATCGGTCTGGATGACATCGTCCATCAGGCGACCGCTTGCCGAGCGCATCGAGCGGCCGAGCGCCGAAACGATGCCGGCGGTTACCGTCCATTCGAAGCCAAGCGGATTGCCGATGGCAATCGCGATATGTCCCCTGCGCAACCGCTTGGAATCCCCCAGCCGTGCCCAGGCTCCGACGCCGGAATTTGCCCGGATGAGAGCAATGTCGGTATCGACATCGCGCCCCAGCACCCGGCCCTCGGTGACGGAACCGTCCGGCATGGTGATGCGGACGAGCCTGGCATCCTCGACCACATGATTGTTCGTCACAATCAGCCCGTCCGGCGATATGGCGAAACCGGAACCATGCCCGGCCCTGCCGCCGACGCGCTCGATGCGGCTGACGGCCGGTCCGACCGTGTCCACCGCGCTCGCTATGGATTGGGAATATGCGTCTATCAGTGCACCGTCTTCGGCCGGCACCACGGCCTTGTCCATAAAGCCCATTGCTTGATCCTCGAACAGCGGCGCCATCGCCGCTGCCGCCGGCGGACCGACGGCAAAAAGCCCGGTCCGCCATACGCTGTTGTTCTCCATGTTAGATGGATGGGCGTCCGAGCCTGTTCAAGCCACCGGCAGATGGCGCTGGCGCGGTCTTCGTACCCGCCGGCGGCATGGGTCTTGCCGGCTTCTTTGAAACGGCGGATGACGACGTCGCGAGGGAGCGCGATGCAGGAGGCCGCCGGCTTTCCGAGATCCCGTACAAACCAGATCCGTGGAACCGTGCGGCCTCAGGCTAGGCCGCTTTCGGCAGCAGCGCTTTCAGGCTGCCGGCGCTGCCAAGCGCCTCGGAGGACGGCGCGACCCGCTTGGCGATCAGCATTTCGCTCAGCTTCATATCCCTGGCGATCCTGTTGCCCGCTCCGATGCCACTCGCCGCGACCAGCCTTCCGGCATCGTCGAGATGGAACAGGATGAAGGCGCCATCCCCCAGCTCCCGCCGAACCACCGAACGCCCCTCGTCCACCAGCCCGACGATCTGGAGGGTGTGGTCGAACTGATCCGACCAGAAATAGGGCACGGAGTCGTAGCCGCGCGTCTCGCCCATCATGTTCGCGGCGGCGACGATCGCCTGATCCTGCGCATTGCGCCATGCCTCCAGACGCAGCCGGCGGCCATCATAGAGGGGATGCGGAAACGAGCAGCAGTCGCCGGCGGCATAAATGTCCTGCACCGAGGTCTCCAGACGTTCGTTGACCGCGATGCCGTTGTTGACCGCAAGACCTGCGCGCTCGGCAAGATCGACGCGCGGCTGGGCGCCGATGCCGACGACGAGAATATCCGCCCTCACCTGCGTCCCGTTCTCAAGCCCAACGCTGACGCTATGCTCGTCGGTCTCTATCCCGGAAACGGCCACGCCACATGTCACCTGAACGCCGTTGCCACGATGCAGGGACAGCACGGTCTCGGCGACGGCATCCGGCACGCCGCGTTTCAAAATGCGCTCCTGCGCCTCGATGACCGTCACCCGCGCGCCGCGGCTGCGTGCTGACGCCGCAACCTCCAGGCCGATGAAGCCGCCGCCGAGCACCGCCACATGCATTCCAGCACCGATCCACGGGCGAAGGGCGAGCGCGTCATCGATCGTTCGCAGATAAAGGATGCGCGGACTGGCCGGTACATTCGGAAGCCGCCGGGGCATCGCCCCCGTCGCCAGCAGCAATTTGTCGTAGGGCAAGGCACGGCCATCCGCCAAAGTGATCTCCTTGGCCGAGGGATCGATGCCCGCCACCCTGACCCCGGCCAGATGCCGGATCGCGCACGCGCCGAGGATGGTCTCGCTCAGAACCGCCGGCGGCGCTTCCGCCGCCTCGGCCAGCAACACCTGCTTGGACAGAGGCGGCCGCTCATAGGGCAGATGGGTCTCGTCCCCGAGCAGGGTAACGGGACCGGCATAACCGTTTTCCCTGAGCGTAATGGCCGCCCGCGCGCCGCATTCGCCGGCGCCGACGATGACAATGCCCGCCTCGCTCATGCGCCGAGCCCGATCATGACGCGGCCGTTATCCACTTTGACGGGATAGGTCCTGAGATTGATGCAGACAGGCGCCCCCCGCGCCTCGCCGGTCTTGTAGCTGAAGCGCCCGTTATGCTTGGGGCATTCGATGGTGTCGTCCATCACCAAGCCGTCGGCCAGATGGATCTTCTCATGCGTGCACAGCCCATCGGTCGCGAAATATTCGTCGTCGGGGCTGCGGTAGATCGCAAAGGTCCGCCCGTCATGGTCGAAGCGGACGACATCCTCCTGGTCGATATCGGTGGCTTCGCAGGCGTCGATCCATGTCGTCATTTTCCGTCTCCTCATGATTGTCCCCGAGGAAGGAAGACCCCGACCCGGCGTTCCGCCCATCGACGGCCTGCGCCTTGATCGCATTCGGTTTTTCCTCCCCAGCTAAGATCGACCATGCGCGCAGCACCCCTTCACTTTCCAGTTCGATTATGATCATTTTTCATCAGGAGGAGCGGAATGAAGAAAACCCGTTTGGTCGATATCGCGCAGGCGGCCGGCGTCGGCCTTGCCACCGTCGAACGCGTGCTCAACGAGCGCGGCAGCGTAAGACCGCAGACAGCAGAGAAGGTGGTGCTCGCCGCGAAACGGCTGGGCTACAAGGGGCTGATTCCGAACCTCTATCGCGGCACGCTGCGCATCGAGGTGGTCATGGTCCGGCCGGAGACGCCGTTTTTCTCCAGGCTCAACCGCGCCTTCGAGCGTATCGCCGCATCGCTCGACAGTTCGATCACCGTGAACCGCACCTTCGTGGACGAGAACGATCCCGCAAAATTCGCCGCCCATATCGCCAATACCGCCATTCGACGGCACGCGCTGATCGTGGTCGCGGTCGATCATCCAAAAATCAGGGAGAGCTTGCGCCGGGCCCGCAGCGCCGGCATCGAAGTGGTGCAGATCGTCTCCTACACGGCCGGCAAGGACGACGTCTTTGTCGGCATCGACAATTACGCGGCGGGCCGGACGGCCGGCTTCTACATGTCCCGGATGCTGGCGCACACCGCCGGACGCATCGTGGCGATCTGTCACAGCTGGGCCTACCAGATCCACAAGGAGCGCATTCGCGGCTTCTCCGATTATCTCGCCGCCAACCACAACCCCGCCCATCTGTTTTCCGAGGTCATCTTCGGCCTCGACGAGGACGTCCGCTCCGCCGAGATGCTGACGGAAGCGCTGCGCCGGGAAACGGGCGTCGTCGGGGTCTACAATGCCGGCGGCGCCAATCTCGGCGTCGGATCGGCGTTGCATCGCTATCGGGAAAGGGAGCGGGGCGAGCTTGTATGGATCGCGCACGAGCTGAACGACGAGACCCGCGGCTTCATCTCATCCGGCCTGCTGACACTGGTTCTCGACCAGGCGCCGGAAACCCAGGCACGGCGCGCGCTGGACACGGTGCTGCACAGGATGGGGATCATCGACGTCCCCGTCAGCCAGGACCCGGTTCCGTTTCTCACCTATACCGGCGAGAACATCGGGCAATTCTCCGCAACGGCCTGAGCCGAGAAGGCCGGAGCCCGCGAATAGAGGGACCACAGGCTCCGGCATGACCTGCCATCGACAGCCGGCAAGACTGGAGACAGGGGGAGATGGGCGTACCGCCCGGCAAGGGGCGGTCCAGTCTGGGGCTTGGCCCAGGGAATCGCGTCAAAACAACAAGACAGAGCAGTCCAGCGATTCCGTAAAACGCTGAACTGCTCGAACGTCTCAGCCTCAGGCCTGCGAACGCCGGGCCTGTTTTTCCGCCTGCTTCTTCGCCCGCTCCATGAAGCGCTTGTTCATGCGGTCTTCCGCTTCCCTGGAACCGTCATGGAAAGTGCCGAACCACTTGTCGAGCGGAATGACGCCGTCGGCATAGTTGCACTCGAAGAATTTGTGGTGGAGGTAGTGATCATAGGCATGCGTGTCGATGGCGGCTTCGTCGGCGATCACGATCTTGTCGAAACCCGCATGGCCCGGCGCCGGCGCAAGGGCGGCATGCGTCAGATGGAACAGCGCATGGACCGGATTGGACGGCACGATCCAGTGGATGAGCACGCCGGAGAAATACAGGAAATGCTCGACCGGATGCATGGCAAGGCCCGACCACGGACCGGGATTGACGTTGTTGTGGTGCAGCTTGTGGACGGCGTGATAGAGCGGTGGCCAATGGATCAGGCGATGCACGAGGTAGAAATGCAGGTCGCGGAAGGCCGGGATCAGCAGCATGACCGCCGCGCAATAGAGCGGATGCTCGGCGAAATCGACATAGGGGATGATGCCGTTCGCAAAGGCCCAGAGCGTCAGGACCTCGAATGCCGTCCAGAGCGGCACCGCACTTGCGAAGGTCCAGATGACGTTGTCGACGGTCTGGTTGCTGAAGAGGAAGGCGGAATTGTCCTTCGACGGCCATTTGCCATTGTATTTGAAGCTCGTGCCCTGCTTCTTCTGCATGTAGAGGCGCAGGTGGAAGGCGCCGAAGAACAGGAAGACGAGGACGGCGTTGCGCGCCAGGAGATAGCCGATCCAGCCCGGAGCGAGCGTCTTCATCGTCTCCATCGAGGGCGTCGCATAAAGCCACAACAGCGTGCCGACGACGGCATAGAGCACGTTCCACGGCATCAGATAGCCCGGATATCCGAAGACCCATTTCAGGAAGGCGAGCGGCTTTGCGGGCCAGATGAAGACCGGAGGATATTGAATGAGCTTGTTGGGTCTCCAGTCTCCGCGCTTGTCGCGCGACCCGTAGAGCGTGTCGTCCATGATGTCGTCTCCCGATGAATGAAATTCTGATAGCAGTCTCAGCGACATGCCCGGGAAACGACAGCAAAGAATTGATCAAAATTACTCACGGCAACAACGAACCAGGCCCCGAGCATTGAGATGGCACGGCGGCTTGCCAACGAAAAAGGGAGGCCGATGGCCTCCCCCGCATTCCCAGCCATCGAACGGCGTCAGTTCAGATGCTCGAACTCGGCCATGTTCTTCGGCGTCACCAGTTTGAACGGAATCCAGACCTCCCTGTCGATGGCACCGCCCTTGACGGCTTTCACGGCCGTATCGATCGCGCCCCGCCCCTGTGCTTTCGCATCCTGAAACACTGTGACCTTGAGATCGCCCGCCTTCATCGCCTGCAGCGCGTCGGGCGTGGCGTCGATGCCGGCGACGATGGTCTTGTCCGTCGAACCACCGGCATTCTTGATCGCCGCGATCGCGCCGAGCGCCATCTCGTCATTGTTGGCGATCACCGCATCGAAAGCGACGCCGGAGGTCAGCCAGTTCGAAACCAGGTCGGAGCCATCGACGCGGCTCCAGTTTCCGACCTGCTCGCGCACCACCTTGAGGCCGCTGCAGGCCTGTGTCTTCAGGACGTCATGCACGTCCTGCG
>JASGEG010000118.1:0-5166 GCA_047606605.1 Rhizobium sp.
GAAGAAGGGTGTAGTGAGGTGCAGGGCTTTTTCTACGGACGGCCGGAGCCGAGCGCCCGGGACGCCGCGACTGTGGCGGCGCTGAACAAGGCAACAACTAGGCCTGTCGTTGCCTGAAACCAGAGAGCGCGGGTGAAACAAGGAGCGACGGGATTTGAATGGGTTGAAGAAAATAAAGGTCGAGTTTTGCGCGGAATTGCTGTCCGTGGTGGCAAACCCGGTACGGCTCAAGATCCTAATGCTGCTCGTCCAGGAGGAAGAAGTGTCGGTCAAAACCATCTCTTCCCACGTCGAATCAAGCCAATCGGCCGTGTCGCAGCATTTGGCAAAGCTGCGCCGGAAGGGGCTTGTCGGCAGCCGCAGAGATGCCCAGACGATCTACTATTCCAGTCGATCGCCCATCGTATTCGCGCTCCTGCGCACATTGAAGGACATCAGCAACGAACTTCCGGATTGAAGCAGTCGCCCGACGGTGCAGCCGCATCGGCGGTCAGATCAACAAGCAGACAGAAAATACATATGAAAAAAACAATGCCCATTTCCTTTCGACTGCCGCCGGAAATCAAGACGGCTCTCGAAGAAGCTGCAAAACGAGACGAGCGGTCGGTCTCGTCCCTGCTGGAAAAAATTACCGTCAATTGGCTGCGATACAACGGGTATCTTGATAACTGATGGACAGGCGCCGGCTTTAAACGATCGCTCCATCCAGCAGCTCAAATCCGGCCGATCATAGCCGTACGCCCATCGTCTGAGCGGCAGGAGTAAAATGACCGACCGGATTTCCTGCTGGGAGTGACCAAGCGGAGCTTATAGAGTGGATATTGGTCAGTTTCGAAATGCCGCGCGCCGAAGCCATGGTCTTGTACCCCATGAGCCTTATGAATTCTGGGCTATCCTTGAAATCGAGAGTTTTGAGCGCGAGCTCGAGGTTTTTCACCGAAGGGCGCTGTTCGTGATCGTAGCGCCGAAACGCGAATGCTATGCCCGTGACTGAGCGGTTCAACGATTCCGTGAAGCGCTCTATTCTTCGGGCGCAATACGGACGACGATACCGCTGAGGGTTTCATCGAAAGGGATCTGGCAGGACAGCCGGGAGTTCTCCTCGCGATAGTCCGAGCCCTCGAGCAACTCGCTTTCGTCGATCGAGGGCGCCGGCAGGCTGGCGCCCTGCGGGAGCTGCTCGACATAGATGTGACAGGTGGCACAGGAAAGGCAGCCTCCGCACATTGCAAGCAGTTCGTCAAAGCCGGCGCCGCGGATATTCTCCATCAGCGAGGCGCCCAGTCTTGCCTCGACGCTGTGCAGCTCTCCATCCCGGGTCCGTATTGATATCGTCGCCATTTTTCCTCCGCTTTCGTTCCGTGCCCCGCCTGCCTTACGGCGTTGCGAGGGTGAGTTCCTTGAGTTGTTTCGATGGATCGGCCAGGGCGTCGCGGTCGATCCTCGCACCGCTGTCGACGAGCTTGCGTCCCTGTACGTAGTCGCGAGCGGCGTTGACGCAATCAAGGGCGAGAACGGCTCCGTCTCTGAGGTAGATGACGCTGAAGCTGCGACTGGCGGGATCTCCCCTGATCACCACGCTGTCGAAACCCAAGTTGAGACCGATCGTCTGCATTTTCAGGTCATATTGATCGGACCAGAACCATGGTGTCGCGTTGTAAGGCTTCAATTCGCCGCAGATCGCCTTTGCCGCCGTCGTCGCCTGATCGGTGGCGTTCTGCACCGATTCAATGCGGATGCCGCGACCGTTTCTCAGGCGGGCGCAGTCGCCGATGCAGTAGGTATCCGGCAGGGACGTCCGGCAGAATTCGTCGACATCCACGCCGTTTGTGCCTTCTGCGCCCGCCTCGATCAGCGGGCCGGCCGAGGGGATGATGCCGATGCCCACCACGACGATATCGGCCGCGATCGTCTCGCCGCTCGAAAGCACCACCTTCGTCACGCGGCCGTTCGCCCCTTCCAGAGAAGCGACGCCGCTGTTGAGGCGGATATCGACGCCATGGGCGCGATGCTCGCTTTCGTAGAACCGCGATATCGGCTCGCCGGCCACGCGGGCCAGCACGCGGTCGAGAGCCTCGACCAGGACCACGTCCTTGCCGATCTCTCTGAATACCGCCGCCGCCTCCAGGCCGACATAACCGCCGCCGATGATGACGATCCTTTCAGCCCGGGGGAGGGTTTCCATGAGTGCGTCGCAATCGGCCTTGTTGCGGATATAGACGGTTCCCTTCAATTCGCTGCCGGGACAGGAGAGCTTCCGTGGCTCGCCGCCGGCCGCCCAGACGAGCTTGCCGTAGGAGACGCGTTCGCCCCGGTCCGTGACGACGACATGGGCCTTTGCATCGACACTGGTCACGCGCCTGCCGAGCATCAGTTCCACCTGTCGCGAACTCCAGAAATCCTGAGGCCTCAGATGCATCCGCTCGAAGGATTTCTTGCCTGCAAGATAGTCCTTCGAAAGCGAAGGGCGGTCGTAGGGAACGTCCGGCTCGGCGCCGATCAGGGCAATGCTTCCCGTGAAGCCTGCCTGCCTGAGTGCCGCGGCCGTCTGCGAACCGCCATGTCCGCCGCCCACGATGACGCAGTCGAAAGCGCGATGGAGTATGTCCTGCGTCATCTCAGGATCGTCTTTCCGCGCCGATGAGGACGAAGCACAGGGTGGCGGGCTTGTCGCTTCGGTTGCGCCATGCGTGCCGCGTACCGCATTGGACGACGACGTCGCCCTGCTTCAGCAGCGTCTCGGCACCGTCGTCGAGCTCGAGCCAGATCTCGCCATCCACCACGATGTCATAATCGACCGTGTTGGTGGTGTGCATTCCGGGTGCATCGGGCTCAAAAGCCTCGATCAGGCCGGGGATGTGGATTGCTTGCTCCTCGACGGCGGAAACGGGATCGACGGCGGCAAACACCGAATCCGGCGGAAAGACGACAATCATGAGTTTCGTCTCCCCCGGTTCCAGCGTGATCGGGATTTGCGGTGGGGCCCGCTCCGCGTGGTCTTGCGGGAGGCCCGGTTGGGCCGGGGTCGCGTAGAGAACGGAGGTCAAATGTCCGGGGATGGAATGGTAGGCATGGGCGTTCGGCGTCGGGCCGTCGCTGACGAAAACGGACTTGCCGTTCTCGATGCCCGTGACCACGCGCCGGGGGATGCGCGGTTCCGTTTCCCTATTCATAGATCAGGCCTTTCGCTTTGAGCTGCGGGCGCATGTCGTTGATGTCGAGGCTTAGTTTGCCGGCCTCGTAGAGACTGCGCTTTTCGTCTTCCATCTGCTGCCGCTTGCGCGCCTTTTCGAGGACCGTGGCGGCCTCGGCGCGCCTGACCACGCAGACCCCGTCATCATCCGCAACGATCACGTCGCCCGGCTCGATGCAGGCCCCGGCGCACACGACCGGCACCTGCACGTTTGCCAGCGTCTCCTTCACGGTGCCCTGGGCCGATATCGCCTTCGCCCAGACCGGGAACCCCATCGACCGGAGGTCGGCGATGTCGCGGACCCCCGCGTCGATGATCAGGCCGGCGATACCCCTGGCCATCGCCGAGGTGGCAAGGAGATCGCCGAAATAGCCGTCGGTGCACGGCGAGGTCGGGGCGACCACAAGAATATCTCCCGGCTGGGCCATTTCGAGCGCAACATGGATCATCCAGTTGTCGCCGGGCGGCACCTCGCAGGTGAGCGCCGTGCCGCCGATGCGCTTGCCGTCGATTACGGGACGCAGGTGTGGGGCGAGCAGGCCTTTGCGGCCCTGTGCTTCGTGGACCGTGGCAACGCCGAGCTTGCCCAGTGCCTCGCATGTCTCGCGGTCCGTCCGCGGCGTTTTCGTCACGACCTTCATCTGAAACCTCCCAAAATGCGATCAAACCTGTTTCGACCGGTCGGCCTCTTCGAGGAAACTGCGGTCAAACACACCCCCGGCGCTGGACCTGGCCACTTCATCGAGCAGGTCGGCGCGGATCATCAGGTCGACCGTGGCCTCCATCGCGGCTTGCGGAATGGACAGGTCGCCGGGCCACATGCCCATGTCGCGCATGTAGCGAAGGCCGCGCGCGGCAAGATCGGCGTCGTCCCTGGTGGTGATCCGCTGGAAGATCGGCAGCGTGATATCCTCGCGGCTCGGGTCATTGGTGATGGCGTAAGCTTCGAGCAGCGCGCCAAGGAAGCGGACAACGATGTCGCGATTGTCTTCCAGCCAGCTTTTGCGGCCGATCACGGCGGCAAAGACGATTTCGGGAATGACGTCGTTGATCTCGCCGATCAGCGTGTAGCCTTCGCGTTCGGCCAGGAAATTCCACGGTGCCGGCTGCGGTGCGCAATCGATCTCTCCCGCCTGCAGGGCTTCCCAGCGCTTGGTGTGGATGCCGGCGAGCTCGAACTCGTAGTCGCCGGGATAGCGCAATCCTTCCCTGGAGAGCAACATCTGGGTATAGATCGCCGTGCCTTCGGTAAGTGATGACGTACCGATCTTCTTGCCCTTCAGCTCCTTGATCGACTTGATGGAGGGCTGGGCGACCAGCGACATCGGCAGGCGGTTCGCGTTCGAGGCGATGACCCTGAGCGCGCCGCCCTTGACGAAATTCGACACGGCACCTTCCGGCGGCGTGATGGCAAGGTCTGCTTCTCCCTCCAGCACGGCCGTGGTCGCCTTGTCGACGGTTCCCATCTTCCTGTATTCGATCGTCAGCCCATGCCTGGCGAAAATACCGTGCTCCTCGGCTATGAAAACCGGAAGCCAGTTGAAGCCCTGCGCCCCGCCGGCGAGGCTTAGATGTCGGCTGGAAACCATGTGATTTCTCCCTGTTGATCGCGGGGTTTCATAGGCCGCGCTCGCGCAATCTCTTGTCCAGAAGCGGGTAGACCCGGCGCGCGTTTCCTTCGAAGACCGCGTGTCTCTGATGATCGTCGAGAGCGAGCCGATCGATGTATCTCTTGGTGTCGTCGAACGGATGCCCGGTCTCGGGATCGGTCGCCTTGACCGCGCCGAGCAGTTCGGAGCCGAACAGGATGTTCTTGGTGTCGACGACGCGAAAGAGCGTATCGATGCCCGCCTGGTGATAGACACAGGTGTCGAAGAACACATTGTTCATGAGATGCGTGTCGAGACCGGGCTTTTCGAGCATGATCGACAGGCCGCGGTAGCGGCCCCAATGGTAAGGCGCAGCCCCGCCGC
>JASGEG010000119.1:0-6249 GCA_047606605.1 Rhizobium sp.
CGCGTGTCGTCTTCGGGATGCGCATTTCATTGTTGCTGGCCCTGGTCGTCCTCGGTACGGCGGTGCCGGTCGGCACGATCCTTGGCATCCTCGCCGGCTATTTCGGTGGCTGGGTCGAAATTGTCATCATGCGCGTCACGGATATCGCCCTTGCCATCCCGCCGCTCGTCACGGCGCTTGCCGTGGCGGCGGTGCTGTCGCCGAATCTCGTCAATTCGCTGCTGGCGATTTCGGCGCTGTGGTGGACCTGGCATACACGCCTGATCTATTCGATCACCAAGCAGATACGGACGCAGGAGTTCATCGAGGCGGCCGAGACGCTTGGCGCCAGCCGGTTCCATATCCTCTTCCGGGAAATCCTGCCGAACTGCGTCTCGGCGATTGCGGTGAAGACCTCGCTCGATTGCGGTTTCGTCATCCTCGTCGGCGCATCGCTTTCCTTCCTTGGCCTCGGCATTCAGCCGCCGACCCCGGATCTCGGCACGATGGTCGCCCAGGGGGCGGCTTTCCTGCCGGATTACTGGTGGGAATCGGTGCTGCCCGGATCTGCCATCCTGTTCGTCGCACTCGGGTTCAACCTGCTGGGTGACGGGCTGCGCGATCTCTTCGACGTACAGGAGGTCCGATGAGCTTCCCACTTCTACGCGTCGGCAATCTCTCGGTGGAGTTCTCGACCTATGGCCGCACCAGCCGCGTGCTGCATGGCGTCAGCCTTGATATCCCCTCGCGCTCGCAGGTTGCGTTGGTGGGCGAGAGCGGTTCGGGCAAGACGGTGACCATGAAGGCCATCATGGGACTGCTCCGCCAGCCGCCGGCCCGCATCACCTCAGGTGAAATCTACTATGACGGCGCCGACCTTCTGACCATGCCGGAGAAAGAACGGCTTCGGCTGCGCGGCACCGCGATGTCGATGGTCTTTCAGGACCCGATGAGTTCGCTGAACCCGGTCTTCACCGTCGGTGACCAGATGGGGACGATTCTGAAATATGCCGACAAGCGCCTCGGCCGCTCGCGCTCGGCTAGCGAAAGGACGGCCCGCGTGCACCAGGTGCTCGAGCAGGTACGGATGCGCGATCCGGAATGGATCGCCCGATCCTTCCCGATCATGCTGTCGGGCGGCATGCGTCAGCGCGTGCTGATCGCCATGGCGCTTCTGAGCGAGCCACGGTTGCTGATCGCCGACGAGCCGGGTACGGCGCTCGACGTGACCACGCAGGCGCAGATCCTGAAGCTCCTGAAGGATCTGGTCGAAGAACGCGGACTGGCGCTTCTGATGATCACCCACAATCTCGGCGTCGTACGCGAGACCTCGAATTACGTTTACGTCATGAACAAGGGTATGATCGTCGAGCATGGCGAGACCGCCGGCATTTTCGAAGATCCCCGCGATCCCTATACCCGCAGCCTGATCGACGCCGTGCCGCGGCTGACCGGCGGCATGCGCCCGGGTAAGGAGGCGAAGGCATGAGCGCGCCGATGCTTGAGATTCGCAACCTGCGCAAATCTTTCCCCATCCGCAACGCCTTCGGCCGGCAGACCGGCGAGGTGAAAGCTGTCGATGACGTCTCCTTCGCGATCGAAAAGGGCAACGTCTATGGTCTTGCCGGCGAGAGCGGTTCGGGAAAATCGACCATCGCCCGCATGATCATGGGACTTGAGACGGCGGATGCCGGTGAAATCCTGATCGACGGCGCGCCATTGACGAACGCCGCCCGCAGTCATTCCCGGCATGTTCAGATGGTTTTCCAGAATCCGGGTTCCTCGCTCAATCCGCGCCGCACCGTCGGCCAGTCCGTTGCCGTGCCGCTCGACGCGCATGGCTTCTCCGACAACAGGCGCCAGCGCATTTCCGAACTGCTGGAGATGGTGCAACTGCCTGCCAATTTCGCGCAGCGCTACCCGCATGAGCTCTCCGGAGGGCAGAAGCAGCGGGTGGCCATCGCAAGAGCGCTTGCCGTCGAGCCGAAGCTGCTCGTTCTCGATGAGCCGACCTCGGCTCTCGACGTATCCGTTCAGGCTCGTGTCATCGATCTGTTGGCCGATCTTAGCCGGAAGATGGGTCTTACTTACCTCTTCATTTCCCATGACCTCAGCCTGATGCGCAATTTTGCCGGCACTGTCGGCGTGCTCTATCGCGGCCGGATCGTCGAAAGCGGCGGCGCGGCAGCCGTTTTCGAAAACCCATCCCACGACTATACGCGGCTTCTCCTTGCTTCCGTTCCTGTCATCTCGAAGCAGGAAGAGGCGATGCGCCCGAAAATTCCATTGATCGACGGGGAGATCCCGACAGCCGAGAAACTGCTGGCGCTGCGGGAAGCCGGTCAAGAAGCAAGTCACCAACGAGGTTAGGACTGATGATCAGAATTGGTATTGACGTCGGCGGCACCAATACGGATGCCGTCATCATGAATGGATCGGAGGTGATCGCCGGCGTGAAATCGGCAACGACCGCCGATGTCATGGGCGGCGTTGTCAACGCGCTGCGCGATGTGCTGACGGCCTCGAAGATGGAGGCGTCCGCCGTCGATTTCGTTATGATCGGCACGACGCATTTCACCAATGCCGTCGTCCAGCGTCGCGATCTTGCCGAGACGGCAGCCGTACGCCTCGGCCTGCCGGCAACCGCTTCGCTGCCGCCGATGGTCGATTGGCCGGAAGATCTGAAGCAGACGATCGGCAACCATGCTTATCTCGCCCATGGCGGCAACGAATTCGACGGGCGGGTGATCTCGCCGCTCGACGAAAACGAGTTGCTGGAGATCGCAGCCGATATCAAGGCGAAGGGCATCAACACCGTCGCCATCACCTCCGTCTTTTCTCCCGTCAGTGCCGATTTTGAAAAACGTGCCGCGGACATTTTCGCGAAGGCGCTGCCGGGTGCGCATATCACGCTTTCCAGCGAAATCGGCCGCATCGGCCTTCTGGAGCGCGAAAATGCCGCGATCATGAATGCCTGCCTGCGCGATCTCTCCGCCCATGTGATCGATGCCTTCCGCAAGGCGATCGATGAAACAGGCATCAAGGGCAGGTTTTTCCTGACGCAGAACGACGGTACGCTGATGGATGCAGCCTTCGCTGAAAAATTCCCGGTGCTGACCTTCGCCTCCGGCCCGACCAATTCGATGCGCGGCGCGGCCTTCCTCTCCGGCGTCAGCGATGCGATCGTGGTCGATATCGGCGGCACGACCTCGGATGTCGGCTCCTTGCACAAGGGCTTTCCGCGCCAGGCGACGGTTGCGGTCGAAGTGGGCGGTGTGCGCACCAATTTCCGCATGCCCGATGTCTTCTCGATCGGGCTCGGCGGCGGCTCGCATGTCGTCGAAACCGAGAATGGCATCAAGATCGGCCCGGTTTCGGTCGGCTATCGTATCCAGACGGAAGCACTGGTGTTTGGTGGAAAGACGCTGACGACAACCGACATCACCGTTGCCGCTGGCAATGCGAGCCTTGGCGAGCCGGCGAAGGTCTCGCAGCTGCCGGGCGAACTGTTGCAGCGTGCTCAGGCCAAGATCCACGACATGCTGGAAGACTGCGTCGAGCGCTCGCGCCTTTCGCCCGATCCCCTGCCGGTCATCGTGGTCGGCGGCGGGTCCATTCTGGTCAACCGGCCGATTGCCGGTCTCGAGGTGATCAAACCCTCTCATTTCGGGGTCGCCAATGCCGTGGGCGCGGCGATTGCACAGGTCTCCGGCGAAGTCGACCGCGTCTATGCGCTTGCGGAAATGGGACGTGAGAAATCGCTCGAAGATGCCAAGAGCCGTGCCATCGACGCCGCCGTTGCGGCGGGCGCTGCGCGCGAGTCCATCGAGATCGTCGATGTCGAGGATGTGCCGCTCGCCTATCTGCCGGGCAACGCCACGCGTATCCGCGTCAAGGCCGTGGGAGAGCTCAATGCCCGCTGAAGGTTACCTGCTGAGGGAAGAAGACCTGCTGCCGCTCTCGATCGGCGCGGCATTGCTGGGCACCGGTGGCGGCGGCAATCCCTATATCGGCATGCTGCGCGCCCGCGAACTCATGCGCAAGGGAGCGCAGGTGCACATCGTGCCGCTCGACGCGCTGGCGCATGACAGCTGGGTCGCCGAGGTTGGCGGCATCGGCGCGCCTGTCGTCGGTGTCGAGAAGATCGAAGAGGGCGGCGAGTGCTATCGTGCCATGCGCGCTGTCGAGGAGACGGCGGGCGTGAAGGTTTCGGCGGTGATTTCCGCGGAGATCGGCGGCGCCAATTCCATCGAGCCGATCATCGCCGCGGCGATGGCCGGTCTTCCCGTCGTTGATGGGGACGGAATGGGCCGTGCCTTTCCAGAAGTGCAGATGACGACCTACATGATCTACGGCGCTCCGGTTTCGCCTGCGGCAATTGCCGACGAAAAGGGCAATGTCGTCGTCTTCAAGGATGTGATCGACATGTTCTGGCTGGAGCGCTTCGCCCGCGACACGGCCGTCGCCATGGGAGCGGGGGCAGGTTTTGCGGTCGCGCCGATGCGCGGCGATTTCGTGCGCCGCACGGCGATTCCCGGAACGGTCACCCAGGCGCTTGAGATCGGCAGGACCGTGCTCGACGCCCGAGCGAAGCGGCAGAATGTCGTCGAGCGTGTCGTCGAAAGCGCCGGCGCCAAGCTATTCTTCACCGGCAAGATCATCGATATCCGCCGAGAACTGAAGGGCGGTTTCGCCCGCGGCCATGCGATCATCGCCGGCACCGGCGATTGGACGGGCTCCGAAGCGCGCATCGCCATCCAGAATGAAAACCTTGTGCTCTGGATCGACGAGACGCCGGTGATCATGGTGCCGGATCTCATCATGAACCTGGAAATCGATACCGGCGAGCCGATCACGACGGAGATGCTGCGCTATGGCCAGCGCGTCGCCGTCATCGGCCTGCCGGTGCATGATCTGATGAAGACTCCGCGTGCGCTCGAAATCGTCGGGCCGAAGGCCTTCGGCTTTCCGGAACTGAGTTTCGAACCGCTCATCACGCGACAGGCAGCGAAATAAGGGGGTACCATGAAAATCCTGCGAACGATCCATGTCGAGGATCTTGAGGACATTGCCATCGGGGGCGCCATGTTAGGCACCGGCGGCGGCGGCGATCCCTATGTCGGCAAGCTCATGGCACAGGAGGCCATCCGAAAGCATGGGCCGGTGAAACTCATCGATGTGGATGAACTGCCCGATGACGCGCTGGTCGTACCCGTCTGCATGATGGGAGCGCCGACCGTTATGACCGAAAAGCTGCCGCGGGGCGAAGAGCTGATGAACGCTTTCCGCCAGCTGGAGAAGGTGCTGGGCCGCAAGATCGATGCGGTTCTTTGCGGTGAGGCGGGCGGCATCAATTCAACGACACCTTTCGTCGTCGCGGCCGCAAGCGGATTGCCGCTGGTTGATGGCGACGGAATGGGCCGGGCCTATCCGGAACTGCAGATGGAAACCTTCACCCTTCATGGCGTTTCCGCCACGCCGATGGTGCTTTGCGACGACAAGGGCAACTCGCTGGTTCTGGAAACCGTCGACAATGCCTGGACCGAGCGGCTGGCCCGTGCAGCCACGATCGAGATGGGCGGTTCGGCTCTGCTCGCCTTCTATCCCATGAGCGGCGAGATCGCCAAGAAGGCGGTGGTTCGCGGCACGCTTTCGCTCTGCGTAAACCTTGGCCGCACGCTGCGCGAGGCGCGTTCGGCTCATGTCGATCCCGTTGCCGCCATCACCAAAATGCTCGGCGCCAGCGTCATCTTCAGCGGTCGCGTCAAGGATGTGGACCGCCGCACGATCGGCGGCTTTGCCCGCGGCAGCGCCCGTTTCGACGGGCTGGATGCGTGGAAGGGACGCGGCTTCAGGCTCGATTTCCAGAATGAGTTCCTGATGGCGGAGCGCGACGGCGAGATCATCTGCACGACGCCCGACCTTATCACACTGCTGGAAGCCGAGAGCGGCAATCCGGTGACGGCGGATTCGCTTCGTTACGGTCTTCGTCTCGTGGCGCTTGCCTTTCCCTGCAATCCGCAATGGCAGACACCCGAGGGTATCGCTCTCGTTGGCCCACGCTATTTCGGCTACGGCACGGACTATACGCCCTATCCCTTCGACGGCAGTCGGGCGACTTGAAAATGGGGGAGGGAAGGTGCCTTAGGAAGCATCGATAAATAGCTGAATCGTAAAATTTCTGGCGGCGGGATTCCCTTTTCTGGCGTTACTTTATAGTGTGGTGGGGTGATTGATTTGGCCGCCATCAAGTTGCGCTATGAGACGCTC
>JASGEG010000120.1:0-13659 GCA_047606605.1 Rhizobium sp.
AATCGCCGGCTTCCGAACGCTCGATCGACAGCTGGTTGGCGAGCCCGAAGGCGGAGATGCCGTAGATGATGCCGAAATTGATCGCCTTGGCGCGGCGGCGCACCTCGCTCGGCATGCCTTCCACCGGCACGCCGAACATTTCCGACGCCGTCATGGCATGAATGTCGACGCCGTCCTCGAAGGCCTGCTTGAGCTGCGGGATATCGGCGACATGCGCCAGCACGCGCAGTTCGATCTGGCTGTAATCGGCCGAAACCAGCTTGTGGCCGGGTGTCGAGATGAAGGCGGTGCGGATCTTGCGGCCTTCCGCCGTGCGCACCGGAATATTCTGCAGGTTCGGCTCGGAGGAGGACAGGCGCCCGGTCGTGGTCGAGGCCAGCGAATAGGAGGTGTGGACGCGCTTCGTCTCAGGGTGGACATAGCCCGGCAGCGCGTCCGTATAGGTGGATTTCAGCTTGGTGAGCTGGCGCCAGTCGACGATCTTGCGCGGCAGTTCGAAGCCGGCCGCCGCCAGATCCTCCAGCACCTGCGCCGAGGTCGACCATTGGCCGGTCTTGGTCTTGCTGCCGCCGGCAAGGCCCATCTTGCCGAACAGGATATCGCCGAGCTGCTTCGGCGAGCCGATGTTGAAGCGTTCGCCGGCCAGCGTATAGATCTCGTCTTCCAGCCGTGCGGCACCCTGCGCCAGCTCGCCGGACAGACGCGACAGGATCTGCCGGTCGATGGTGATGCCGCGCTCTTCCATATGGGCGAGCACCGGCACCAGCGGCCGCTCCAGCCGCTCGTAGACGGTGGCAAGGCTTTCAGCCGCCAGCCGCGGCTTCAGCACCAGCCAGAGACGCAGCGTCACATCGGCATCCTCGGCGGCATAGGCCGTGGCGCGGTCGATATCGACCAGATCGAAGGTGACGTTGGACTTGCCGCTGCCGGCGACGTCCTTGTAGGCGATCGGCGTATGGCCGAGCCAGCGCTCCGACAGGCTGTCCATGCCATGCGTGGCATTGGCGCCGCCGTCGAGCACATAGGAGAGCAGCATGGTGTCGTCGAAGCCCCTGGTCTCGATGCCGTAGCGCTTCATCAGCAGGTAGTCGTATTTCAGGTTCTGCGCGATCTTGAGGATGGAGGTATCCTCGAGCAGATCCTTCAGCCGCGGCAGAGCATCGCGCAGCGGGATCTGGTTGTCGGCCAGCCCGCCGCCCAAGAGGTCGCCGACACCGTTCTTGTGGTTGAGCGGCACATAGGCGGCGCGGATGGAGGCACCCGTGGGATCGTCCTTGTTGTCGGCGATCGCCAGCGAGAAGCCGACGATCTCGGCCCGCATGACATCCAGCGACGTGGTCTCGGTGTCGAAGGCGACCAGGCCGGTTTCGCGGGCATCGGCGATCCAGCGGTCGAGGGTCGCGACATCGCGGATGGTGACGTATTTCGAATGGTCGATCGGCGCGGTGGCGAAGCTTGCGGCACGCGCCTTGGCGAGATCGGCCGGTTCGCTCAGCCCTTCGACGGCCAGGCGCGGCTTGACCGCCGGCGCCGGAACCGAGGCGCCCTCGGACGAAACCACGCCGCCGGCAACCAGCTCGACATTGTCGCCGACATCGAGATCCGGACCGTGGGCGGCATCCCCCCATTCGACCGTGACATCGGAGGGCTCGATGGCCGCAGGATCGCAATCGCAGGCCTCGGCGACACGGCGCGTCAGCGAGGTGAATTCCATCGCCTTCAGGAAGCCGACCAGCTTCGGGCCGTTCTGCGGCTCGAGCACCAGCGCGTCGAGCGGCATTTCCAGCGGCACGTCGGTCCTCAGCATCACCAGCTGACGCGAAATGCGGGCGAGGTCGGCATTGGCGATGATGTTCTCGCGGCGCTTCAGCTGCTTGATCTCGCCGGCGCGGGCCAGCAGCGTGTCGAGATCGCCGAATTCCTCCAGAAGCTGCGCCGCCGTCTTCGGGCCGATGCCGGGAATGCCCGGCACATTGTCGACCGAATCGCCGGTCATGGCCTGCAGGTCGATCATCTTGTCCGGCGGCACGCCCCATTTCTCGATGACGTCGGGAATGCCGATCTGCTTGTCCTTCATGCTGTCATACATGTGGACAGTCGGCGTCACCAACTGCATCAGGTCCTTGTCGGAGGAGATGATGGTGACGTCGGCGCCGGTCGCCTCGGCCTGGCGGGCATAGGTGGCGATGATGTCGTCGGCCTCGAAGCCGTCGGTCTCGATGCAGGGCAGGTTGAAGGCGCGCGTCGCCTGGCGGATGAGGCCGAATTGCGGGATCAGCTCTTCCGGCGGCGCCGAGCGATTCGCCTTGTATTCCGGAAAGATATCCTTGCGGAACGTCTTCGACGAATAGTCGAAGATGACGGCGAAGTGGGTCGGCGTGACGCCGACCGAGGTGTCGCGTGCCGAGGTCAGAAGCTTCCACAGCATGTTGCAGAAACCGGAGACGGCGCCGACGGGCAAACCATCGGATTTGCGCGTCAGAGGCGGCAAGGCATGGAAGGCCCGGAAAATGAAACCGGAGCCGTCGACGAGGAAGAGATGATCACCTTTTTTCATGGGAAGCATGGATAGCGTGGCGCTTCTCCAACGTCCATATAAAGTTCCGTCGGCGACTGCGCGCAGAGGCCAAATCTCTCACTGAAACGTTACCAATTTTTAATCAATCTAATCTGCGCGGTCCCTTGAAAAACCATATTTGCAGCCTCATCTCATACTCACCGGCGATTGATTACGCCGAGGGTCTGACAACCGGCCTGTCCCCCGCCATGTCAGACTTGGACAAAGGCCTATCCCCCTCTCCGGGCCTTTGTCCCCCCTTTCAAAGCCGCCATGGCGCCCCCTCCAGGCCATGGCGGCTTTTCTATGCAAACACGGTGCCGCATGGCCGGCAAAGCCAGCCGCGATGCCGCGAAAATCGGCAAAAGCCCGGGAAACCGGGGCAAGAATTGCTGATTGTTTTGGCATGGAATGCTGGCATAATTACAATCATGGGATTTAACCGGACGGACTCCGCAGCCTACCTTGCCAACCAGATGGCAAAGGGATTTGCCCGCTCGTTGCAACAGCGCGCGGCAAGGCTCGGCTTTTCCCCCGGCCAGTTTCCGATCCTGCTGGAATTGTGGTCGGAAGACGGGCTGACGCAGAAGCAGCTCCTGGAACGTGTCGATATAGAACAGGCGACCATGGCCAATACGCTGTCGCGCATGGAACGTGACGGGTTGGTGGAACGCCGGCCTCATCCGTCCGACAAGCGCGCGCAGCTGATCTTCCTCACGGGCCGCGCCGCCGCGATGCAGACGGAGGCCGTCGAGGCGGCCATGGCGGCGGACAGGGACCTGTTCCGCGGCTTCCGCAGCTTCGAACGCGAGCTGCTTCTCGAATATATCCGCCGCATCCTCGAAAACGCCAAGCATCTGTAGGCGACGCTGCAAAGCAGCGACGAAACGCCCGAAATTTTCGAGGTTTTCCGCCTCGAAACCGGTCCGGCTTTGGTCTATCGTCCACGCAATTTCCATGTAAGGAGTCGGACATGACCGATGTATCGCCCGTTCTCGCCCGTGCGGATCAGAACCTTCCGTCCAGCCTCGACAATCTGTTCGAGCTGCTGCGCATCCCCTCGATCTCCACCGATCCGGCCTATAAGCCGGAATGCCGCAAGGCGGCGGAATGGCTCGCCTCCTATCTGACCTCGCTCGGCTTTTCCGCTTCGGTGCGCGACACGCCCGGCCATCCGATGGTGGTCGCCCATCACGACGCGGCAAGCGCCGATGCGCCGCATGTCCTCTTCTACGGCCATTACGACGTGCAGCCGGTCGATCCGATCGAGCTGTGGGACAGCGATCCCTTCGCGCCCGCCGTCAAGGATCTCGGCAACGGCCGCAAGATCCTGACCGGCCGCGGCACCTCCGACGACAAGGGCCAGCTGATGACCTTCGTCGAGGCGGTGCGCGCCTACAAGGAGGTCAAGGGGACGCTGCCGGTGCGCGTCACCATCCTGTTCGAGGGCGAGGAGGAGTCGGGCTCGCCGTCGCTGAAGCCCTTCCTCGAGGCCAATGCCGCCGAGTTGAAGGCGGACTACGCGCTGGTGTGCGATACCGGCATGTGGGACGGCGATACGCCGGCGATCTCGGCCGGCCTGCGCGGTCTCGTCGGTGAGGAGATCATCATCAGCGCTGCCGATCGCGACCTGCATTCGGGCATGTTCGGCGGCGCCGCCGCCAATCCGATCCATATCCTCTCCGACATTCTCGCCGGCCTGCACGACGAGACCGGGCGCATCACGCTCGACGGCTTCTATGACGGCGTCGAAGAGACGCCGAGCAACATCAAGGCCTCCTGGGAGACGCTGGGGATGACGACGGAGAAGTTCCTCGGCGAGGTCGGCCTGTCCATTCCCTCCGGCGAAAAGGGCCGTTCGGTGATGGAGCTGATCTGGGCGCGGCCGACCGCGGAAGTCAACGGCATCACCGGCGGCTATACCGGCGCCGGCTTCAAGACCGTGATCGCCGCCAAGGCGTCGGCGAAGGTTTCCTTCCGCCTGGTCGGCCAGCAGAACCCGGCGGCGGTCCGTGACAGCTTCCGCGCCTATGTCCGTTCGAAAATCCCGGCCGATTGCTCGGTGGAATTCCTGGAGCACGGCGCCTCGCCGGCCATCCAGCTGTCCTACGATTCGCCTGTTTTGACCAAGGCGAAGAACGCGCTTTCCAGCGAATGGCCGAAGCCGGCCATCGTCATCGGTATGGGCGGCTCGATCCCGATCGTCGGCGACTTCCAGAAGATGCTCGGCATGGAATCGCTGCTGGTGGGCTTCGGCCTGTCCGACGACCGCATCCATTCGCCGAACGAAAAATACGAGCTGCGGTCCTATCACAAGGGCATCCGCTCCTGGGTCCGCATCCTCGACGCGCTTTCGGCCTGAGTGACCGGCGGGACGCGCAATCCGGGCGCGTCCCATAACCCGACACCCCTTCCTCAATTCGAAATCGACAGGCGGGCATGGCCATGGGGATCTGGATCGATACCGACATGGGCTTCGACGATATCGCCGCCATTCTGGTGGTCGGGCATTCGAATCTCGTGATCGACGGCGTTTCGCTGGTGAGCGGCAACGCGCCGCTGGCGCAGGTACGCGCCAATGCGGCCGGCGCCGCCGCCGCGTTCGGCTGGACCTTCCCCATTCACACCGGCCGCGAGCTGCCGGTGCTCTGCAGGCTTGAAACGGCGCAGCGCATTCTGGGGGCAAGCGGCATACCGACCCTGGGCAAGGCCCTGCCGCCAGCCGATGAGCTGCCGGCAAGCGACGCCTTCGCCGCGCTTTGCGATTGGCTGGCGGATGGCAGCGGGGGCAAGCGCATCCTGGCGCTCGGACCGCTGACCAATATCGCGGCGCTGGCGCTCGCCCGCCCTGATCTTGCCGCCCGCATCGACGAGCTCACCTGGATGGGCGGCGGCGTGACGTCGGGCAATCATACGGCCTCGGCCGAGTTCAACGCCTATGCCGATCCCGAGGCGCTCGCGATCGTGCTCGCCCATGGCCTGCCGCTGCGCATGGTCGATCTCGACATCTGCCGCAAGGTGCTCGCCTGGCCGGCCGATGTCGACCGGGTGCGCGCGGCGGCGGGCAGGAACGCCGCGCTTCTGGGCGACCTTCTCGGCGGCTATGTCGAGATCGGCATCAGCCGAGGACGTCCGGCCATGGCACTCTATGACCCGACGGCCGCCGCGATTTTCGTCGCCCCGGAGATCGCGGCGCTCCAGCATGCCCGCATCGACGTCGAGCTGTCGGGGCGGCATACGCGCGGCCGTACCGTCGTCGAGACACGCGCCTCGCATGCCGCCTTCAATGCCCATTTCGCCGCCGAGATCGATCCTGAGGCGGCGCGGACCATCCTATTCGATGCCCTGATCAGCGAGGCACGCCGATGACTGGACAATCCCGGCGCGAACCCGCCGACCTCAACGAGCCGGATCTGCGCGCCCGCGCGGTTGCGGCGGCCCGCGGCGACGCGCCCTTCGATCTGCTGATCGCCGGCGGCCAGGTGGTCGATATGGTGACCGGCAAGATCCGCGCCGCCGATATCGGCATCGTCGGCCGGCTCATCGCCAGCGTCCACGCGCCGGCCGGCCGGTCGGATGCAAGGGAGACGATCGATGCGTCCGGCTGTTTCCTCTCGCCGGGGCTGATCGATACGCATATGCACATCGAAAGCTCGATGGTGACGCCGGCCATCTATGCGGAAGCCGTGCTCCCGCGCGGCGTCACCACCGTCGTCTGGGACCCGCATGAATTCGGCAATGTGCATGGCCTCGACGGCGTGCGCTGGGCGGCCGAGGCGACCCGGTCGCTGCCGCTGCGGGTGATCGCGCTCGCGCCCTCCTGCGTGCCGTCGGCGCCCGGCCTGGAGCTGGCGGGCGCCGATTTCGACGCCGCCGCCATGACCGACATGCTCGCCTGGCCGGAAATCGGCGGCGTCGCCGAGGTCATGACCATGCGCGGCGTCATCGACGGCGATCCGCGCGCAAGCGCCATCGTCGGCGCCGGGCTGCAATCCGGCAAGCTCGTCTGCGGCCATGCCCGCGGCCTCGAGGGCGCCGATCTCAACGCCTTCATGACCGCCGGGATTACCTCCGATCACGAACTCACCTCCGGTCCTGATTTCCTCGCCAAGCTTTCGGCCGGCCTGACGATCGAATTGCGCGGTTCGCACGACCATCTGCTCCAGCAATTCGTCGATGTCATCGACCGCCTGGGCTTCCTGCCGCAGACGGTGACGCTCTGCACCGACGATGTTTTTCCCGACGAACTGCATTTCAACGGCGGCCTCGACGATGTCGTGCGCCGCCTGGTGCGCGACGGGCTGAAGCCGGAATGGGCGCTCAGGGCGGCGACGCTGAACGCCGCGATGCGGCTTGGCCGCAGCGACCTCGGCCTGATCGCCGCCGGCCGCCGCGCCGATATCGCGATCTTCGAAAACCTCCGGACCTTCGAGGCGCGGAAGGTGATCGCCAACGGCATCGTGATTGCCGAAGCCGGCGCGATGGTGGGCACGATCGCGCCGCTGGATGCCGGCCCGCTTCGCAGCTCGGTCAAGCTCGCCCCGCTCACGCAAGACGATTTCCGCGTGCCCGCGCGCGGAGGCCGCGTCCGGCTCGCGACGATCGACCAGCCGCGCTTCACGCAATGGGGCGAGATCGAAGCCGATGTGGTGGACGGATTTGTCGTGCCGCCCGCGGGCACCACCATGATCGCCGTCGCCCATCGTCATGGCAAGGCGGATGGGCAGCCGCGCGTCGGCTTCCTCACCGGCTGGGGAGACTGGCGCGGCGCCTTCTGCACCACCGTCTCGCACGACAGCCACAATCTTACGGTCTTCGGCGGCAATATCCGGGATATGGCGCTCGCCGCCAACGCCGTCATTTCGGCTGGCGGCGGCCTTGCGGTCGCCTGTAACGGCGAGGTCAGGACTGTTCTGCCCTTGCCGCTTTCCGGCCTCGTCAGCGACGCCCCGCTCGCTGAGACCGCCGAGGCCTTCAGCGCCATCCGCGAGGCGATGGAGACCATCGTCGACTGGCAGCCGCCCTACCTCGTCTTCAAGGCCTGCTTCGGGGCGACACTCGCCTGCAACATCGGACCGCACCAGACGGACCGCGGCATCGCCGACGTGATGACCGGGCAGGTGCTGGAAACGCCGGTATTTGGAGAGATTTGAGGTCCTTGCCGATCTCGACCACGTATTCGCGGAGGGGGTGCACAGGCGCGGCAAATTCGAGGTCTCAACCCGAGCAAAGATCCTCGCCTGCTCCAACCCCCAAAACACCGATGGCCTCAATCCAAAACCAGGCTCAGCCGCCAAGCTTTTCGAAGACATGCGCCTTGCCGAGCACGGTAACCGATACCATGCTGCCGATCTCCGGCAGGCCGACGCCGGAACTCTTGATGTTCAGGGTTTCCGAGCCATTGGCGCTGGAAAGGACGACCGTCACCGTGCAGACGGCGCCGCCGAATTCGATATCGGTGACCTTGCCGACGCAGGCCAAGCCCGCACCGTCACCGTCGATGGTGCTCAAGCGCAGCTGCTCGGGCCGCAGCATGATCTCGGCACGTCCCGACCGCCCGTTGCTGTCGACCGGAATACGCCCGAGCGCGCATGTGCTGGAACCGTCGCCGAGTTCGGCCGGCAACAGGATGGCATCGCCGAGAAAGGCTGCGGTCTCGCGATCCCGCGGATTGAGATAGAGCGTCTGCGGCGTTCCGGCCTGCACCAGCTTGCCGTCGCGCAGGACCGCGACCTGATCGGCGAAGGATAGTGCCTCCGCCTGATCATGCGTCACCAGGATCGTCGTGATGCCGGCGATCTGCAGCACGCGGGCGACCGCCTTTCGCATGTTTTCACGCAGGCCCGTATCGAGGGCCGAGAAGGGCTCGTCGAGCAGCATCAGCCGCGGCTTGCGACCCAGGGCACGGGCCAGCGCCACGCGCTGCTGCTGGCCGCCGGAGAGCTGATGCGGGCGGCGGTCGAGCATGCCGCGGTCGAGCTCCACCATGTCGATGAGCCCCTTGATCCGCTGCTCGCGGTCATGGGCGCCACGCTCCATGCCGAAGCCGATATTTTCCGCGACGCTCAGATGCGGAAACAGGGCGCCGTCCTGCGAGACGATGCCGATGCCGCGCCGGTGGGCGGGCACGGCGGCCGCGCCGTCGGCCAGGGTCTCGCCTTCCAGCACCACCTGCCCCGCGTCGGGGATCTCGAAGCCGGCGATGATGCGCAGCAGCGTCGTCTTGCCGGAACCGGAGGGGCCGACGATGGCGGTGCGGCTGCCGGCGGCAACCGAGAGCCCTATGTTATCAAGCGCATGGACGGGGCCATAATGCTTGCTGATGGTCTTGATCGCCAGAAAGGTCATTGTCCGGCCGTCCGCTTGGATTGCACGTAGAGGAGAAGGGTGAGCGGCAGCGACAATACGACCATCATGAAGGCATAGGGCGCGGCGGAGACGTAATCGATCTCGCTGGTCAACGACCAGAATTTCGTCGCCAGCGTATCGGTGCCGATCGGCGACAGCATCAGCGTCGCCGTCAGTTCGTTGGTGATGCCGAGCGCCACGAGGGCGACGCTGGCCGCGAAGCCGGGGGCGGCAAGGCGCATGGTGATCTGCCGGACGGCCTGGCCCGGCGTGCGGCCGAGCGCCATGGCGGCGCGCTCCAGCTCGACCGGGGCCTGAGCGATGCTGGCACGCAGGCCGACCATGGCGCGCGGCAGGAACAGCAGCACATAGGCGAGCAGCAGCGTGGCGAAGGTCTGGTAGAGCGGCAGGATTACCCTGACCGTGATCGACACCAGCGCCAGCGCGACCACGACGCCCGGCAGCGAGCCGACATAATAATGGCAGGCTTCGAGGATGCGCTGCAGCCGGCCCGGCGCGCGCACCGAAAGCCAGGCCATCGGGATGGCGGCGATCGTGGCGAGCAATCCGCCGGCGATCGCCAGACCGATGGTCTGCAACAGCGCGCTGCCGACCGTATTCATCCGCCAGATCCCGGTGCCGCCGAGATAAAGCCAGCGCGCCAGCGTCACGAAGGGTACGCCGAGCGTCAGCACCGCCACGGCCACCGGCAGCGCCACGGCCGGAACGACGAACCAGCCGAGGCGGCGGCGATCCGCCGGGCGGGCAGCACCCGAACCGACGCGGGCATAGCGCTCGTTGCCGCGCACCAGCACCTCGAGGCCGAGCAGCAGCAGGCAGCAGAAGACGAGAACGCCGCCGAGCATATTGGCGGCCGGGCTGTTATAGGCGGACTGGAACTGATCGACGATGGCGGTCGAAAAGGTGTCGAAGCGGATCATCACGTAGAGACCGTATTCCGCCAGCAGATGCAGGCCGATCAGCAGCGAGCCGCCGCAGATGGCGAGACGAAGCTGCGGCAGGATCGCCCGGAGGAAAACGCGCCAGGGACCGAGGCCGAGCGAGGCGGCGGCATCCTCGATCGCGGGGTCGAGCCGCCTGAGCGCGGCCGCGACCGGCAGATAGAGAAAGGGATAATAGGCGAGCACCGAGACCAGCACGCCGCTCCAAAGCCCGCGCATGCCAGGCACCAGGCTGACCCAGGCATAGCTGTGCACGAAGGCCGGCACGGCCAGCGGCGCGACCGCAAGCCAGGCCCAGAGGCGGGCGCCGGGGATGTCGGTGCGCTCGGTCAGCCAGGCGAGCGTGACCGCGAGCAGGATGCAAAGCGGGATGGTGCAGACTTCCAGCAACACGGTGTTGGTCAGCAATTCGCCGACGCGGTTGCGGAAGATGAGGGCGACGACCTGCGCCCATCCGGTCTCGACGGTGATCCAGAGGATGAAACCGAGCGGCACGAGGCTCAGAAGCGCAACGATCGACGCCAGGGCGACAACGGAAGCATGCGGAATGCGACCGCGAGGCGCAGCCGCCAACGGGGATGATGACATAGCGGCGGCCTGACCGGTCGGCGCGGCATATGTATTCTTCTGCAGCAAATTCACGCTGCCTTTCACGCCCTTAAACAGGAAGGCAACCGCCGCGGGAGGCGATTGCCCGGATCGAAACGGCCGAGAGGCCATCCACATGCCCCTAAAGCGCGTCTCGCGCTTTAGGTCATTGATTTTGCGCATGTCGTGGCCGCAAAACCGCTGCACACTTTTGCGCGACCTGCTCTAGCAGGGCAGGCGGATCACATGCAAGAGCCGTGCCCTCTATTGACGCATAAGCCTATCCGAAAACCGCTTCGCGGGCCTTCGGCTCGGGATTATGCGTCAGATCAGCCCGGCTTCCGTCATCAGATCGGTGACCTTCTTGCTGTTCAGCTTGGAAGGCTCGACCTTCGGTGCCTGCAGATCGGCAAGCGGCACCAGCTTGGAATTGGAGGCCTCGCCGGTGCTGACGGCATATTCATAGGAATTGCCGTCGCGCAGAACGGCCTGGCCGCCCTTGCCGGTGATCCACTTCAGGAAGGCCTGCGCTTCCTTCTGGTGCTGGCTGGAGGCGAGAACGCCACCGCCGGAAATGCTGACGAAAGCGCCCGGGTCCTGGTTCTTGAAGTAATGCAGCGCAACGTTCTTGCTGTTCTCGCCCGTCTTCGCCTGATCGCCGAACCAGTAATAATGATAGATCACCGCGCCTTCGACTTCGCCGGCATTGACGGCCTTCATGGCGACGCTGTTGCCCTTGTAGGGGGTGGCGTTTTCCTTCATGGCCTTCAGCCAGGCCTTGGTGGCATCCTCGCCCTTCAGCTCGAGAAGCGCGCTGACGATCGCCTGGAAATCGGCGCCGGCCGGCGAAGCGCCCCAGCGGCCCTTCCACTTGGGATCGGCCAGATCGAGCAGCGACTTCGGCAGATCGGCATCCTTCAGCTTGGTCTTGTCATAGGCGAAAACCGTCGAGCGGGCGGCGACGCCGACCCAGTTGCCGTCGGCGGCCTTGAAGCTTTCCGGCACCTGCGCCAGCGTGGCGGCGTCGACCGGCGCGAACAGCTTGCTGGCGTCGACCAGCGTCATGCCCGGCGAATTTTCCGTCAGATAGACGTCGGCGGGAGATGCGGCGCCTTCCTCGATGATCTGATTGGCGAACTGCATGTCGCTGCCATTGCGGATCGTCACCTTGATGCCGGTTTCCTTGGTGAAGCCATCGGCCCATGCCTGCGTCAGGGTCTCGTGCTGGGCGTTGTAGACGACGATGCCTTCGGAATCGGCGGCCTTCGCCATCAGCGGAGCGACCGCGAGGCCTGCGACAAGTGCCAGCGCGCTGGAAAGATGGGTGACGGAAAAATTCATGACGTCCTCTCGCTTGAAAGCCCCGTTCTCCGACGGAGGTGCGATAGCCTATATTTTTCTGGACTATCTATTTCAAGTTTTAGTCTCGCGGTTTTTATCACAAAAGTTTGAAAATGGAGTCAAGATTTCACCGAGTTTTTCCGACAGCGCCTGGCCGCCGCCGCAAATGCCGGCGGCACAAAGCAAAGGCCGCGACGCTTTCGCGCCGCGGCCTTTGATATTCCCGTCCTGAACAGCTCAGTTGTCGCGGGTTTCCAGCGTCTTGCTGAAGAAGATCGCAACCAGCGTGCAGACGACGCCGGAGAGCAGGTAGAGGCTGGTATAGACCAGGCCGAACTGGCTGGAGAGGCTGAGCGCCACGAAGGGCGCAAAGCCCGCGCCGAGCAGCCAGGACAGATCCGAGGTCAAGGCCGAGCCGCTATAGCGATAATTGAGGCTGAAGCGCGAGGCGCTGGCGCCGGCAGCCTGGCCGAAGGAAAGGCCGAGCAGCGTGAAGCCGAGAATCACATACATGTGGCGGCCGTTATTGCCGCCGTCGAGCAGCCAGGGCGCGACGAAGGCAAAGCAGGCGATCAGCACCGCGCCGACGGCGAGCTGATTGCGCCGGCCGATCCGGTCGGCCAGCACGCCGGAACAGACAATCGCGACGATGCCGCAGATCGCACCGAGGAATTCCACCAGCAGGAACGAACCCGGCGACTGCTGGCTGTAAAGCGTCATCCAGCTCAGCGGGAAGACGGTGACCAGATGGAACGTGGCGAAGCTTGCGAGCGGCACGAAGGCGCCGATCAGGACGTCGCGGCCATGCACGCGCAGCAGCTCGGTCATCCTGACCGGCTCCAGCTCATGGCGCTCCAGCAGCGCGCCGAATTCCGGCGTGGCGACGAGGCGGAGCCGTGCGAACAGCGCGACCACGTTCACCGCGAAGGCGCAGAAGAAGGGATAGCGCCAGCCCCAATCGAGGAAGTCCGCCGTCGTCAGGCTTGACACGAAATAGGCAAACAGCGCGCTCGCCAGCATGAAGCCGATCGGCGCGCCGAGCTGCGGGATCATCGCATACCAGCCACGGTGATTGGTCGGCGCGTTCAGCGCCAAGAGCGAGGCCAGCCCGTCCCAGGCGCCGCCCAGCGCCAAGCCCTGGCCGATGCGGAAGATGGCGAGCAGCAGGATCGCATAGGCACCGACCTCGACATAGCCGGGCAGGAAGCTCATCGATGCCGTCGAGCCGCCCAGCAGGAACAGCGCGATGGTCAGCTTGACGCCCCGGCCATACCTGCGGTCGATCGCCATGAAGGCGAACGAGCCGATCGGGCGGGCGATGAAGGCAAGCGAAAAGATCAAAAAGGACAGCATCGTGCCATGCAGCGGGTCCACGAAGGGGAAGATCAGCTTCGGGAAAACCAGGACCGATGCGATGGCATAGACGAAGAAATCGAAAAACTCGGACGTGCGACCGATGATCACGCCGATGGCAATATTACCGGGGTCGACGGTGCCGCGAGCATGCATGTCGCGGGCATCGCGTTCCAGACCCGAGGATGTTGGATTTAATGATTCATGCGTGACGCTGACCATATGCGGGAGCCTCCTTCTCCTGGCGCGTACTCCTCCACGATTTCGCGCCTGATCAAAATGTTGATCAAACTTCAGAGCTTATCAAGTATCGAGCATGAAATAATTCGCAAATTAGCAGTCGAATGGCGGTAATTTCTTCTTTTGTCGCCGCCATGCGCGACGCGGCCGCGCCGTCAGTGGCCATTTTCACCAATCCGGTTATATTACGCGCCATAAAAGTGACTGGCCGCCGGAAAAGCTTCTGGATTTCGCAGGGTTTTCCCGATAGGTGGTGCCGCGCCTCAATGC
>JASGEG010000121.1:0-14496 GCA_047606605.1 Rhizobium sp.
GTGGTTCCGCTGGTCATCTCCACCGGCGCCGGTGCGGAAATGCGCGCCGCCATGGGTGTTGCAGTCTTCTCCGGCATGATCGGGGTGACGTTCTTCGGCATCTTCATGACGCCGGTGTTCTACGTGCTGATTCGCCGGATGACCGGCAATCGCCCGCTGAAGCAGCATCACAGCAACGACAACAATCATTCGGCGGACGTGCTCCCCATCGCCGCCGAATAGGGGTGCCGTGTCGGGTATTACCCTACATGCCCGGCATGACATGGGCGGGGCCGCAAGGCCCCGCCCTCTCTCGTTTTCGGGGGGCAATTTCTCTTTCGGCCGATCTGTTTTTCAAAGATTTTGATCGCCGCCCGCCAATTTCGTTTGCATGCTGACGCCATGGGTTTATCAAACACACAGGCATATTGACTGACGTACATCGGGCCGGAGGAGCTGCCCCGTTGACCGTCATTGCGATGGAGGATGCATGCATATCGCCATTATCGGAGCAGCCGGCATGATCGGCCGGAAACTGACCGCACGGCTGGTGGCCGATGGCGGCCTCGGCGGCCGTGAGATCAGCCGGCTGACGCTGGTCGATGTGATCGCGCCGCCGCAGCCGGAGGATTTTGGCGGCAGGGTCGAGGCCTATGCGGCGGATTTGTCCGCGGCCGGCGCCTCCGAGGCGATCGTGGTCCAGCGGCCGGATGTCATCTTCCATCTTGCCGCCATCGTCTCCGGCGAGGCGGAACTGGATTTCGACAAGGGCTACCGCATCAATCTTGACGGCACGCGGCAGCTGTTCGAGGCGATCCGCACCGCGCATGACGAAGACGGCTACAAGCCGCGCGTCGTCTTCACCTCGTCCTGCGCCGTCTTCGGCTCGCCGTTCCCGACGCCCATTCCGGACGATTTCCACCTGACGCCGCTCACCAGCTACGGCACGCAGAAGGCGATGAGCGAGCTCTTGCTGGCCGATTATTCGCGGCGCGGCTTCCTCGACGGCATCGGCATCCGCCTGCCGACCATCTGCATCCGCCCCGGCAAGCCGAACCGCGCCGCGTCCGGCTTCTTTTCCGGCATCCTGCGCGAGCCGCTGATCGGCATGGAAGCCGTGCTGCCCGTTCCTGAGGATGTTCGCCACTGGCATGCCTCGCCGCGCTCGGCGGTCGGCTTCCTCGTCCATGGCGCGACGATCGACCTTGCGCCGCTCGGCGTGCAGCGCAGCCTTTCCATGCCGGGCGTCAGCGCCACCGTCGGCGAACAGATCGAGGCGCTGCGTCGTGCCGCCGGCGACAAGGCGGTCAAGCTGATCCGCCGCGAGCCGGACGAGCTGATCATGCGCATCGTCTCCGGCTGGGCGCAGGGCTTCACCGCGACGCGGGCGAGGGAGCTCGGCTTCACGGCGGAAAGCTCCTTCGACGAGATCATTCGCGTGCATATCGATGACGAGCTGGAAGGACGCCTGCCATGACCGACAGGAAGATCGCATTCCTCGGAACCGGCTTGATGGGCGCGCCCATGGCGCGACGCCTGCTCGGCGCAGGCTTCGATGTTACGGTCTGGAACCGGGACCGCAGCAAGGCCGATGCGCTGGCGGCCGACGGCGCGACGGTCGCCACGACCGCAGCGGAGGCAGCGGAGGGCGCATCGGTGCTGTTCACCATGCTGACCAATGGCGGCGCGGTGAGCGAGGTCCTGTTCAACAGCGGCGTGGCGGATGTGCTGAAACCCGGTGCCGTCGTGGTCGACAATAGTTCGATCCCGCCGCCGGTCGCCCGCGAGCACGCAGCCAAGCTGGCGGAGCGCGGCATTCGCCACATCGACGCGCCGGTTTCCGGCGGTGTGGTGGGCGCGGCCGCAGGGACGCTGGCGATCATGGCGGGCGGCGATGCCGCCGTCATCGACGGTATCCGCGACGTGCTGGCGCCGCTCGGGCGCGTCACCCATGTCGGGCCGAGCGGCACCGGCCAACTCGCCAAGCTCGGCAACCAGCAGATCGTTGCCGTCACCATCGGCGCCGTTGCCGAGGCGATGTTGCTGGTGGAGGCCGGCGGCGGTTCGCGCGAGGCGTTTCGCGCCGCCATTCGCGGCGGCTTTGCCGAAAGCCGCATTCTCGATCTGCACGGCCAGCGTATGATCGATCGCAATTTCGTGCCTGGCGGCAGCTCGCGCAATCAGCTGAAGGATCTCGACACCGTGCTTGCCGTCGCCCAAAGCCTGTCGCTGCACCTGCCGTTGACCGAGGCCGTCAGGGCGGAATTCGCCGAATTCGTCGAGAATGGCGGCGCCGAGGTCGATCACAGCGGCTTGCTGTCGCATCTGGAAGACAAGAACGCCCGAGAGAAGGTCTGAGGAAGAAATGAGCGATAAAGCTGGGAGCAAGCGGCGGCTGCGTTCGCAGGATTGGTTCGACAATCCCGATCACATCGACATGACCGCGCTCTATCTCGAGCGCTTCATGAATTACGGCATCACGCCGGAGGAGCTGCGCTCCGGCAAGCCGATCATCGGCATTGCCCAGAGCGGCAGCGATCTGACGCCCTGCAACCGTCATCATCTCGACCTCGCCAAGCGCGTCCGCGACGGCATCCGCGACGCCGGCGGCATTCCGATCGAATTCCCGACCCATCCGATCTTCGAGAACTGCAAGCGCCCGACGGCGGCACTCGACCGCAATCTCGCCTATCTCGGCCTTGTCGAAGTGCTCTACGGCTATCCGCTCGACGGCGTCGTGCTGACGACGGGCTGCGACAAGACCACGCCGTCGGCGCTAATGGCCGCATCCACCGTCAATATTCCGGCGATCGTGCTCTCCGGCGGGCCGATGCTGGATGGGTGGCATGATGGCGAGCTGGCCGGGTCCGGCACGGTGATCTGGCGTTCGCGCCGGAAGCTTGCGGCCGGCGAGATCGACGAAGAGGAGTTCATGGAGGCCTCGCTCGCCTCCGCGCCCTCGATCGGCCATTGCAACACCATGGGCACGGCCTCGACCATGAATGCCATGGCCGAAGCGCTCGGCATGTCGCTCACCGGCTGCGCCGCCATTCCCGGCGCCTATCGCGAGCGCGGGCAGATGGCCTATCGGACCGGGCGGAGGGCGGTCGAGCTGGTGCTTGCCGATATCAAGCCTTCCGACGTGCTGACCCGAAAGGCCTTCCTCAATGCCATCCGGGTCAATTCCGCCATCGGCGGCTCGACCAATGCGCAGCCGCATATCGCCGCCATGGCCAAGCATGCCGGCGTCGAACTGCATCCCGAGGACTGGCAGGTGCACGGCTTCGACATTCCGCTTCTGGCCAATGTGCAGCCGGCAGGCGCCTATCTCGGCGAGCGCTTCCATCGTGCCGGCGGCGTGCCGGCCATCATGTGGGAGCTGCTGCAGGCCGGCAAGCTCGACGGCGACTGTCCGACCGTGACCGGAAAGACCATGGCGGACAATCTCAAGGGCCGCGAAGCGACCGACCGCGAGGTCATCCGTCCCTATGCCGACCCGCTGAGGGAGCGAGCGGGTTTCCTGGTGCTGAAGGGAAACCTCTTCGATTTCGCCATCATGAAGATGAGCGTCGTTTCGGAGGAGTTCCGCAGCCGTTACCTGCAGGAGCCGGGCCGCGAGGGCGTGTTCGAGGGCAGGGCGGTGGTTTTCGACGGCTCGGAGGATTATCACCGGCGGATCAACGATGCCGATCTCGGTATCGACGAGAATACCATCCTCGTCATTCGCGGCGCCGGACCGATCGGCTGGCCGGGCTCCGCCGAAGTCGTCAACATGCAGCCGCCGGACGCGCTGCTGAAGCGCGGCATACGCAGCCTTCCCACAATTGGCGACGGCCGTCAGTCGGGCACCGCCGACAGTCCCTCGATCCTCAATGCCTCGCCGGAAAGCGCCGCCGGCGGCGGGCTCGCCTGGGTCAGGACCGGCGACGTCATCCGCATCGATTTCAATCAGGGCCGTTGCGACATGCTGGTGGACGAGGCGGAAATCGCGCGGCGCAAGGGCGACGGCATTCCCGCCGTGCCGCCGGACGCGACGCCCTGGCAGCGCATCTACCGCCGTTCCGTCACGCAGCTTTCCGACGGCGCGGTGCTCGACGGCGCCGCCGATTTCCGTGATATTGCCCGCAATCCTCCACGTCACAATCATTAACTACAAAATGATCCGACGTCGGTTGCGGGTCCTTAGTCGTCGCCGTCAAGGGATCGTTAACCGTCGTGAAAGGCAGTGATGCAAGGATGTCGGCAAAAATAGTCCAGACTTTCAAGTGTCCGGAGGGGGTTCGAACTCAGTGAAAGAGGCGGTATCAGGACGATCCGAACGAGAGTTTCAGAACCTTTTGAGGAGGTTGAAGCTGGCGCTCGAGACGTCGCAGATCGGTGTATGGGAGCACGATCTCCGCAAGGATGAGGTGCTCTGGGATCAACAGATGCACAAGCTCTACCAGACCGGCACGACGGAGCGTAAAGTGTCGTCGGCGATCTGGATGAATGCCCTTCATCCCGACGATGTCGGGCGCGCCGCCGCCGAATTCGACGTGGCTGTCCGGGAAAAGGGTCTCTACAATTCGCAGTTTCGCATCATCCTTCCCAGCGGCGAAGTGCGTTACCTGCGTTCGCGCGCCCACTTCTTCGAGGGACCGGACGGCGAACCGTCCTTCATCGGCGCGGAGTGGGATGTCACCGCCGACGTGCTGCTCAATCGCGAACTGATCAATCAGAAGGCCGTCGCCGAAGCCCGCGCCATTGCACTGGAACAGAGCCAGGCGCGTATCGAGCATGCGGCCGACCACGATTATCTGACCGGTCTTCCCAACCGACGCTATTTCGATCGGCGGCTGGCGGAGCTGTGCGCCGACAAAGCGGTGCGGACGCTCACCGTCCTGCATATCGATCTCGACGGTTTCAAGCAGATCAACGACAAATGGGGCCACGCGGCCGGCGATACGACGCTGGAAGTGATCGCGGCCCGCATCTCCGGCGCAACCTCGGTGGGCGACATGGTTGCGCGCATCGGCGGCGACGAATTCGTCGTGGTGCTGGTCGATGTCGAGACGGCGGAGGCGGCCGGGGCCATCGCTGAAGAGATGCTGCTGCAGGTGCGGCGCCATATCCCCTTCGGGTCCGAGACGCTGCAGATGGGTGCCTCGATCGGTGCCGCCTGGAGCCCCATCGAGGAAGCCGGCAATCTGCTGGCGGAGTCCGACATCGCTCTCTACCAGGCCAAGAAACTCGGCCGTAACCGGGTGGAGTTCTTTACGCCGAAACTGCAAACCGACCTGCAGGCCGAGCGGAAAATGGCGGAGGAACTGCGGCTGGCGCTGATGCGGAGCGAGATCGTGCCGTTCTACCAGCTGCAGGTCGATGCGCACAGCCGGCGGATCATCGGCCTGGAAGCCCTGGCGCGCTGGCAGCATCCCGAAAGAGGATTGCTGCCGCCCGCCGCGTTCCTGCGCGTGGCCGAGGAATGCGGGCTGACGGCGGAGATCGACGCGGCCATCCTCAATCGCGCGCTGCTCGATCGCGCCGCCTGGATGTCCGAGGGGCTGAAGCCGCCACGCATCGCCGTCAATATCTCCGCCAGCCGTCTTGCCGACCCGGCATTGATCGAACGGCTGCAGGCGCTGGACATACCGCGCCACGCCATCGTCTTCGAGCTGATCGAGACGATCTTTCTCGACGATCCCGATGCCAGGCTGCTTGCCAATATCGATGCGATCAAGCGCATGGGCATCGAGATCGAGATCGACGATTTCGGTTCCGGCCATGCGTCGCTGATCGGGCTGGTGAAGCTGAAGCCGACGCGGCTGAAGATCGACCGGCAATTGGTGACGGCGATCACCGACTCGGACGAGCAACGGCGCCTTGTCGGCTCGATCGTGGAAATTGCGAAGGCCCTCAGCGTGGCTGTCATCGCCGAGGGCGTGGAGACCGAGGCGCATGCGCGGCTTCTGGCGCATGCGGGCTGCGATGGGCTGCAGGGTTATGCGATCGGATATCCTTCGCCGGTCAGCGAGATTGCCGCTTTGCTGATGGCGGCGCGGAAGTCCGGCGCGAAACGGCCTGTCGCCGGCACCGGGCGCGGTCGCAAACCTAGGGGATCTGCAAGAAAGCGATCAACCCGTAGCTGATGACGCCGAGCATCAGCAGCGACAGCATGGCGGCCGTGATCACCCGGCCGCCGGCATGGGCGACGGAGCGAATATTGACCGACAGTCCCAGCGCCGCCATGGCGATGACCGTCAATATGGTCGACACCAGCGCCATCGGCGCGAGCAGCGCTTCCGGGATCAGGCCGAAGGAGCGGAGCGCCATCAGCCCCAGAAAGCCGCAGATGAACCAGGGGACCAGCGGGCGGCGATGATCTCCAGCGCCGGCTTCGGTCTTGGTGACGATGCCGAGCAGGAAGATCACCGGTCCCAGCATCAGCACGCGGATGAGCTTGACGAGCGTACCGGTCTGCACGGCCAGCAATCCCACCGGTGCGGTCGCGGCCAGGACCTGCGGCACGGCATAGACCGTCAGACCGGCCAATATGCCATATTGCGGCACGCTCATGCCGGCATGGAAATAGAGAAGCGGCAGCAGGAAGACGGCGGCGACGCCGAGGACGGCGGTAAAGGCGAGGGCGGCGGCGGTCTCCTCCGAGCCGGCTTCGATCACCGGAGCGACCGCGACGATGGCCGAGTTGCCGCAGATGGAATTGCCGCAGGCAATCAGCGTCGCCAGCTTCGGCGGCAGGCCGAGCAGGCGGCCGATCGCATAGGTCGCGGCGATCGACAGCACAACGACGAGGGCAATTCCCCCGATCAGCCAGACCCCAGCCTGATCGATCGCCGAGAGGCTGATCGAGGCGCCGAGCAGGACGATGGCGATTTCCAGCAGGATCTTGGCGCTGAAATCGATGCCGGGGCGCATGGCGGGCGCAAGGGGCTTTACGGTGCAGACGAGGATGCCGATGGCTATGGCGAGCACCAGGCTTTCGATCCACCGGCCGCCGAGAATGTTCATTTCCGCATGCTCGCCGGCATAGGCGAGCAGGGCCACGGCGCAGGTCAGGACCAGGCCGGGAAGAATGACGCTGATCCGTCGGGAAAGAGGCATGCGGCACCGCCGTTCGGCTTCATGGGAATTTTCTGCGCCGCGAAAGTCTCATCTACCGATGTCGACATCCATCGAATATTATCCTATGTTTCATTCGATAAATTAGAATGATTTCCCATGACATTCGAGCAGCTCGCCATTTTCGTTGCCGTCGCCGAGCGGGAGCATCTGACCCATGCGGCGGAGGCCATCCATCTGACGCCATCGGCGGTCAGCACCGCGATCAAGAACCTCGAGGCCTATTACGGCGTCGAGCTGTTTCATCGCGTGGGACGGCGGATCGAGCTGACCGAGACCGGCCGCATCTTTCTCGGCGAAGCCAGGGCGACGCTGGCGCGCGTGCGCTCGGCCGAGCTGATGCTCTCCGAACTCGGCGGCCTGCAGCGCGGCCGGCTCAGCCTCTGCGCCAGCCAGACCATCGCCAGCTATTGGCTGCCGCCGATCCTGATGCGTTTCCGCAAGGACTATCCGGGCATCGATCTCGACCTGACGATCGGCAATACCCGCACCGTCACCGAAGCCGTCATCGAAGGCTCCGCCGAGCTCGGCTTCGTCGAGGGGGAGGTGGACGCACCGGTCCTGTCCATGAAGGTCGTCGCGCAGGACGCGCTCGTCATTGTCGTGCCGCCTGGGCATCCCTGGGCGGATGGCCGCGCGCTTTCCGCATCCGACCTTGCCGCCGGCACCTCATGGGTGATGCGCGAGGAAGGCTCGGGTACACGCTCCGAATTCGAGAATGCCATCCTCAGGCTCGGGGCCTCGCCGCGCGAGCTCAACGTGGCGCTGGTCTTGCCGTCGAACGAGGCTGTGCTGTCGGCCGTATGCGCCGGGCAGAGCGCGGCGGCCATTTCCAGCGCCGCGGCGGCGGCCTATCTCGGGCAGGGTCTGCTGGTGCGGGCGGCTTTCGAGCTGCCTGCCCGCAGCTTTCGCCTGCTGCGCCACAAGGAGCGTCACGCCAGCAAGGCGGCGCTGACGCTCGAAGCCATGTGTAAGGGTTAATTCACCCTTGCTCCGCCCGGCGCTGACCGGCGACCACGAGTTCGATGTCGTTGTGCTCGAGCATGGCGCAGATATCGGGGGGTGGCATATGATCGGTGACCATCATGTCGTAGATGGCGGGATCGTCGATGATGATCGGGGCGCTGCGGCCGAATTTGGCGCTGTCGGCGACGATGATGCGGTTCTCGGCGTGCCGCGCCGCTTCACGGGAAAATTCCGCCTCCTCCAGATCGTGCAGCATGAAGCCGGAGGTGGCGTTGACGGCGCCGACGGAGAGCACGGCGTGGCGGACATTGAAGCGGCGCAGGAAATTGGTCGCCTCCGTGCCGAAGGCGCCGCCGTCGTGGCTGCGCAGCTCGCCGCCGGCGAAGAAGATGCGGTTGCCGTTGCGGGTGGCCAGCGCATGTGCCACCGAGACCGCATTGGTAACGACGAACAGGTTTTGATGCTTCTGCAATGCCACGGCAATGAAGGCCGTGGTCGAGCCGATATCGAGGAAAATGGTGTCGCCATCCTGGATTATCGTCGCGACGCGGGCGGCGATCAGGCGCTTGGCCTCGGCATTCTCGTTCATGCGGAAATGCAGCGGCGGTTCGATGAAGGAATCCTTGATGTGCACGCCGCCATGCACCTTGGTCACGAGGCCGTTGGCTTCCAGACTGCGGATATTGCGGCGGATGGTCTCCTCCGAGACGGACAGCCGGTCGGCGAGGAACTGGATGCGGCTTGCTCCGCCCGCGAGCCGCAGCTCTTCGAGAATCTCGCGTTCCCGATGGTTCGAATGCGGCGGCGTCTGCGACATGTCCGGCATGGTCTCGATCCTATCTGGGGCATGATCCGAAGACAACGCGTTCGCCTGCAATCGGCCCGATTGGAAATTTTTAAGCCAAATCGCGTCTAGGATGAAGCTTTCTGTTGACGCTATCCATAGCTTAATGTCGATCTGCATTCCGTCCTCCGGGGCAACTCAACAAAAAACCTCCTGGCCGTTTCATTTTGTGGGCAGCGCTTGACAGTTCCGCTTTTGTGAGAAACCTTTTCCGTCCATAAGACGCGCAACGAACGCGCTGGAGGGGGGATGGCCGCAGCGCCCGAAGACAGGATACAGGCTCTTGGTATCTGGCGCGGGCCGGTCGAGATCGCCCCGCTGGTGGGCGGCATCACCAATCGCAATTATCTGGTTACGAATGGCGGCCGGCGCTTCGTCGTCAGGTTGGGCGCCGATATCCCGGTTCACCATATCAGCCGGGCGAACGAAGTGGCGGCCAGCAGGGCAGCGCATGCGGCGGGACTGTCGCCGGCAGTCATCCATCATGAGCCCGGCATTCTGGTGCTGGACTATATCGACGGCAAGGCGCTTGCGGCGGCGGATATCCGTGAGCCTGCGACGCTTCAGCGTGTCGTGTCGCTCGTGCGCGCCTGTCATCGTGAGGTCGCGCGGCATTTTCGCGGCGCGGCGGCCATCTTCTGGGTCTTCCATGTGGTGCGCGACTATGCCGCCTTTCTCGATGAGAGGAGCAGCCGATATCGAACATCGCTTGCGTCCTTCCTCGATGCGGCCGAGCGCCTGGAGAAGGCCGCCGGTCCCTTCGACATCGCCTTCGGCCATAACGACCTGCTGGCCGCCAACTTTCTCGACGACGGCACGCGGCTCTGGCTGATCGATTGGGATTATGCCGGCTTCAACACGCCGCTCTTCGATCTCGGCGGTCTCGCCTCCAACAACGAATTCTCCGAGGCGCAGGAGGTCCGGATGCTGGAGACCTATTTCGAGGCGCCGGCAGATGCGGGCCTGCTCCGGCGCTACCAGGCGATGAAATGCGCCTCGCTGCTGCGTGAGACGATGTGGAGCATGGTGTCGGAGATCCATTCCGACATCGATTTCGATTATTCCGCCTATACCAACGAAAACCAGGCGCGGTTCGAACGCGCCTATCGGTCATTCCGGGAAGCTTGAGGTGATATGATGAAGGAACTGCCCAACACGGCCAAGGCGGTCGTCATCGGCGGCGGCATTATCGGCTGTTCGACGGCCTATCATCTCGCCAGGCTCGGTCTTACGGATACGGTGCTGCTGGAGCGCAAGAAGCTGACGTCGGGCACCACCTTCCATGCCGCTGGCCTGGTCGGGCAGCTGCGCACCAGCGCCAACATCACGCAGATGCTTGGCTATTCCGTCGATCTCTACAAGAGACTGGAAGCGGAGACGGGGCTTGCCACCGGCTGGAAGATGAATGGCGGCTTGCGCCTTGCCTGCAGCGAGGAACGCTGGACCGAGGTGAAGCGACAGGCGACGACGGCGCAATCCTTCGGGCTGGACATGCAGCTGCTGACACCGAAGGAAGCGTTCGATCTCTGGCCGCTGATGAATATAGACGACCTGATCGGCGCGGCCTATCTGCCGACCGACGGGCAGGCCAATCCTTCCGATATCACCCAGGCGCTGGCCAAGGGTGCCCGCATGGCCGGCGTTTCGATCTTCGAGGATACGGAGGTTCTCGATCTGGAGATCGACAAGGGCAGAATCCGCGCCGTCCTCACCGAACGGGGCCGCATCGAATGCGAGCGCGTCGTCGTCTGCGCCGGCCAGTGGACGCGAAGCTTCGCGGCGCGTTTCGGTGTCAACGTGCCGCTCGTCTCGGTCGAGCATCAGTATCTGATCACCGAATCCTTCGGCGTTCCCTCCAACCTGCCAACGCTGCGCGATCCCGACCGGCTGACCTATTACAAGGAAGAGGTCGGCGGACTGGTCATGGGCGGCTACGAGCCGAACCCGATCCCCTGGGCCATGGACGGTATTCCCAAGGGGTTCCACTACACGCTGCTCGACAGCAATTTCGACCATTTCGAGCAGATCATGGAACAGGCGCTGGCGCGCGTGCCGGGGCTGGAAACGGCCGGCGTGAAGCAATTGCTGAACGGGCCTGAGAGCTTCACGCCCGATGGCAATTTCATTCTCGGCGAGGCACCGGAGCTCAGGAACTTCTTCGTCGGCGCCGGCTTCAACGCCTTCGGCATTGCGTCGGCCGGCGGGGCGGGCATGGCGCTGGCCGAATGGGTGGTCAAGGGCGAACCGCCCTACGATCTCTGGCCGGTCGATATCCGCCGCTTCGGCCGTCCGCATTTCGACACCGACTGGGTGCGCACCCGCACGCTGGAGGCCTATGGCAAGCACTACACCATGGCCTGGCCCTTCGAGGAGCATTCCAGCGGCCGTCCCTGCCGCAAGTCGCCGCTCTACGACCGGCTGAAGGCGCAGGGCGCCTGTTTCGGCGAGAAGCTCGGCTGGGAGCGGCCGAACTGGTTTGCCGATCTCTTCGCCGGCGAGGAGCCGAAGGATATCTATACCTACGGCCGTCAGAACTGGTTCGATGCCGTCGGGCGGGAGCACAAGGCGGTGCGCGAGGCCGCCGTGATCTTCGACCAGACCTCCTTTGCCAAATTCGTGCTCAAGGGGCGGGATGCCGAGGCGGCGATCTCCTGGATCGCCTCCAACGATGTGTCGAAGCCGGTGGGGGCGCTGACCTACACGCAGATGCTGAACGACCGGGGCGGCATCGAATGCGACGTCACCGTTGCCCGTATCGCCGAGAACGAATTCTACATCACCACGGGCACGGGCTTCGCCACGCATGATTTCGACTGGATCGCCCGCAACATTCCGGGCGACATGCATGCCGAGCTGGTGGACGTCACCTCGGCCTATTCCGTCCTGTCGCTGATGGGGCCGCATGCGCGTGCCGTGCTGGAAGCGGTGACGTCGGACGATGTTTCCAACGGGGCATTCCCCTTCGGCCGGGTGAAGACTGTCGGCATCGCCGGCTGTCCGGTCCGGGCATTGCGCATCACCTATGTCGGCGAACTGGGCTACGAGCTGCATGTGCCGGTCGAATATGCCACCACAGTCTACGACGCGTTGATGGCGGCCGGACGAGACCACGGGCTGGTCAATGCCGGCTATCGTGCCATCGAAAGCTGCCGGCTGGAGAAGGGCTATCGCGCCTGGGGCGCCGATATCGGCCCGGATCACACGCCGGTCGAGGCGGGGCTCGCCTGGGCCGTGAAGGTGAAGAAGGATATTCCGTTTCGGGGCCGCGAGGCCGTCGAGCGGCAGCTGGCCTCGGGCGTGAAGAAGGTGCTTGCCTGCTTCGTGCCAGACGATCCTGAAACCGTGCTTCTCGGCCGCGAGACGATCTATCGCGACGGCCAGCGCGTCGGCTGGCTGTCGAGCGGCGGCTACGGCTACACGATCGGCAAGGCCATCGGCTACGGCTATGTCCGCGATCCCGGCGGCGTGACGGAGGATTTCGTGCTGTCCGGCCGCTACGAGCTGGACGTCGCCCGCCAGCGCGTGCCGTGCCAGGTGTCGCTGAAGCCGCTGTATGATCCGCAGATGATACGGATCAAGGGGTGATTGTAGGCGGGGCAGCCGGGGAGGATCAGGCGGCGTCGCGCAGCAAGGCCGGCAAACCCAACGCGTCACTCCATGGGCGCGAAATGAAGCATGGGCTTTGCTCCTCCGGGCTTGGCCGCTTGCTCAAGTGCGACACGCCAATCATGAAACGGAAAAACCTGCACGGGCGGCAGATTATCTTCGTTCAGTTTCGGCCATAGTCGCAAAAATTGCCTCTGCCAGCTTTCCGCCGTCATGGCGGCCAGGCTATCGCGCAGATGGAACCGATGATAGCGGGCGCGTATGCTGTTGGGCGCGCGGATGCTCTGTCCGGAAAGCAGCCCATAGCCGATGAAGGCTGAGCCCTCCCGCATTCCTTCGAGCACAAGGGAGCCGATCGGTCCTCCCAGGGAGTCGAATACCAGATCCGCGCTGGCCGCTGCCGTTCTTATCCCTTCGAGGTCATGCATCGAAACAGGCTCGATGCCGCTCGAAAGCAAACGTTCGACACGGCTCTCTGAGCGATAGATCCCTCTTATCTCGGCCGCGCCTTGTTCTCGTGCCCAGGATGCCAGGAGTTCCGCGCATGTCGAACCCGCGCCGCTAAGAAGCAGGCGCTTTCCTGCGACCGGCCATCGATCAAGCATGGTCAAGGCGGCGAGCGGGTTGATATAGGCCCGAGCGGCGGTAAGATCGCCGACGGAGTCCGGCACGGGTACGGCAAGATCGGGATCGCAATCGACATAGGCCTGCCATGTCCCGGCACCGCGAAGCGGCAGCACGCGACGCCCGAGGAGCGCGGAATGCGCGGGAGGCGCGCTGATCACGCGACCGACGCCTTCGTATCCCGCGATGGCCGGAAGTTCGATCCGATGCGTGTATGCTCCGGTTATGGGGATCAAATCGGAGGGATTGATCGGAACGAACGACATGGCGACGCGCAACTGCGTGGGATTGACGGGCGCCATATCGACCGTCTCCAGCGCAAGCCGCTCCACCGGCGGACCGAATGAGCGATATATGAACGATCGGTTCTGCATATGTGCATGATTGCAGAGTCGGTTGCCGCTGTCTTGCTCCGCGGGCTCGCTTTTCAGTCGAAAGCGGCTGTTGGTGTTGTCCCGCAAGCTTGGAACCAGGCGCCGCCGCCCCTCGAAAACTGTGATCTCCCCGCCACCACCCCAGTCCTTTTCTTGACACGCCGCCGCTTTCATCCTCAATCGACATGCTGACAACAGACGGAGGCCTGAGACGATGGCGGAAGCGAACATCAAGCTCGAGGAAAGCTGGAAAGAGGCGTTGTCGGAGGAGTTCGCCAGCCCCTACATGCAGCAGCTGAAGGCCTTTCTCGTCGAGGAGAAGCAGCGTGGCCGGGTGATTTTTCCGCGCGGCAGCGAGTATTTCCGAGCGCTGGATCTGACGCCGCTCGATGAGGTGCAGGTCGTCATCCTCGGTCAGGACCCTTATCACGGTTTCGGTCAGGCGCATGGGCTCTGCTTCAGCGTGCGTCCCGGCGTGCGCATCCCGCCGTCGCTGGTCAATATCTACAAGGAGCTGGAGACCGATCTCGGCATTCCGCCGGCGCGTCACGGCTTTCTGGAAAGCTGGGCCAAGCAGGGCGTGCTGCTGCTCAACAGCGTTCTGACCGTCGAAGAATCGCAGGCTGCCTCGCATCAGGGCAAGGGCTGGGAACGTTTTACCGATGCCGTCATCCGCAGGGTCAACGACGAATGCGACGGCGTCGTCTTCATGCTCTGGGGCTCCTATGCGCAGAAGAAGGCCGCTTTCGTCGATACCGAGCGCCATCTGGTGCTGAAGGCGGCGCATCCGTCGCCGCTGTCGGCCCATAACGGCTTCCTCGGCTGCCGGCACTTCTCCAAGGCCAATGCCTATTTGGTCGAGCATGGACGGGAACCGATTGACTGGGCTCTCCCGAGCAATCCTGGCAATAGCTGACCTCATATTGAACGATTCCATTTCATCGTTCAACAATCGGAGACAATCCGTTTGGCTATTGGGGGCTA
>JASGEG010000122.1:0-4193 GCA_047606605.1 Rhizobium sp.
CGTCCGCGAAGTGGTCGACGGCGCCGGCGGCTCGGTCGCCCTCGGCGACGCGGCCGAAGGCGGCCTGCTGGTCACGGTGAAACTGCCGGCGGTGTGACCGCATTCAAACCGCCGGCAATCGCGATGCGGCGGACTGCTATCCCGCCGCCTCAAGCTGGACGTCACCCTTGTTCAGGAAAAACATCTTGTCGAACAAGGTCAGATCCAGCGGATTCGGCAGGCGCACATCCTCGATATCCGGATAGGCCTTCGCCGACGATTCATAGGCGCGGTCGATCTGCGAGATGAAGACGATGATCAGCCCCTTCGCGCGCGCGAAAGCCTTCAACGCCCGGACCTGAACCATCAGTTCCGGTTTCTGTCGGTTCTGGTCAAGTATCTGCAGATAATCGACCACAACGAGGGTTCCCCTCGGCGCCGATGCCAGCCTCTCGATGATGTAATCGGCGCTGATCGCCTCGGACGTATCGAACTCGAACAGGTCCTTGAAATGCTCGAACGTCGCATCGATCGCCTCGAAGCGGCCGTGGATGTCCTTTTCCGTATATTCCAGCGTGAAGAAGACGCCGCGGCTGCCGGATTTCATCGCCTCGACGGCGAGCCTGAGGCCCATCAAGGTCTTGCCGTGGCGCGGACGGGCGCCGAGAAGCACCAGGTCGCCGAGATCCAGTCGGGAAAACAGCTTACCGGCGGGCGTCGTCTCATCCGCGCGGGCCGCCAGCAGGCTCCAGGCGCGAAACCCCTCCTCGGCGGCGATCCGGTCGAGCGCCTGATGCAGCGGAATGTTCTGCTCGCGCGACATCAGTCGCGCCTTGCGTTTCAGATGATGCAGCGGGGCGGAAAGCCTCATGTCAAAACCTCCTATTGCGAGCTGCGATCGCAATCCCTCCTTATGCTTGGCGCCCGAACAGTCGGTTTGAAGATCGATGAGCCCCGCATGAACGATACTTTCCCGATGGAGGGGGGAGGCATGGGCTTTGCCTGAGCGGAGCATAGACTGATTCGTTGCAGGGGAAAATCTCCGGTCTCACATGGCGCCATGGCGCAAGATGCGCCCGCGAATGCAAAAGGCCGGGCGAAACGCCCGGCCTTTCCCTTGGGAGGTGCCGGAAAACCGGCTGGCTTATTGCACGTCCATGCTCTGCTGCGGACGCCAGCGGGTGATGCGGTTTTCGACCAGCGTCATCACGTATTCGGCGCCGAGCGTCACCACCATCACGAGGATGATCGCGGCATAGAGGCCGGCGGCGTCATAGGTGCCCTTGGCAATCGAGATCAGGTAGCCGATACCCGCGAGCGAGCCGACGAATTCACCGACGATGGCGCCGATGATGGCAAAGGAGAAGGAGATGTGCAGGCTTGCAAAGATCCAGCTCATTGCCGACGGCAGGATGACGTTGCGGGTGACCTGCCAGTTGGAGGCCCCAAGGATGCGGGCATTGGCGATCATGTTGCGGTCGGCTTCGCGAACGCCCTGGAAGGCGTTGGCGAACACGACGAAGAACACCATGATGAAGGCGAGCGCCACCTTGGACGGCAGGCCGAGACCCATGATCATCACGAAGATCGGCGCCAGAACCACGCGCGGGATCGAGTTGATCGCCTTGATGTAGATCGACAGGATGTCGGAAGCGAGCCTGTTGCGGCCAAGCGCGACACCGACGAGAACGCCGGTCACCGAGCCGATGACGAAGCCGATCAGCGCTTCCTCCATGGTGACGCCGAGATGATACCAGAGCGAGCCGCTCTCGGTGCCTTCGGTGACCCATTCATAGAGCCTGTAGCCGATGCCGGTCGGGCTGGAATAGAAGAACGGGTCGATCCAGTGCAGGTCGGAGGCGAGTTGCCACAGGCCGAGGATCGCCACGAGGATCGCCACCTGCCAGAACAGAACGACGTATTTGCGCCGCGCGATCGCCTTCAGGGCCGCCGCTTCGATTTCCGTATCCGAGGTGCCGGCGCGGAAGATCGGGGCATTGCCGGATTCGAGAGCTGTGTTTGCCATGGTCAAATCCTCCCTTATGCCGCTTCCGCGGCACGGCGATAGCTGGTTTCGACCTCTTCGCGCAGGTCGTCCCAGATCGTCTTGCAATAATCGATGAAGTTCTGCTCGTAGCGGATCTCCGAGACGACGCGCGGGCGCGGCAGGTCGATCGTATAGACCGACTTCACCGTCGCCGGACCGGCCGTCAGCACGTAGACCTTGTCGGCGAGCGCGACGGCTTCTTCGAGATCGTGCGTCACGAAGACGACGGAGGCCTGGCGTTCGGCCCAGAGCTTCAGCAGTTCTTCATGCATGACCGTGCGGGTCTGCACGTCGAGCGCCGAGAAGGGCTCGTCCATCAGCAGGATTTCCGGCTCGTTGATGAAGGTCTGCGCCAGCGAAACGCGCTTGCGCATGCCGCCCGACAGCTGGTGCGGATAGTGATGCAGGAATTTCGAAAGGCCGACGCGGGCCAGCCAATCCTTGGCGCTCTTTTCGGCCACGGCCTTCGACTTGCCGCGGAACAGCGGGCCGGACATGACATTGTCGATGACGTTCTTCCAGGGGAAGAGCGCATCCGTCTGGAAGGCAAAGCCGACACGCGGATCGATGCCGCTGACCGGACCGCCCATCAGGCGGACTTCGCCGGCACTCGGCTTGGCAAGGCCGGTGACGAGATTGAGCGTCGTCGACTTGCCGCAGCCGGTGGGGCCGACGACAGCGACGAATTCGCCGCGTTCGACGGTCATGTTGAAATCGCGCAGTGCGGTCAGCGACTTGCCCGTCGGCGATACGAAACGGCGGCTGACATTGATGAGCTCGATCGCCGGGGTGCGGCGTTCATCCTGTTGCATGGTGCTGATCCTGACGCGTGCCTTCCGGGCATGCACGCAAAGCCCAATGAACTGCAAAGTCCCCTGACGCCGCTTCCGGAACTCGCCGGAAGCGGCGCTGCGACTGCTTACTTGACGTTCTTGACGAATTCCGTCGTGTAGGTCTTCGACAGGTCGATCGTCTTGCCCTTGACGTTCTTGGAGAACTCGGAGAGCACGGCGAGAACGGTCTTCGGACCATCTTCCGGCATCACGCCGTCCGGCGTGAACATTTCCTTGCCGGCGTCGAGAGCCTTGATGTAGCCGTCCTTGTCGCCGACGTAGAAATCCTTCGGCATCTTGTCGGCGATTTCGGCGCCCGTATGGGTATTGATGAAGCGCAGCGTCTTGACGAAGGCGTTCGCCAGCTTCTGCACCTCTTCCTTATGGGCATCGACCCAGGCCGCGTCCATGTAGAGCGAAGCGGCCGGATAGGTGCCGCCGAGCGCGTCCTCGGTGCCCTTGACGGTGCGCAGATCGACGAGGATCTTGGCTTCGCCCGTCTTCAGGAGGCGGGAAATCGTCGGTTCGGTGGTCATTCCCACCTGGATGGCATCCTGCTGCATGGCGGCGATGAAGGTCTGGCCCGCGCCAACCGGAACCGGCGTGACGTCAGCCGGCGACAGGCCTGCCTTGGACGCCATGTAGAGCGTCAGGAAGTTGGTAGACGAGCCGAGGCCGGTAACGCCGGCGCGCTTGCCCTTCAGATCGGCGAAGGACTTGATGTCCGGATACTTGGCCGAGACCAGCTCCACTTCGCCAGGCGCGCGGCTGAACTGCACGACGGACTCGATGAACTTGCCCTTGGCCTGCAGGTCGACGCAGTGGTCGTAGAAGCCGACGACGCCCTGAACGGCACCGGCGAGCAGCTGGTTTTCCGCATCGACGCCGGCGGATTCGTTCAGAAGCTCGACGTCGAGGCCTTCATCCTTGAAGTAGCCGAGGGATTCGGCGAGCTTGGCCGGCAGATAGATCTGCTTTTCGTAGCCGCCCACCATGATCGAGATCTTGTCGGCGGCATGCGCCGCGGACGCGCCGAGCGAAGCGGCGGTCATGACGAGGGAAAGGGCTACGGTATGAAAAAACGTGCGCGATGAACGCATGAATGTCTCCTCCTGTTCGGATGCCTGCGTCACATGATCGTCGCACGGCATATGCTTCCTCCACGAAGCCGAGCAAGCCTAGCCCGGCCAACCTTTCAGTCAGCTTTCAATGAAAATACCGCAAAGCGACGGCGGCGATTTTATGTTTGCGACGCCGCGACCGGCGCCGACTCGCATAATCATCACACGTCATACCCTTGGCGAAACAGTCTCGACGCCTATCTAAGTCAGCCA
>JASGEG010000123.1:0-18893 GCA_047606605.1 Rhizobium sp.
CAAATGGACCGTCCGCGAGATGGAAGAGCGCTACAAGAAGATGTCGAAGATCGGCGTGCGCAACATCGACGGCTTCAACACCCGCGTCGAGCAGGCCGTCGCCAAGGGCGAGGCGATCAGCCGCACCGTCCAGACCGGCTTCGACCGCCAGACCGGCGAGGCGATCTACGAGACGGAAGAATTCGACCTGAAACCCATGCCCTATATCGTTGTCATCATCGACGAAATGGCCGACCTGATGATGGTCGCCGGCAAGGATATCGAAGGCGCGGTGCAGCGTCTGGCGCAGATGGCGCGTGCCGCCGGCATCCATGTGATCATGGCGACGCAGCGTCCGTCCGTCGACGTCATCACCGGCACGATCAAGGCGAACTTCCCGACCCGCATCTCCTTCCAGGTGACGTCGAAGATCGACAGCCGCACCATTCTGGGCGAGCAGGGCGCCGAACAGCTGCTCGGCATGGGCGACATGCTCTATATGGCCGGCGGCGGGCGCATCCAGCGCGTCCACGGTCCCTTCGTCTCGGACGGCGAGGTGGAGGATATCGTTTCCTATCTGAAGACGCAGGGCGCGCCGCAATATCTCGACGCGATCACGGCCGACGACGAAGAGGATGAGGATGGTCAAGGCCCGGCGGGCACGGCCAATCTCGCGGATTCGGAGGACCCTTACGATCAGGCGGTTGCGGTCGTTCTGAGCGATGGCAAGGCCTCGACCTCCTACATCCAGCGCCGTCTCGGCATCGGCTACAACCGCGCCGCCTCGCTGATCGAGCGCATGGAGGATGAAGGCGTGATCGGTCCGGCCAACCATGCCGGCAAGCGGGAGATTCTCGTTCCCACCAAGGCGGATATCCTGGATCGCTGAGGCCGGAGGCGCCGTTTTCGCGTCGTATATCCCGGATATGCTCAAGGACATTTGATCGCGGCCCACAACCGGACATGGGCCGCTGCGCCATGAAGACGCCGACTTTGCGCGCCATGGACACAGCATGAAGGAGAATTCGATGACAAAGTTCGATGCGCCGCCGTCCAGCCGACTTTCCCTGAGCCGCCGGCATTTCCTCGGCGCCGTGGTCGCGGTCGGTGCGGCAGGCGCTCTGCCGGTTTCGGCCTTTGCGCAAGAGCAGGCTCAGGCCGCCGCGACTGCGCTCAACCCCGGTATCGCCCAGGCCATCGCCGATCATTTCTCGTCCATCAAGACCATGAAGGGCGGCTTCCTGCAGATCGGGCCGCGCGGCGACCAGATGAGCGGCGCCTTCTTCATCCAGCGTCCGGGCAAGATGCGCTTCAACTACGATCCGCCGTCCCGCATGCGCGTCATCTGCGACGGCAACAACGTTCAGGTCATCAATGACCAGACGCGGACGAAGAACATGTATCAGCTGTCGAAGACGCCGCTGAGCCTGCTGCTCGCCAACAAGATCGATCTTTCCGCCGACATGGTGCGCGAGGTGGATTCGCAGCCGGACCTCACCAGGATCACGCTCGGCAACCGCACGGTCTTCGGCGATTCCACCATCACCATGATCTTCGATTCCAAGACCTACGACCTGCGTCAGTGGACGGTGATCGACCCGCAGGGCAAGACCACCGACGTCATCATCAACAATGTGAAGACCAATGTCTCCTTCGACGACAGCGTCTTCCGCATCGATTATACGCGCTGATCGCCGCCTCCATTCCGCGCGGGCAAGGGAAGCGTCGAATGATCCTTCCCTTTCTTTCGCGGCCGGTCTAAAGCCTTATCCGGATTAGAGGATAAGGGTTCGGCGCATGGGTTTTTCGATAGCGACGTGGAACATCAATTCGGTGCGGCTGCGCATGCCGATCGTCGAGCAATTCGTGATGCAGGCCAGGCCCGACATCCTCTGCTTGCAGGAAACCAAGGTTCCGAACGAACTCTTCCCGCATGCGCCGCTGCGTGCGCTCGGCTACGAACACATCATCATCCACGGCCAGAAGGGCTATCACGGCGTCGCCATCGCCTCGCGCTTTCCGCTGACCGAGGATCATCGGCAGGATTACTGCAATGTCGGCGATTCCAGGCATATTTCGGCGATCTTCGAGCGTGGCGGCCGGCGCATCCGGCTGCATAATTTCTACGTGCCGGCCGGCGGCGACGAGCCGGACCGCACGATCAACCCGAAGTTCGGCCACAAGCTCGATTTCATCGAGGAGATGAAGCATCTGCATGCCAATGCCGAGCAGAACACCTCCGCCATCCTCGTCGGCGATCTCAACATCGCGCCGCTGGAACACGATGTCTGGTCGCACAAGCAGCTGTTGAAGATCGTCAGCCATACGCCGGTCGAGACCGACGGCCTGCTTGAGGTCATGAAGCGCGGTGCCTGGCTGGATCTGATGCGCCAGCATGTGCCGGAGAACGAGAAGCTCTATACGTGGTGGAGCTATCGCGCCAAGGATTGGGAAGCCGCCGACCGCGGCCGCCGCCTCGATCATATCTGGTCGTCCTCCGATCTCGGACCGCTCCTGCAGCGCATCGATATCCTGAAGGCGGCGCGCGGCTGGGATCGTCCGTCCGATCATGTGCCGGTGGTGGCGCATTTCAATCTCTGAGACGTTCGGGTGAATTCAAGCATTGCGCCGGCCATGGGGCCACCTCGATCCTTCGAGGCTCCGCTCTTCGAGCTCTGCACCTCAGGATGAGAGGTGGAGCGAGCTTATCGCCGCGGCAAATGGAGATGAACGACGAGCCTGCAGTGCGGCTGGGCAAGACGATCAGCCCTGATGATGGCGAAGGAATTCTCCCCGCCCTTATGGTGAGGTGCGCAGGCTCCTGAGTCTTGCGAAGGGGCCGGAGCCTCGAACCAGGAGGGGCGGCCTCCCTTCGGCAGCTCACCCTTCGACAAGCTCAGGAGGGCTTGGCAACCACCGAGGTCTCAGGAAAAACGCCCAAGCAGTGCCGCCGCCTGCCGGGCGAGTGCCGCAAAATTCTCGCGGATGCGATTCTGGATCAGCAGCCCGGCGTCGGGATATTCCTCGATCAGGCGATGGAACAGGGCTCGCGTGATGCGGATGACATCGGACTCCTCCAGCGCCACGGCGGTGTATTTGCGCTCGACCAGGGTCACCAGCGCCAGCTCGGAGAGCATCGTGCCGGCCTGCACCGTGGCTTCGGCAATCGACTGCCCTGCGGCATCGACGGTGCTGAGTTCGAAGCTGCCGCGCGCGATGACATAAGCGCATTCGGCCGGGGATTTCTCGCGGAACAGGGTCTGGCCCGGCGCGACATGACGCCGGTCGGCGCCAAAGGCAATCAGCCGCAATGGCTCATCGCCCATGCCATGAAACAGCGGCAGTTGCGACAGCAGGCGGATATCGTCGTTCAGCGCCATATTCGCGGCCTATGGGATGATCTTGTAGCCGCCGTTTTCCGTTACCAGAATTTCGGCGTTGGAGGGATCGCGCTCGATCTTCTGGCGAAGACGATAGACATGGGTTTCGAGCGTGTGGGTGGTGACGCCGGAATTATAGCCCCAGACCTCTTCGAGCAGGATGTCGCGGGTGACGACCTTCTGGTCGGCGCGGTAGAGATAGCGGATGATCGCCGCTTCCTTCTCCGTCAGGCGGATCTTCTGGCCGTCTTCGGTGGTCAGCAGCTTCTGGCTGGGCTTGAAGAGATAGCGGCCGACGGTGAAGGTCGCGTCCTCGCTCTGCTCGTGCTGGCGCAGCTGCGCGCGGATGCGGGCGAGCAGCACGGCGAAGCGGAATGGCTTGGTGACGTAATCGTTGGCGCCGGCTTCCAGACCGAGAATCGTGTCGGAATCGGTGTCATGGCCGGTCAGCATGATGATCGGCGCCTTGAAGCCGTTCTTGCGCAGGAGCTTCACGGCTTCGCGGCCGTCCATGTCGGGCAGGCCGACATCCATGATCAGGAGGTCGACGGGTGTGGCGCGCGCGGTCTGCACCCCCTTGCCGGCCGTCACTTCCTGCAGAACCGTGAATTCCTCGTAAAGCGACAATTGCTCGACCAGCATTTCGCGCAGGTCGTTATCATCATCCACCAGCAGAATGGTGCGTGCGGTCATGCCGTTCCGGTCCTCGTTCTATTGCCCCTCAAGTCCTACGCCAAATTGCGTTTTTAGCAAGTCGCGAGGCGGCTCGGGCTTGGTCGTCCAATTGAAACTGCTATGATTTCAAATGAAATCACACGCAAAGCAAAAACATGTGAGAAAAATGGAAAAAGCAAGGGTAGGCGGTCGGCGGGCCGCTTCCACAATCGTCGTGCGTCCGGCGCCGGGCCGGCCGACGCGGGCGCTGGTGCAGATCGGGCCGCTGACGGTGCCGGCGGCGATCGGCCGTTCGGGGCGCAGCGCGCGGAAGCGCGAGGGGGATGGAGCAACCCCGATCGCCGCCATGACGCTGCTTTACGGCTTCACGCGCGGCGATCATGTCCGCTTCCTGCGCACGCCCTTGCCGATGCGGCGCATCCGCAACGACATGCTCTGGTGCGACCAGCCGGAGGACGCCAATTACAACCGGCTCGTCCGGACGCCGTTCAGGCCGAGCCACGAGGAGATGCGCCGGTCCGACGGCCTCTACGACATCTGCCTGGTGCTCGACTGGAACATCAGCTCGCGCCGGCGCCATCGGGGTTCCGCCATTTTCTTCCATCTGATCAAGCCCGGCTATCAGCCAACGGCCGGCTGCGTCGCCGTCAGCCTCGCTGACATGCGGCGAATCCTTCCGGTCCTCAGGAAAGGGACGACGGTTCGCGTTCTCTGACCGATCCGCCGGGGTGATAATCGCGCGCAATCGACCTATATAGAATGTCGACCGGCGCGGCGGCTGCCATGCGCGGGGAAATCCGGGTCCCCCAGCCGGGTTCAATTCACGCCTTTACTCCATCCACGTTCCAGTCATTTGGAGACCATCGTGACCACTCAACCGACAATCACTTTCAACGACGGCAAGTCCATTCCGCAGGTCGGCCTCGGCGTCTGGCAGACGCCGGAAAACGTTGCACCGCTTGCCGTCAGCGCGGCCTTGAAGGCCGGCTATCGCCATGTCGATACCGCTGCCATCTACGAGAACGAAGACGGCGTCGGCGAGGGCATCCGCCAGTCGGGCGTCGCCCGCAAGGATATCTTCCTGACCACCAAGCTCTGGAACGACGCGCAGGGCTTCGGTTCGACCCTGAAGGCCTTCGACGCCAGCCTGAAGCGGCTCGGCACCGATTATGTCGATCTCTACCTGATCCACTGGCCGGCACCGCGCCGCGACCGCTATGCCGATACCTGGAAGGCCTTCCTGCGTCTCAAGGAAGAGGGCCGCGCCCGCTCCATCGGCGTGTCCAACTTCGCCAAGGAGCATCTCGACCGCATCATCGGCGAAACCGGCGTGACGCCGGTGCTGAACCAGATCGAACTGCACCCGACCTTCCAGCAGAAGGCGCTGCGCGAGGTACATGACAAGCTCGGCATCAAGACGCAGTCCTGGAGCCCGCTCGGTCAGGGCAAGCTGCTGACCAATGCCGTGATCGGCAAGGTCGCCGCCAAGCATGGCCGCACGCCGGCGCAGGTGATCATCCGCTGGCACATCGACAACGGCCTGATCGTCATCCCGAAATCGGTCACCCCGAGCCGCATCGCGGAAAACTTCAAAGTCTTCGACTTCAGGCTCGATGCCGAGGATCTGGCCGAAATCGCCAAGCTCGATTCCGCCAGCGGCCGCATCGGCCCGGACCCGCTGACGGCGACGTTCTGAGCGGTATCGGCACGATTTTCGTGCTTTCGGAGGCCCGGAGCGAAAGCTCCGGGCTTTCGTCGTTTCAGGGGGCGTTCCAGCGAACGGCCGGCCGCATCAATCCGGTGCGTCGCTCGAATTTCCAAAGCCGGCTAAATACTCGCCGAGCAGCAGGTTCAATGTCGCCCTGTCCTCTTCCGCGAGCGCCGATACCAGCCGCGTCTGCGTCTCGACATGGGCGGTGACGGCGGCGTCGATCAGGGCGTAGCCTTTATCCGTCAGCGATACCAGAAAGCCGCGGCCGTCCTCGGGATTGACGCGGCGGGCGACGAGGCCGGATTTTTCCAGCTGGTCGATGCGGTTGGTCATCGTGCCGGAAGTCACCATCATCGTGGCCAGCAGATCGCCGGGGGAGAGGGCGTAGGGCGGTCCCGAGCGGCGCAGGGTCGCCAGCACGTCGAAGGTGGCGTTGTTCAATCCGAACAGCGCGAAGGTCTTGTCCATCTCGCGGCTGAGATGGAGGGCGAGGTTTCTGATCCGGCCGATCAGCCCCATCGCAGAGGTGTCGAGATCAGGGCGTTCCCGGTTCCATTGGGCGAGAATCTTGTCGATGCGATCCATGCAGAGACATCGCCACGGAATTATCTTGACGTCAAGACATTTGATATTATCTTGAGGTCAAGATAAATTTGAGGCCAAGACCATGAATCGCAATTTCGACCTGCTGGCGACCGCGATCGCGCCGGCGATCTGGGGCAGCACCTATCTGGTGACGACCGAGCTGCTGCCGGCCGGCTATCCGTTGACGGTCGCCATGCTGCGTGCCTTGCCCGCCGGGCTGCTGCTGCTCGCCATCGTCAGACAATTGCCGCGCGGCATCTGGTGGGCGAGGTCGCTCATCCTCGGGGCACTGAATTTCTCCGTCTTCTGGTGGCTGCTGTTCATCTCCGCCTATCGCCTGCCGGGCGGGGTGGCCGCCACTGTCGGCGCGATCCAGCCGCTCATCGTCATCGTGCTGGCGCGTCTCCTGCTCGGTTCGCCGATCCGCGGCCTGTCGGTTGCCGCGGCGGTTGCCGGCATTGTCGGCGTCGCGCTTCTCATTCTGACGCCGGCGGCGGCGCTCGATCCGATCGGCATCGCGGCCGGTCTCGGCGGCGCCGTTTCCATGGCGGCGGGTGTCGTGCTCAGCCGGCGCTGGCGGCCGCCCGTCTCGCCGTTGACCTTCACTGCATGGCAGCTGACGGCCGGGGGCTTGCTGCTGCTACCCGTCGCTCTGCTGCTGGAACCGCCGCTTCCCGCGCTGACGGGCGCCAATCTTCTCGGCTTTGCCTATCTCGGCCTGATCGGAGCGGCGCTCACCTATATCCTCTGGTTTCGCGGCCTGTCGCGGCTGGAGCCCTCCGTCGTCTCGCCGCTCGGCTTCTTGAGCCCGACAACCGCGGTGATCCTCGGCTGGTGGGTACTCGGCCAGCAACTCAGCCCGATCCAGATGCTCGGCATCGCCGTCGTGCTCGGCAGCGTCTGGCTGAGCCAGCGGGCGCAGCAGATGCAGCCGGCCGCGAATTCGGCGCCCGGCGCTGGCCGGGCTGCACTATCGAAGTAGGAGAGCGAGCGATCGAATTCGATCCCACAAACAAAAAGGGCGACCCGAGGGCCGCCCTTTGTCATTCATGCCTTGCGGGCGGTCAGCTCCAGTCGCGGATATCGACGAAATGGCCGGCGATCGCGGCGGCGCCTGCCATGGCGGGCGAGACCAGATGGGTGCGGCCCTTGAAGCCCTGGCGGCCTTCGAAGTTGCGGTTCGAGGTCGAGGCGCAGCGTTCGCCCGGCTTCAGGCGGTCGTCGTTCATGGCCAGGCACATGGAACAGCCAGGCTCGCGCCAGTCGAAACCGGCGGCCTTGAAGATCTTGTCGAGGCCCTCGGCTTCCGCCTGTTCCTTCACGAGGCCGGAGCCGGGAACGATCATGGCGTTGACGGTGGATGCGACCTTCTTGCCCTCGACGACCTTGGCGACGGCGCGCAGGTCCTCGATGCGGCCGTTGGTGCAGGAGCCGATGAAGACGCGGTCGATGTTGATCTCGGTCATCGGCGTGCCCGGCTTCAGGCCCATATAGTCGAGCGCACGCCACTTGGAAGCGCGCTTGGTCTCGTCCTGGATCTCGTCCGGATTCGGCACGATGCCCTGGACGGAGACGACGTCTTCCGGCGAGGAGCCCCAGGAAACGATCGGCGGCAGGTTGCTGGCGTCGAGCGTGACGATGCGATCGTAATGCGCGCCTTCGTCCGACTTCAGCGTCTTCCAGTAGGTGATCGCCTGTTCCAGCGCTTCGCCCTTCGGCGCGCGCGGCTTGCCCTTGATGTATTCGAAGGTGATCTCGTCCGGCGCGATCAGGCCGGCGCGGGCGCCGCCCTCGATCGACATGTTGCAGATGGTCATGCGGCCTTCCATCGACAGCGAGCGAATGGCTTCGCCGGCATATTCGATGACGTAGCCGGTACCGCCGGCAGTGCCGATCTCGCCAATGATGGCGAGAATGATGTCCTTGGCGGTGATGCCGGCCGGCAGCTGGCCGTTGACCTGCACCAGCATGTTCTTCGCCTTCTTCTGGATCAGCGTCTGCGTCGCCAGAACATGTTCCACTTCGGAGGTGCCGATGCCGTGGGCCAGCGAGCCGAAGGCGCCATGCGTCGAGGTATGGCTGTCGCCGCAGACGATGGTCATGCCGGGCAGGGTGAAGCCCTGCTCAGGCCCGATGATGTGGACGACGCCCTGGCGCTTGTCGGTCTCGGAGTAGTATTCGACGCCGAATTCGGCGGCGTTCTTGGCGAGCGCCTCGACCTGGATGCGGCTTTCCTCGTTCTTGATGCCGAGATGGCGGTCGGACGAGGTCGGAACGTTGTGGTCGACGACGGCGAGCGTCTTTTCCGGGGCGCGGACCTTGCGGCCGGTCATGCGCAGACCTTCGAAAGCCTGCGGCGACGTCACTTCGTGAACGAGGTGACGGTCGATATAGAGAAGACAGGTGCCGTCGTCCTGGGCGTCGACGAGATGATCATCCCAGATTTTGTCGTACAGTGTGCGTGGAGCGCTCATGGCTGCGAAATCCATAATTGGCATTGTCGAAACAGGGGGTGACGGATCAGGACCGTCGGCCTCGGGTGTGATCAGCGAAGTCGGCTGTTGAGCGCGCCCGAAATCATCGCAAAGAAACGTGCCGGCAGGCGCTTGTGGTCCTGCAGCACGAAAGCCGTGACGTAACGTCCGTCTTTGCTCATGATCTTACTCATGGCCATGCTCATATCAATTTTCAAAACCTTCGGCAATGGCGACGAAGGATTGATGTCCGACGATGGGCGTTACACCTGCACGCCGGGCGGCTGGCCGGTTTCGAGGCGGCGGAAGGCGGAGCGATCGGCGCCGGACCTGCGGCGCATGAAGCTCTCGAGCTGCCGCAGCAGCAGCGACAGTCCGATGGTCAGCAGCAGGTAGATGAAGGCCAGGATCGACAGCGTCTCGAAATAGCGGAAATTTGCCGAGTAATAGAGCTTGGCGAGTTGGGAGATGTCGGCGACGCCGAGCACGGAGACCAGCGAGCTGTCCTTGACCATGGCGATGAAATCGTTGGACAGCGGCGGCAGGATGACGCGGATCGCCTGCGGGAAGACGACGAGCCGGAAGCGCTGGAAGCGGGTGAGGCCCAGCGCCTTCGCCGCTTCGATCTGGCCCTGGTCGACCGCCTGGATGCCGGCGCGGAAGATTTCGGCGATGAAGGAGGAATAGCCGATCGTCAGCGCGAAGATGGTGCGCCAGATGAACGGCACGTCGCGCACCACCAGCGGGCTCGTCCAGCCGGCGGAAATCAGCGGCGATGCGGCGAGATTATAGATCGCCACGAAAGCGGGCGTGCCGACGAAGGCGACATAGGCGAGCAGCACCAGCATCGGGATGCCGCGCACGATCTCGATGTAGAAGCGCGCGATCTGCCGCAGCACGAGCAAGTCCGACAGGCCGAGCAAGGCGAGGGCCAGGCCGAGCAGCATGGCAAGCGCAAAGGCGACCAGCGTCACGAAGATCGTGACGCCGATGCCATTGGTCAGCAGGATGAAGATCTGCGTGTAGAGACCGTCTGCGGCGATCGCGAAGGATGTGACGACGCCGAGAACGGCAAGTGCGACCAGCCACCAGGGAAAGTCCTGCTTGCCATTCGGCCCGCTCGATGCATGTCCGGCCATCAGAGCGGGCTTCCGGTATATCGATCCGAAGAGCTCATTGGCCCATCTTGTAGTCGAGGAACCACTTCTTGTTCAGCGCTTCGAGGGTGCCGTCGGCCTTCAGGCTGGCGATGGCGGCGTTGACCGGGGCGACGAGGTCGGAGCCCTTGGTGAAGATGAAGCCGAAATCTTCGGAGCCGAGCGGGCCGCCGATCAGCTTCAGGCCGCCATTGGAGGCGTCGACATAGCCCTTGCCGGCGGTGCCGTCGGTCAGCACCAGATCGACGTCGCCGGTCTTCAGCGCCTGTACGGTCGCGCCGAAGGTTTCGAAGGTCTTGATGCGTGGGTTCTGCTCGTTGCCGTCGAGAACTTCGTAGACGGCGGTGTAGAAGGGCGTCGTGCCCGGCTGCGCGCCGATCAGGCCTTCCTTGAAGGCGCCGAAGCTCTTGGCGTCGGTAAAGCGCTTCTCGTCGCCACGCACCAGCATGAACTGCTCGGAGCGCATGTAGGGGTCGGAGAAATCGACCTTCTGCTTGCGGTCTTCCTTGATGGTGATGCCGGTCATGCCGATGTTGTACTGGCCTTCGGAAACGGCCTGGATCATCGCATCCCAGCTGGTGTTCTGGTACTCGACCTTGAAGTTCAGCCGCTTGGCGATCTCGTTCATCGCGTCATATTCCCAGCCGATCGCCTTGTTCGTCTTGGGATCGATGAATTGCAGCGGCGGATAGGCATTCTCGGTGACGACGACGACGGTCTTGCCATTCAGATTTGGCAGGTCGGCCGCGAAGGAAGTAAAGGGGGCAAGCACGAGGGCCGTGAGGCCGAGAAGGAAGGAACGACGGAATGCCATGGAAATCTCCCAGAATAGCGCGACAGAAAAATGTCATACTTGAAAAGCCGATGGCAAGGCTATTGCCATGGCGACAATCATAAAAACAGAAATGCCGCTCCAAAGCGGGAGGATTGTGAGGAATTTCCTGCTTTCCGCCGCCTCGAACAGGTTCGCAACAAAAAGGCGGCCCGAAGACCGCCTTTGATGTCCATAGGAATGGAAAGCGAAGCTTATTCCGCTGCCGGCTCGGCGGCGGCTGCAGCTTCAGCGGCTGCCTTTGCTTCTGCGGCTTCGGCTGCTGCCTTCTCGGCTGCGAGAGCCTGAGCTGCTGCAACCTTCTCGGCTTCGATGCGTGCCTTTTCTTCGGCAAGAGCCTGACGCTCGGCATCGTTGAGCTTGCGGGCGCGGGTGCCGGTGTTCTCGACGATACGGGCAGCCTTGCCGCGCAGGTCGCGCAGGTAGTAGAGCTTGGCGCGGCGAACCTTACCGCGGCGAACGACTTCGACGCTTTCGATCAGCGGCGAGTAGACCGGGAATACGCGCTCGACGCCTTCGCCGTAGGAGATCTTGCGGACCGTGAAGTTTTCCTGCAGGCCGCCGCCGGAGCGGGCGATGCAGACGCCTTCATAGGCCTGAACGCGGGTACGGTTGCCTTCGGTAACCTTCACGTTGACGCGGAGGGTGTCGCCGGCGGAAAACTCGGGAAGGGTGCGCTTGGCTTCGATCTTGGCAGCCTGTTCGGCTTCCAACTGCTGAATGATGTTCATAGTATCAACCTCGTTGTTGCTTCAACAGCCAGAGCGCCCGAACGATCTATCCTTGGTCGGACCCGAAGGTCGCGCCGCGCGATATATGCCTGTTACGGCAGGGGCGGATACGTCTGCTTTTCTTTGGTGGTTGATGGGAAATTTCCCATGCCGGGCGCGCACATACCCTATTGCCGCGGCTTTGTCACCCCTTGGCAGGGAATTTCCTGCGCTGGAGGCTGCTTTTTGCCGGGCTCGGCCTATTCGCCGGCATCCGAACTCACGTAACGATCCATTCCAGCAGCGCATTTTGCGCATGCAGCAGAAAGGCCTTGGCCGGCTTGCTTTGGCAGGCCGCATGGGTCATCGCATCCGCCGTGACCTCCTGGCCCCTTGCCACCGGCGGACAGGGCAGGAAGATCGCGTCGGGACGGCAGCGGTCGAGGAGGGCGCCGGATATGCGGTAATTTGACAATTCGGCCGGCAGAGCCTCGCCCGGCCATGAGTCCGTGACGATCACATCGGCCTCCAGCAATGCCTCCATGTCGGTGCCGGTGCTGAAATTGGCATTCAGGAGGTCCCGGTCCCTGACGTGCCATTGTTCCGGATAGATTTGCGTCACCCTGATCGGCAGGGCGAGCGAAGCCTCGACCCATGAGTGCAGGATATTGGCGTCGGGCGCGACGGCAACGACCTTGAGGCCGTCCACGCGGCGCTGCCGGCTCTTGACATAGGCAAGGTCGCCCAGGGTTTCGCAAGGGTGGTTCGCTTTCGTGCGGGCGTTCACGACGGGCGTTTCGGTGCTTGCCGCAAGCTGGCGCAGCGCCGACAGCAGTTTCGTGCGCACAACCAGAATGTCGAACCAGTTTTCCAGATAGCCGGCGAGGTCGGCGGTTTCCTCGCGGGCGTTGAAACTGATCGGTGCCTGCACGCAGATGCCGCCCATCGCCTGTATGCCGAGACCGAACGCCGTGGTGTTCCGCCAGCCGCCATCATCGGCGATCAGCGCGGCGCGCGTGCCCCGCAGGCTCTGCGGCATGCGGCGGTCGGCCCAGGCTGTGGCCAGGATGCCGGCGCGGTCGAGCAGGGAAAGGATGATGTCCGAAGGCAGGTCATGGAATTCGAGAAAGCTTTTTCCGGTTCTGCCAGGCATCGTCGCTCCGCTCAGTGAGACATGTCCATCCCGCCATTAGCATCCGAAAACGGCCGGCTCGCAAGGGGGCACGCGTTCATGGGTGGTTCATGCGCGTCTGATAGGCAGGCAATTTCCAGAGATTGCGCAGGGATTGCCATGACGCTCGCCGACCAGTTCGACATGATCCGCTCGGGCAGGATGTACAACGACCTGACGCCGGAATTGATCAAGGCGCGCGAGGACGCCGTTTTTCTGACCAACAGCTATAATGGAAGTTTCGGAAAACCGGCGGCCGAACGGGAAAGCATCCTGCGCAAGCTGCTGGGAGCAATCGGCAAGAGCGTTCATTTCGAGCCGACGTTCCGTTGCGAGTTCGGCCGCAACATCGTCATCGGCAATAATTTCTATGCCAATTTCGACTGCGTGATGCTGGATGGCGGCGGCATCGAGATTGGCGACGATGTCCTGTTCGGGCCCCGCGTGGGCATTTACACCTCCAACCATGCCATCGACGCTTCCGAGCGCGCGGCCGGGGCATGCTACGCCAAGCCGGTCAAGATCGGAAATCGTGTATGGATCGGCGCCGGCGTCCACATCAATCAGGGCGTGACCATAGGCGACGACGCGATTATCGGTTCGGGCAGCGTCGTGACGAAGGACGTTCCCGCCGGTGTGATCGCAACCGGCGTGCCCTGCAGAGTGATCAGGGAGATCACCGAGCAGGACAAAACGGGCTTCCAGCCCTGAAAGCCTCCGGGCTGTCGCCCATGGCGAAAATGAGGATCATCGTCCGTGGACTCATAGTCCTCTTTCAACCGATGATTGGGCGTGAATGATTCCTCGGCATTAAAGACTCTCGGGCAACGTATCCGTGACAGGCGGAAGGGCTTCCAGTGGACGCAAGAGACACTGGCGGATCGTGCCGGTATTGATCGTTCCTATATGGGCGGTATCGAACGCGGCGAGCGTAACATCACGTTTTCAGTGCTTTGTCAGATCTGCGTTGCGCTTAGATGCGATGTTGCCACGCTGACGACGGATATCCCGGAGTCTTCGCATTGAAGTGGCTCCGAACGGTTGTCGTTTTCAGTAAAGGGAACATTCTTGGGTCGTCCGACCTTCGTCTCCTGCACGACAGCTATGTTCGGTCGATCGAACGTATCGACCATCCTCGCGGGTCCGGCACGCTCACATTGCGCCGCAAGGAGCGCAAGGACAAGGAGCAGAAAAATAGCGACTGGTTGCGAAATGGCGTGAATTTTTTGCGTGCCCGGTTCCTGGAACACATGACAATGGATGGCGGCTGGCGCGCCGAGCTGAATGTCGAACTAAACCCGGATCACGCTCCGCCACAGTTGAAGCTCTATCCATCCTTGGAGCCGTATCAGGAGCAGATTGCATCAAAATTTGGTCAGTTCGACTTCGTAACGACCGGTCCAACCGGATTGAAAATCGCGATCGAGTGGGAAACGGGAAATATCTCCTCCTCGCACCGGAGCATGAACAAGCTCGCAATTGCCTTGGCGAACAGGCTGATTGACGTCGGCGTATTGATCGTGCCGTCCCGGGCGCTCTACGAGCATCTGACGGATCGTATCGGCAATGTTCAGGAGCTGTCCGGCTATCTGGAAATGTGGCACGGACTGGGTGATGCGATCGACAGCGGGGTGCTCGCCATCACGGTCGTCGAACATGACGCGCTGACCGATGATGTTTCAATCCCCTTCCTCGCCGTGGGCAAGGACGGAAATGCCAAAAAAACTCCAAAAATCAAAGCCGAAAAGCGTCAGAAACCCAAGTTCGTCTGAGTAGGTTCGGGACACGAGCATTGCGGAGCGAGATCGCTCTCAACGCGGTATTTGGCAGGAAGCGGCTTTCCGTATTTTTTGCGGCGCTTCAGATCGTCCCGTGTGAAGAGAACGTTCTTGTTCGCGTGGATGTCGGCCAGATGCTCCCGGTCGCCTTCCAGGGCATTGAAACGATCTATAATATCGGTGCATTCGAGTTCTGCGCCGATCCAGCGACGCCCGGTCAATTCAGCTGCGACAAACGTCGTGCCAGATCCACCGAATGGGTCCAACAACAATGAGCCTGGGTCACTCGCCATCGAGACGATACGATCCATCAGCTTCAACGCGAGGGCGTTGGCATCACGCTTCTTGTATTTGGCATGCCTGACGGGCGGTATGTCCGTCCACACATCGGTAAGGCTGACGCCGAGCGGATTCATTTTATCTTTGTATCCGCCATAATCGCGCAGTTCCCCGCCGCAATGTCGGCAGCACGGGACGGGCAGCCGGTCGGGATGAAAGATGGCCGGTTTGTCGCCCTTCACGAAATATAGCAGCGAATAGTGAGCCGGATAAAGGCGCTTCGGAATGGGAAGCGAGTATTTCATATCCACGGTGATCCAGTGACGGAACGTCACCTTTTCCCCGGCATAAGCTCCAAGCGGGAGATTCCATTTTGGAAGATTGTAGAGGAAGAGGGAGCCGCCCGGTTTCAGCACGCGGATCATTTCATCGATCCACCGTTTGCACCATGCCAGGTATTCCTGATCCCGACGCGAGTCGTCGATTTTGGATGCGTAGGCTTTACCCAAGTTGAAAGGCGGGTCGGCAAATGCCAGATCCACCACGCCGTCTGGCATCGAAGCCATGACAGTGAGGCAATCATCTTGATAAAGTTCCCCGAGATCGGTTTTAAGGATGGGAATCATAGTCATCATTAATTCCTAGTATCCGTCGTCGAGGCAACCCTGTTTTTGGCTTTTGCACGGATTCAACGCATGGTGGCTGATCCGGCCCGGAATAGGCGACTGAGGAGCCTTCCGCGTCCCCGTTCGCAATATTCACAGCCGAGCGTTGGGCCTGTTGCAGTCGCACTGACCCGATTGAAAAGGCATGACGGCGGGCAAGGGGCCTGGAAGCCGAGTTGTTCGCCCGGCTATTTTCCAGCTTCTTTTGCCAGCAGATCCGGTCGCCGCTCTTTCGTCAGTTTTTCGGCTTCCTGTCGCTGCCACTTGGCGATGGCGCCGTGGTTGCCGGATGTGAGCACAGCCGGGATCTCGCGCTCTTCCCACATTTGCGGGCGGGTATATTGCGGGTGTTCCAGCAGCCCGCCCTCGAAGCTTTCGTGCAAGCCGGAAAGGTCGTTGCCCATGACGCCGGGCAGGATGCGGACGATGGCGTCGAGCAGGATCAGCGCCGCCGGCTCGCCGCCGGAGAGGATGTAGTCGCCGATCGAAACCTCCTCGAGGTCGCGGCCGTCGATCACCCGCTGGTCGACGCCTTCGAAGCGGCCGCAGACGATGATGACGCCTTCTCCATCAGCAAGCTCGCGTACGCGCTTCTGCGTCAGCGGCTTGCCGCGCGGGCTCATCAGCAGGCGCGGGCGGTTGTCGTTTTCGGAAGCGTGGTCGATGGCGCGGGCGAGCACATCCGGCTTCAGCACCATGCCGGCGCCGCCGCCGGCCGGCGTGTCGTCGACCGTGCGGTGCTTGTCGGTGGCGAAATCGCGGATCTGTACCGTGTCCAGCGACCATTGCCCGCGTTCCATCGCCTTGCCGGCAAGCGAGGTGCCGAGGTGGCCGGGAAACATCTCGGGATAGAGCGTCAGGATGGTTGCGCGGAAACTCATGGCGCTATCGCTTCCAGGAAAGGATCACTTCTTGGTCTTGCCCTGCGGCTTTTCCGGTTTCGCGGGCTTGCCGATGAGGTCGTCGGGGTTGTCGATCAGGCCGGCGGCCATCGGATCGATCAGGATCTTGCCGCCTTCGAGATCGATTTCCAGCACGGCGGCCTCGGAAAAGGGGATCAGCACCGGACGCTTGCCCGGTCCCTTCAGCTCCAGCAGGTCGCCGGCGCCGAAATCGTAGATGCCGCTGACCGTGCCGTAACCGGTGCCGTTGTCGTCGACCGCTTCCAGGCCCTCGAGGTCGGCATAGAAGAACTCGTCGTCCTCCAGTTCGTCATCGGGCAGGTTGTCGCGCTCGATATAGAGTTCCAGCCCGTTCAGCGCCTCGGCGGCGTTGCGGTCGTTGATGCCGCGGAAGCGCACGACAACCACGTTCTTGGCCTCGCGGATTTCCAGCACCTCGAAGGTCCGTCCGTCCAGGCTGTGCAGGTTGCCGTAGTCGCCGAGCGCGGTGGGATCGGAGGTGTAGGCGCGTGCCCGCACTTCGCCCCGCAGGCCCTGCGCGCCGCCGATGGTCGCCATCAATACCGGGTTTTCAAGTTTCGTCATGGTCTCGCTGCCGAATGCCGGAGGATCGATCGCGTTCTCTCATAAGGTGAACAGCCGCGAATGGGAAATGAAAAACGGGCGGCATGTCGCCATGCCGCCCGTTTTCAATCGATGCGAGGTCCGATTACTCGGAAGCAGCAGCAGCGGCGTCAGCAGCCTTCTGTGCCTTTTCGGCAGCGCGCTCCTGAGCCTTCTTGCCCGGCTTTGCCTTTTCCGGGTTGTTCTTGACGTCGCGCGTTGCGAGGCCGGCTTCGTTGAGGAAGCGCAGAACGCGGTCGGTCGGCTGGGCGCCGTGGTCGAGCCAATGCTTGATGCGCTCGGCCTTGAGTTCAACGCGCTTGGCGTCGTCCTTGGCGAGCATCGGGTTCCAGGAGCCGAGGGTCTCCAGGAAACGGCCGTCGCGCGGCGAACGGGCGTCAGCTACGACAACGTGGTAGTACGGGCGCTTCTTGGAGCCACCGCGGGCGAGACGAATTTTCAGTGCCATGTCAATTCTCCTTAGGCTTTTCTTGACCGCTTCGTTGGGGCGGTATGGTTACTTTGCGCTGCTGTTTTGTGTGTCGCATGATCTCTTCCGAAAACCGCTTCACACTTTTCGGGATCATGCTTTGAGATCCGCAGCGATCTGCTCATGATGCCGGATGACTTCCGTGATGACGAAGTTCAGGAACTTCTCGGCGAAATCCGGGTCCAGGTGAGCGTCCTTTGCCAGCCGGCGCAGGCGTTCGATCTGGTATTCCTCGCGCGCCGGGTCGGCCGGCGGCAGATCGTACTTGGCCTTCAGCACGCCGACCTCTTTGGTGCAGCGGAAGCGTTCGGCCAGCATGTGCACCAGTGCGGCATCGATATTGTCGATCGACTGGCGGTATTTGCCCAGTTGGGCCTTGATGTCTGGATCAATCATGGGGGTCAACGATCCTTCTCACTTCTTCTTCGGCAAACCGGGAAGGCCCGGGAAACCACCACCGAGGCCGGGCAGCTTGGCGCCGCCGAGACCTGGCAGACCACCGGGCAATCCGCCGCCAGCACCAAGGCCCGGCAGGCCGCCGGGACGGCCGAGGCCGGCGGCTTCGGCCTGTTTCTGCAGGGCTTCGAGCTGCTTCGGATCGATGTTCGACAGGTCGGGCATGCCCCCCATGCCGCCGCCGAGGCCCATCTTGCCGGCAAGGCCGCCCATCAGCTGCTTCATCATGCCGCCTTTGCCCTTGCCGCCCATCATCTTCATCATGTCCGCCATCTGGCGGTGCATCTTCAGAAGCTTGTTGATGTCGGCGGCGTCGGTGCCGGAGCCGGCGGCGATGCGCTTCTTGCGGGAATGCTTCAGGAGGTCCGGATTGGCGCGCTCGGCCTTGGTCATCGAGGAGATGATGGCGAGCTGGCGCTTGAACAGGCGGTCGTCGAGACCGGCCGCGGCCATCTTGTCCTTCATGCCGGCCATGCCGGGCATCAGGCCCATGATGCCGCCCATGCCGCCCATCTTCTGCATCTGGCCGAGCTGGTCGGCCAGATCGTTCAGGTCGAACTTGCCCTTGGCCATCTTGGCGGCCATGGCGGCCGCCTTCTCGGCGTCGATGTTCTCGGCGGCCTTCTCGACCAGCGAGACGATGTCGCCCATGCCGAGGATGCGGTCGGCGATGCGGCGGGGATGGAATTCCTCCAGCTCGCCCATCTTTTCGCCGACACCGATCAGCTTGATCGGCTTGCCGGTGACGGCGCGCATCGAAAGGGCCGCACCGCCGCGGCCGTCGCCGTCCATGCGGGTCAGCACGAGGCCGGTGATGCCGACGCGCTCGTCGAAATTGCGGGCGAGGTTGACGGCGTCCTGGCCGGTCAGGCTGTCGGCGACCAGCAGGATTTCATGCGGATTGGACTTCTTCTTGATGTCCGCCATCTCGACCATGAGCGGCTCGTCGATATGCGTGCGGCCGGCGGTGTCGAGGATGACGACGTCATGGCCGCCGAGCCTGGCGGCCTGCACGGCGCGCGCGGCGATATCGGTTGGCGACTGGC
>JASGEG010000124.1:0-7938 GCA_047606605.1 Rhizobium sp.
GCGAAGATCAGCATGGATATACCGATCAGCGCGATCAGAGCCGCGCCGAGGCGGGGTAGATAGAATCTCCAGTTCATCGCTGTCCGTCCTGCTTGTCGATTGCCATTGGATTGCCACGTCGGACGATCAGCAAGTTGCCGGGCGTCGGAGCTTTTTTGAAAAGACCGAAGCGCTCGATCTCGTCGGCCAGAGGCGACTCGCAGCTTCCCACCCGGCTCGGCGTCCAGCCGAATTGCTGTTTCAGGCCGGCAAGGTGTTCGGCGAGCTTGAACGGTGCGGTGACCGCGTCGACCACAGGCACGCCGAGGATATGCTGCGCTTCTTCATGAAAACCGAATTCGCAGGTGCAGCCTAAAAGCAGCGCTTCTGCGCCATCCTCTTCGATCGCCCGTTTGCCTGCGGCAATCATCTGCGCCTTCGTGGTTCCATGATCGGCCTGCAGGCTCTCGACACCGATATCGAGGCTGACCATGGATGCGAGACGGTCGATCGCGCCGTACTCGCGGATGCGATCTGTCATCTGATCGATGCATTTCTTGCGGGTGACGATCACGGAAAATCGATTGTCGAGCGTGGTGGCGAGCTGCACGCCGGCAAGGCAAGGGCCTACGACGACCATATCGCCGGAGACTTCGCGGGCCTCCTTGAGCGCCGGATCGTAGACGCAGCCGATCACCATCGCATCGAGACCACGCTTGCCGCCATCATAGGCAAGCTTGACGATCTCGGCGTATGTCAGAGCCTCGTAGGCTCGGTATTCGACATGGGTCACCATGCCTTCAAGCGCCAGCGACACCACTTCCGTGTCCGGCGCCTTCACGCTGGCCAGCACATCGGCGATCGGCTGGTCGTAGGCATCCCAGCCCACCGTGTTCACCCACAAAATACGCTTCTTCATCGCTTGCGCTCCGCTTGTCGTCGGGCTTCAAGGGCAAAGCTCTGCCCTGCGCGCGTTCGTTCGTTGGGCGATCGCGGGGACATGCCCGGCGACACGATCACTCGTTGACGCTGATGTTGCGGAAGACGATGTTGAAGTTGTCGAGCGTGCGACGTCCGGCATCCGAGAGGTCCGGGACCTTCACCGCATCGCGGGCAACAAACACGCCCTGAAACTCATAGGCGAAGATCGTTGCCGCCAGATCGCGCAGGTGCTTGTTGAGTTCCTTGTAGATCGTCTCGCGCTTGGCCGGATCGCCTTCGCTGCGGCCCGCTTCCAGCAGCTCGTCGACCTTGTCATCCTTGAGATGCTCGGCCGACATCCATGTCGGCGGAACCTTGGACGAATAGGTGTTGTAGAGCAGCGAGTCCGGATCCGGCGTCGTTGCGGCAACCGCGATCTCGACCGCATGAGGCCCGGTCTCCGGCTTGGTGACCTGTTCGGACACCAGCGCCCAAGGAGTCTTGACGACCTTCACGGGGAAACCGAGCTGCGAGAAGCTCGCCTGCATCAGGAGGGCAACGCGCTCGCGGGCGGGAACTTCGGCGATCCAGGCGATGTCGATCGGGCTGGTCTTCGGATCATACTTGCACTGCGCAAGCTCTTCCTTGGCCTTGGCCATATCCTGCTTGAAATCAGGCAGGCTGCTGTCATAGCCCATCAGGCCGCTCGGTAGCGGGCCCTTCATCGGGACGCCCTGCGTGTACTTGTCGTTGATCTTCAGGATCTTCTGCGTATTGGCGTAATCGAACGCGTAGGTCAGCGCGAGACGGCAATGAACGTCATCGAGCGGCGCGCGCGCCGTGTTGAGCTTGATGTACTCGCCGGTCGCTCCCGCTTCCATAAGAAGCTGATTGCTCTTTTCGTTGGCCATCGCCCGGATAACCTCAGGCGGCAGCCAGAGATCGGCGATATCATGCTCGCCGCGCGACATCAGGGCGCGGACGGTCGGCGCTTCGATGCCGTAGCGATAGCGGACGCGGTCCGGAGCGTTTTCGGCAAAGCCGAGGAAATAGTCAGGGAACTTGACCATGACCGTTTCGGACTGCGGGTTCTGGCTTTCCACCTTGTAGGCACCCGAACCGGCATCGTGGGAGTTCAGCCAGGCTTCGCCGTAATCACCGAACTCGCCGTATTTGCCATCGGCCTTGTTGGCCATGATGGTCTTTGAATCGACGATCTGCAGGCGCACCAGAGCGGCGACGAAGGGAGAGTATGGCGCAGAGAGCGTGAACTTGACCGTATGCGGATCAACCGCCTCGGCTTTCTCAACACGCCCGGCAAACAGGCTGGAGAAACCCTGGCCCATCGCGACCAGCCGGTTGAGCGAGAAGACCACGTCATCGGCGGTCATCATGTTTCCGGAATGGAATTTGACGTCGGAACGCAGCTTGAATGTGTAGACGTGGCCGTCAACCGACCATTCGGTTGCCAGAAGCGGCTCGACACCCGTGCCGCCCTTCTTGGGCATGACCAGTGTGTCGTAGAGGTTTATCGACAGGACCGTATCGGCGTAGTCGGTCCCCTTGGCGGGATCGATCTCGCCGATCGGCGATTCATCGAGGCGAAGAACGCGCTCGGCATGCGACGGAGACGCCAGGAACAGAGGCGATGCCACGGCAATAGAAGAAGCAAGAAGGCTTGCTTTCAATTTCATCGGGAACCCCTTTTTATCATTGAGGCAGCCTCATCAGCTGGCCGGGAATGCCTGTCTTCGCTCTTGTCGGAGACATCGCTTCCCAGTCAGATTTCTACGATTAGGAAAATCAGTCAAGCATTAATTTCCTATAAGAGACAATATTGCCTTTAATAAATTATCGTTATAGAGATCGCATAACGCAGCGTAATTTGCATGAATTTTAACAGTTTCGGTGAAGAAAGCAGTGAGTAGAGCAGTCATTCAGGCGATTCTCCGCTGAATGGGCGCTTCGCAGGTCGATTTTTCGAAAATCGGCGACCAGAAGCGGCCCGCGTTCATCCGCCTGAAAACCTGATATCGGCGTAACTTTCCTAAAGGAAACACCATGGCGGCCTCTGAGAAGCCTGGACGAAAAGCGATAAGCAACGATGCTCCTGCCCCACGCGGCGGCGAGGCGATCGCCGAGATATTGAGGCGCTTGCGCCATCGCGCCGGGCTGACGCTGCAGGAACTGGCGGTACGCTGTGGCCTCGCATCATCGACCTTGTCCAAGATCGAGAACGGCCAGATGTCGCCGACCTACGACACGATCATACGCGTCGCCGACGGGCTGGCGATCGATGTGGCGGAACTGTTCACCGGCACATCCTCCCATGATGTCGGGGGGCGTCGCACCGTGACCCGCCGTGCGCAAGGCATTGTGCGCAGCACCGAGCAATATTCCTACGAAATGCTGGCGGCGGAGCTCTCCGGAAAGCAGTTCATTCCGCTGCTGACAACCGTGAACGCCCATTCGATCGCGGATTTTCCGAGCCTCGTGCGGCACACCGGGGAAGAGTTCTGCTACATCTTGTCGGGGCGGGTCACGCTTTATACCGAGCATTACGCACCGACCGTGCTTGAGGCCGGAGACAGCTGCTACTTCGACAGCACCATGGGCCACGCCTTGGTCTCCTCCGGCGACGCGCCCTCACAAATCCTCTGGATCTGTTCGCGGATCGTTGCCCCGCTGACGGACTGACGACCATTGCCCCCAGCCGAGGCCGCTCGATGCCGGCCAGATGCGAGCTTGAGTATTTCCAATAGTTTTCAATGCGATCAATGTACGCATACGGGCAGTCACCGCATGCAAATACGATCGTTGCGTCGGTGGCGGAAGATTGCGGATCGTCACGTCATCGATCATGCGCCGGCGTAGCTGGCTCATCTCTGTCATCGTCATCTCCTGTTCAAAGGTTGGGCTGAAACAGCTCAGTCCTTCAAATCAGGAGCTCACTAATGCAAATCCGCGCTCCGAATGCCGCGCAAGCGGCTTCGTTCAATCACAACTGACTGATTTCACTCAGCTCTTTTCCGGCCAGGCTCTGGTCGAGAACCTCGGGGAGGTAAGTTGCTCTGCACAGAGACGACATTATTTCACGCGCGACCAGTTTGCGATGTCCCAAAGCTCGCTGTCCCAGGGGTTCATTGCATTACCCTGCAGCGACACCGCCGCGCCCGAGACATTGCCGCGGTGGACTAGCGGGATGACGGTATAGGACTGCACGAGCATGTCGTTCATCTTGCGGGCGAGCTCTGCGCGTGCCTCGACCGTATCAGTCTGCTTGAAAGCCGTTGCTAGCGCGTCGTAGTCCTGTGAGCAGTAGCGCGGCATGTTGCTGCCCTGCCACTGGGTCTTCGGCGAGGGGATCGCAGCGCAGGTCCACTTGGCCAGATAGGATTCCTGGTCGGTGCCCTTGGAGTTGTCGGTGTACATCTCGATATCGGCGTAAAACTTCTGGCGCGTATCCGGATTACCGGCATCGCCACCGAAGAAGACCGAGCCGCTGACGTTGCGCAGGTCAACATCGACACCGATCGCCTTCCAGCTCTGCTTCAGCATCGCCTGGGTATCCTGGCGCACGCCGCTCGTCGCGGTCAGGAAAGAGAGCTTAAGCTTCTGACCATCCCTCTCGCGGATACCGTCGGCGCCGGGCTTCCAGCCGGCTTCGTCGAGCAGCGCCTTGGCTTTTGCCACGTCGGGCGTCAGGCAGCTGTCGTTTGCCTTTGAAACATACTGGGTCGGAGCCGGCACCACGTTGCAGGTGGGCTTGCCCTGCTCGGCGTAGAGGACTTCCGAGATTTCGCTACGGTCGATCGCCAGGGAAAGCGCATGGCGCACACGGATGTCGCTCAGGAACTTGTTCGGGCCGCCTTCAGCGGTCGAGCGCTTGTCGCCGAGTTCGGCGCTCGGATCGGTCAGGTTGAGGAACAGATATTCGACCATCGAGCCGAAAGCTGCGACCGGGCGGCCCTTGCCGGCCGAGACCAGGTTATCGAAGACGTCGGGGGAAAGCTGCAGGTTCCAGCCATAGTCCGCCTCGCCGGTATTGAAGACGGCGCGAGCCGCCGACATGGCATCACCACCGCCCTTGATGGTAACCTTGGCGAAATGCGGCTTGTCGGTCTCGCGGAAGGTCGGGTTGATAGCAAAGATCGCAACGTCGTTCGGCTTGAAGTCCTTGACGACATAGGGGCCGGTGCCGATCGGGCCGAAATTCTGGGCGGTGCAGGAGGCAATCCTGGCGCCCAGGCAATCTTTGAACTGCTTTTCCTGTAGTACCGGCGTCGTCGAGCTGACGAAGGGGATGTATGGGTAGGGCGTCGGCTGGGCGAAATCGATCTCGAGCGTCCGATCGTCCTTGGCGACCACGTCCTTGATGCCGCTGAACGAGTTCGAAGCGGCGCAGCCGGCGCCGGGCGCGGTGCAATACTTCCAGGTGAAAACGGCATCCTTGGCGCTGAAGGCGCTGCCGTCGGACCATTTGACGCCGGGGCGCAGCTTCCAGGTGATCTTCGTCATGTCGTCGGAGACGCCGCCGTTTTCTTTGGTCGGGATCTCGGCCGCTAGTAACGGGATCAGATTGCCCTGCGGGTCGAAACGGGCCAGCGGCTCGACGATCAGCGCCGACGCATCGACATCCTTGCCGATGCCGGACAGATAGGGGTTCAGCGTCGACGCCGCCTGCCAGTAGAGAATCTTTAGATCGCCATCCGAGCCCGGCGCGGCCTGAGCGGTAAGTGGAAGTGCTGCGGTCACAAGCGCAGCGAGGAATGTGGCCCTGTTCATTTTAGACTTCCTGGTTGGCGTTGCGTAACGGGGTGAACCCTGTGGTCACCTATCGGGGAGAGAGCGATTGACCTTTGTAATATACTGTGCAAAATTGCCAATCAGTGTCAATATGTAATAAAGAATACACGCATGTCGACTTCCCCACTTTTCGAGAGAATTCGCAAGGGAGCCCGCTCGACAGCGGAACGGAAGGTCGCCTCGGTCCTTCTCGAAGGGTATCCGACACGCGCGCTTTCCACCGTGGAGACCCTTGCCAACCAGGCCTCGGTCAGCGCTCCGACGGTGCTGCGCTTCCTCGCCAAGATCGGTTATCCGCGATTTGCCGATTTCCAGGCAGCGGCGATCGCCGATGTGGAGCGGCAGCTCGGCTCGCCGCTCAACAACATCCGCACCGATGTCGAGGCGGAAAAGCCCGACCACATCTACCAGGAGACCCTGCTGATGCAGGCCCAGGCGCTGCAGACCGCCGCAGCCCACGCGATGCCCGTCGAATTCGACGTGATCGTCGACCTTCTGGTCAACCCGAAGGCGAACATCAAGCTGCTCGGCGGTCGCTATAGCCAGTATCTTGCCCAGCGGCTGGCGCTGCAACTGGCGCAGTTGCGCCCCTCGGTGACCTTCACGCCGCTGACGCTTGGCTTCGTCTATGATAGCCTCGTCGATGCCGGCACCCAGGACGTGTTCGTGATCTTCGACTACCGCCGTTATCAGGTGGAACTCCTGAGCTTTGCCCGCGGCGCCAAGCAGACCGGCGCGAGAATCTGTCTGTTCACCGACACCTGGCGGTCGCCAATCGCCGAATATGCCGACGCGGTGCTAACCGCGCCCGACGGCTCTACCTCCCCGTTCGGATCGCGCGTGGTTCCCACGGTGCAGATCGAGGCGATCGTCGCGGCGGTCAGCCAGCGAACGCGCGACCGCAGCCGCGACCGGCTCGCCCGCATAGAAGACTTGAGGAGGCTTGGTGACGACACGTCGTCGCCAGGGAAAGATGACACGGAATGAATGCCAATCCCCCTATCGTACTCAACCCTGAAGGACGTCTTCCGGGTATCATTGCCGTCGATCATGCCGGCCGTTCCATCCCCGCCGATCTCGGCGACCTGGGCCTCAGCCCGCCCTGGCATGAAACCCACCATTTCTGCGACATCGGCGCGGCAGAACTTGCCCGGGCGCTCGCCCCCCGCATCGACGTACCGATCGTCATGTGCGACGTCAGCCGCCTGGTGATCGACGTCAATCGCTGGATCGAGGACCCGCGCTCGATCGTCAGGGACGTCGAAGGGAGCCCTATTCCGGAAAACGTCGCGATGGACGATGCCGGCCGGCATGCCCGCGAGGAGGCGATCTTCTGGCCCTACCAGAGCTGCCTCGGCGAGATGTGGATGCAGCAGACCGCCCGCCACGCGCGGCCATTCTTCTTTTCGCTGCACAGTTGCACGCGCGTCTTCGATGGCTTCCGCCGCCCTTGGGACGGTGGCACGATCTGGCATGACGACAAGAGCCTGTCTCGCCATCTGATCGACCATCTCGGGCGGGACGAGAGCCTCGTTCTCGGCAACAACCAGCCCTATTCGGGGATCGGCGGCGCCTACACGGTGGACCGCCACACGTTCGGTTCCGGCCTGCCGGCCTGCGGTTTCGAGGTAACCAACGACCTTTTGACCGGCGAGGCGGATTACGAACTCTGGGCCGATCGCCTGGCCGGCGCGCTTCTGGCGGCGATCGAAGAGGGGGTTGCAGCATGACCGCGTTCCAATCCGAACCACCCTATGGCCTGACGGCACCACCGGCCCCATCCACCAAGCGGCTTTCCGGCTCGCTCCAGACGGATTTTCTGCTGGTCGGCGGGGGATATGGCGGCCTCCTGACCGCCATCGACCTCGCCGAGCGCGGCGCGCGCGTCGTCGTCCTCGAAGCGCGGGAAATCGGCACCGGCGGTTCCGGCCGCAATCACGGCCAGTGCATCCCGATCTTTCGTTATCTCGACCCCGGGGCTTTGCCGCAAAAGGGTGCGGAGCTGCTAGCTAATGCCGGCACGCTGGTCTTCGGCCGGATTCGCAAGCACGACCTGCAATGCGAGGCAGTGCAGAAGGGAACGCTCACTGCCGCCTATAACGACCGGACCCTTGCGACGACCCGCGCGGCCCAGGCGAAATATGGCCGGCTCGGCAAGTCGGATCGCTATTACGATGCCGATGAGGTCGCGTCCCTGACCGGCACCCGCGCCTTCCGGGGCGGCTGGGCGCA
>JASGEG010000125.1:0-5149 GCA_047606605.1 Rhizobium sp.
CCGCGCGGCGACGAATTCGAGGCCCGGCTGGTGGCCGCCAACGGCAAGCGACTGCAGCCGCGCTCGATCGGCAACGGCGAAGAGGCCGGCAAGCTGAAGGCGCTGCTCGAAGGCGCCGCCTATGTCGTCGAGAGCGTCGAGGCCAAACCGGTCAAGCGCAATCCGAGCCCGCCCTTCACCACCTCGACCCTGCAGCAGGCCGCCTCCTCCAAGCTCGGCTTCTCGGCCTCGCGCACCATGCAGGTGGCACAGAAGCTCTATGAAGGCGTCGATATCGGCGGCGAGACCGTCGGTCTCATCACCTATATGCGAACGGACGGCGTGCAGATGGCGCCGGAAGCGATCGATGCGGCGCGGCGCTCCATCGCCGACCAGTTCGGCAACCGCTACCTGCCGGAAAAGGCGCGCTTCTATTCGACCAAGGCGAAAAACGCGCAGGAAGCCCACGAGGCGATCCGCCCGACGGATTTCGACCGGTCACCCGACCGCGTCCGCAAGTTCCTCGATGCCGACCAGCTCAAGCTTTACGACCTGATCTGGAAGCGCGGCATCGCCAGCCAGATGGCCTCGGCCGAGATCGAGCGCACCACGGTCGAGATCCTCGCCGACAATGCCGGTGAGAAGGCCGGCCTGCGCGCCGTCGGCTCGGTGATCCGCTTCGACGGCTTCATTGCCGCCTATACCGACCAGAAGGAAGACGGCGAGCAGAGCGACGATGCCGACGACGAGGATGGCCGCCTGCCGGAGATCAATGCCCGCGAAAATCTCGCCAAGCAGAAGATCAATTCGACCCAGCATTTCACCGAACCGCCGCCGCGCTATTCGGAAGCCTCGCTGATCAAGAAGATGGAAGAACTCGGCATCGGCCGCCCGTCGACCTATGCGGCGACGCTGGCGACGCTGCGCGACCGCGACTATGTGACGATCGACAAGCGAAAGCTGGTGCCGCAGGCCAAGGGCCGGCTGGTGACCGCTTTCCTCGAAAGCTTCTTCACCAAATATGTCGAATACGACTTCACCGCCGATCTCGAAGAGAAGCTCGACCGGATCTCCGCCGGCGAATTGAACTGGAAGGACGTGCTGCGTGACTTCTGGCGCGATTTCTTCGCCCAGATCGAGGACACCAAGGAACTGCGCGTCACCAACGTGCTCGACGCGCTGAACGAAGCTTTGGCGCCGCTGGTCTTCCCCAAGCGCGAGGACGGCAGCGATCCCCGCATCTGCCAGGTCTGCGGCACGGGCAACCTGTCGCTGAAGCTCGGCAAATACGGCGCCTTCATCGGCTGCTCGAACTATCCGGAATGCAACTATACGCGCCAGCTTTCCTCGGATGGCGGCGCGGAAGCCGAATCCAGTGGACTGAACGAACCGAAGGCGCTCGGCACCGATCCGGTGACCGGCGAGGAGCTGACGCTGCGCTCCGGCCGTTTCGGGCCCTATATCCAGCGCGGCGACGGCAAGGAAGCCAAGCGCGCCTCGCTGCCGAAGGGCTGGAAGCCCGAGGATATCGATTACGAAAAGGCTATGGCGCTGATCTCGCTGCCGCGCGATATCGGCAAGCATCCGGAAACCGGCAAGATGATCTCGTCCGGCATCGGCCGCTACGGGCCGTTCCTGCTGCATGACGGCAGCTATGCCAATCTCGAAAGCGTCGAAGACGTCTTCACCGTCGGGCTCAATCGCGCCGTCACCGTGCTTGCCGAAAAGCAGAGCAAGGCGGCCGGTGGCGGGCGCGGCGGCACGCCGGCGGCGCTGAAGGATCTCGGCGAGCATCCCGACGGCGGCGGTTCGATCACGGTTCGCGACGGCAAATACGGGCCTTATGTCAATTGGGGCAAGGTCAATGCCACCCTGCCGAAGGGCACGGACCCGCAGGCCATCACCGTCGAGGAAGCGCTTGTGCTGATCGCCGCCAAGGCGGGTAAGGCCGGCGGCGGGAAGAGTGCCAAGGCGCCTGCAAAGGCAAAGAGCAAGACAGCGGCAGCAGCCGGCAAGACGACGAAGACCACCGCCAAGCCGAAGGCCAAGGCGGCTGCCAAGGCGAAGACAGCAAAGAAGAGCGCAGAGTGAGCAAAGAACCGCGCGGCAGGAATTCATCGCCGGAGCGCCGCTCCGGCAAGGCAGACCGCGTGACGAAAAAAGGCGGTGACGCGGAGCCGATGATGGCGATCATCCACGGCGTCCTGCCGCCGCGCGAGGTTCTGCTGCGCTTCATCGCCGAGCATCCGCAGCAGGCGTCCAAGCGGGAAATCGCCAAGGCCTTCGGGCTGAAGGGCGAGGCCCGCGTCGAGCTCAAGGCCCTGCTGCGTGAGCTCGAACAGGACGGCATGGTGCAGAAGAGCCGCAAATCGCTCATCCGCCCCGGCGCGCTGCCGCCGATCGCCGTGCTCGACATCACCACCCGCGACAAGGACGGCGAGTTGATCGCCCGTCCGACGGAATGGGCCGAAGAGAGCGGCGTCGCGCCCGCCGTCCTCGTCCGGCAATCCTCCTCGCCCGCCGGGCGCAACGGCAAGGGCAAGGCTCCCGTCGCCGGCATGGGCGACCGCATTCTCGCCAAGATATTCCCGGCCGTCGACCGTGGCGGCCCAGCCTACACGGCACGCATCATCAAAGTCATCGACAAGCGGCAGGCCGCCTCCATGGGCGTCTTCCGCGAAACGCCGGGCGGCGGCGGACGGCTGATGCCGATCGAACGGCGCGGCGAGGAAATGGTGATCGATCCGGACTATACCGGCGAAGCCAAGGACGGCGATCTGGTCGAGGTTGAAGTGGCGCGGCTCGGCCGTTTCGGCCTGCAGCGCGCCAAGGTCCTGTCGGTCGTCGGTTCCGTGGCTTCGGAAAAGGCGATCTCGATGATCGCCATCCATGCGCATGGCATTCCGCACGTCTTCCCGCCGGCGGCCATCGCCGAAGCGGACGCCGCAAAGCCGGCCACCATGGCGCATCGCGAGGACTGGCGCAGCCTGCCGCTGATCACCATCGACCCCGCCGACGCCAAGGACCATGACGACGCCGTCTATGCCGAAATGGACCCCTCGCCCGACAATCCCGACGGCGTGATCGTCACCGTCGCCATAGCCGACGTGTCCTGGTATGTCCGCCCCGGCTCCGCGCTCGACCGCGAGGCGCTGAAGCGCGGCAATTCGGTCTATTTCCCCGACCGCGTCGTGCCGATGCTGCCGGAGCGCATCTCCAACGATCTCTGCTCGCTCAAGGAAGGCGTCGATCGACCGGCGCTGGCCGTGCGGATGATCTTTTCCAAGGAAGGCCGCAAGGCGGGGCATACCTTCCACCGCATCATGATGAAGAGTGCTGCCAAGCTCTCCTACCAGCAGGCACAGGCGGCGATCGACGGCCAGCCGGACGACAAGACCGGACCGATGCTGGAGCCGATCCTGAAGCCGCTCTGGCACGCCTACAGGGTCATGCAGCGCGGCCGCGACCGGCGCCAGCCGCTCGAACTCGACATGCCCGAACGCAAGATCCTCCTAAAGGCCGATGGCACGGTGGACCGCGTCTTCGTGCCGCCGCGCCTCGATGCCCACAAGCTCATCGAAGAAATGATGATCCAGGCGAACGTCGCCGCCGCCGAGACGCTGGAAAAGAAGCAGCAGGTGCTGATCTACCGCATCCATGACGGCCCGACGCTCGCCAAGCAGGAAGTGCTGCGCGAATTCCTGGCAACGCTCGGCATTTCGCTTGCCAAAGGCGGCAATGTCCGCGCCAACAGCTTCAACGGCATTCTGGCGAAGGCCGAGGGGACCGCGCACCAGACCATGGTCAACGAGATGGTGCTGCGCTCGCAGAGCCAGGCGATCTACAGCCCCGACAATATCGGCCATTTCGGCCTGAACCTGATGAAATACGCGCATTTCACCTCGCCGATCCGCCGTTATGCGGACCTGATCGTGCACCGCGCCCTCGTCGGCTCGCTCGGCTTCGGCGAAGGCGGCATCACGCCCGACGAGGAGGCCACTCTCGACGATATCGCCGCTGAGATTTCCACCTTCGAACGCCGCGCCATGGCGGCCGAGCGCGAGACGGTCGACCGGCTGATCGCCCACCATCTCGCCGGCCGCGTCGGCGAGGAATTCCAGGCGCGCGTCGGCGGCGTCACCAAGGCGGGACTTTTTGTCACCCTGCCCGACTATGGCGCAGACGGTTTCATCCCTATATCTACGCTCGGCTCCGATTATTTCATCTATGACGAGGCGCATCAGGCGCTGACCGGTGAAAAGACGGGGCTCGGCTATCGCCTCGGCGACAGCGTGACGGTGCGTCTGGCGGAAGCGATCCCGCTTGCCGGCGCCCTGCGCTTCGAGATGCTGAGCGACGGTCGTCCGATGCCAACCGCCGTGCGTTCCTTCCACAAGGCGACGCGCCGCAACAAGAGCCCGGCGCGCAAGGCGCCCGGAACGAGGCCACCGCGCGGCCGCCGATGACTGACGGCTGCCGGCAGGAAGGAAGCATTCATGACGAGCAGCCCGTCCGATACCACCATCCGCTACGGCCATCCCGAAGAGGCGGAGCGCCCCCTCGGACGCTCGATCATGCGCGGCATGCTGAACCGCTGTCCGCGCTGCGGCACCGGCAAGCTCTTTCGCAGCTTCCTGAAGCCTGTGGAGCGCTGTGCCGCCTGCGGCGAGGACATGTCCCACCAGCGCGCCGACGACCTGCCGCCCTATCTGGTGATCCTCGTGCTCGGCCATATCGTCGTCGGCGGCTACATGATGGTCGACATGGCCTATCCGCTGCCGATCTGGGCGCATCTCGCCATCTGGGCGCCGATCACGGTGATCACAGCGCTTGCCGCCATCCAGCCGATCAAGGGCGGCGTGATCGGCCTGCAATGGGCGCTGAGGATGCATGGCTTCGGCGGCCATGACGACAGTCCCGAAGAATGGGATCAGGGAAACGACCGTTCGTGAACGACGGTTCCTTGAGGATGGCGCCAGCCGTGCCGGCTGGCCCGCGCCGCCATGCGCCCCTGCGATCATCGAGGCGAAGAGAGGCCGATCCACCGCATATGCGTGATTCGCAGGGGGTGCCGGAGTGCACGGCTGTGAACTCAGGTTAACGGGGATTTCGGAAAGGTGACGAGTCTGATTCAAGTGTGTTGGTGATTTGGAGGCCGACATGTTTGAGG
>JASGEG010000126.1:0-3231 GCA_047606605.1 Rhizobium sp.
GAAATGGAAAGACATATCCGAAACACAGCGCAATGCGCGGGGCTTGCGCCTTGATGCCTCCATTCCCCCTTGGGGCCGTCCACACATAGCCCCAAGGGGGAATGGAGGCATCAAGGCGCAAGCCCCGCGCATTGCGCTGTGTTTCGGATATGTCTTTCCATTTCCCGCTTTGCGCCAACGCCGTCATTGGCGGCAAGCGAGGCGATGATCCGCCGGTGCTCCGCGATCGATTCCCGCATGCGTTCGGGATTCGTTATGGGAATCGGCTGACGCTGAGTCTCCGTCAGTTGTTGGCGCGTTGCATCGTAGAGCGCGCGCAACATCGCGTTGGAACAAGCCGACACGATGATGCCGTGGAATTCGAGATCGGCCTCCACGTTCGCCAGTCGGTCCTGGCGGGCCCAGCCCTCCTCCATCGTTCGCGTCGCTGTTTCCATCTGCTCGACCTGCGACTGGGTCAAGCGCCCGGCTGCCAGCCGCGCGATCTCTCCCTCGATCATGATGCGGGTCTGGAACACATCGAATATGGAATAGCTGTCGGAATAACGCCAGGGCGCCATGTGGTCTGTCTGTTCCTGCGGGCGCGCGACGACGAATGTCCCGCGGCCGGGTTCGGTCTTCAACAGGCCAAGCGTCTCCAGGGTCAGCAACGCCTCGCGTAGCGAGGCGCGGCTAATGCCGAATTTCTGCGAAAATGTGCGCTGGGAGGGTATCTTTTCGCCCGGCTTCAGTGCCCCTCCCGTTATCATTGTCTGGATTTCACGAGCTACTGACTGTGGAACCAACGTTTTATTGAGCATTCTCACCTCTTCCCGATCCCTGCTCAAGACAGGTGACCAAATCTATTTTTCATCCGCGCTCTTGCAAAGTGGAAAAGCGCATGGCCTTATGGTCTAACTGGTCAGACCATAAGGCCATGCCAAGTGAAGTCACACGTAAAAACACGGGGAACCAATGACACTTGCATCGAAACTCAAAATCGCCTTTCTTTCCGCGGTCTGCGCCGCCATCGGAACCGTCGCAGCCCATGCCGCCGACCTGACGGTTGGCGCCAATATCGGCAATGTTCCATGGGAGTTCCAGGACGCGGGCGGGAAGGTCGTTGGCTTCGAGGTCGACCTCGTCAACGAGATCGGCAAGCGGCTCGGAAAATCGGTCGAATTCGTCAACACACCGTTCAATGGCCTGTTTTCCGCCGTTCAGTCGGGCCGGATCAATGTCGCGATCTCCTCGATCACCATCACCGACAAGCGGCTGGAATCCGTTTCCTTCGCCCAACCGTACTATGATAGCGACCAATCGCTCACCGTCATAGCCTCGTCCGGGATCGGCGGCCTCAAGGATATGAAAGGCAAGGCCGTCGGCGTCGACACCGGATCGACGGGAGACATGTGGGCCGACAAGCACAAGGCTGACTACAAATTCGGCGAAATTCGCCGCTTCGAGGGACTTTCCCCTGCGATGCTCGATCTCGCCGCCGGCCGCATCGACGGCTATATCAGCGATATTCCGGCTCTTCTCTACTATGTCAAGGACAAGCCCGAGCTGAAGGTCGTCGAGCGCATCCCGACCGGTGAGAAGTACTCGATGATGTTCAACAAGGGCGATCCGCTCGCTATGGAAGTGAATGCCGTCATCACCACCCTGAAGGGCGAGGGCTTCATCGCGAAGCTGCATGAGGCCTGGTTCGGCGCGAAGGCCGAGAACACTACCTCGACGGTCGCCGTCCTCGACATGCCTGCCGCCAAGTAACCGGCGCTCCGGCGGGGCTTTCAGCCCCCGCCGGCCTTCCACGGGAGCTTTCCAAGCATGAACCTCATCAACACGTTCTTCAACGTCAGGGTGCTACTCGACAGTCTGCCACAACTAATGTGGGGGCTGGTCGTCACGCTTCAGATCGGCATCACGAGCATCCTGTGCGGACTGATGGGAGGGCTCGTCCTTGCCGTGGCCCGCCTTTATGCGCCAGCTTTCTGCAAGCTGCTGATCCGCGTCTATATCGACATCTTCCGGTCGATCCCGCTTTTGGTGCTGCTTATCATCGTCTATTACGCGCTGCCCTTCGTCGGGATAAAACTGTCACCCTTCCTGTCGGCGGTCACGGCGCTCAGCCTCGTCTCGGCCGCCTATACAGCAGAAATCTTCCGGGCCGGCATCGAGGCGATCCCCAACGGCCAGTTTGAGGCATCGGCGGCGCTCGGCCTGTCCAACCGGCACACGATGGTCGACATCATCCTGCCGCAGGCGATCCGCATCGTCATCCCGCCGCTCACCAACAACTGCATCAATGTGCTGAAGGACACGGCGCTCGCTTCCGTGGTCGCCATGCCCGACCTCCTGAAGCAGGCGACGCAGGCCCAGTCACTCGCCGCCAATCCGACCCCGCTGATCGGGGCCGCCATCATCTATATCGCGTTGCTCTGGCCGCTGGTCACGGTGGTCGCCAGGCTCGAGACCTATTTTAGCCGGGGGAGGCACTGATGACCGCTCTGATTTCAATCCGCGGACTGAAAAAGGCTTACGGCATCTTCACCGTGCTCCACGGTATCGACCTCGATATCACCGAGGGCGAGGTGGTCTGCGTCATCGGCCCCTCCGGCTCGGGCAAATCGACGCTGATCCGCTGCATCAATCATCTGGAACCCTTCGATCCGCAAAGCACCATCACCGTGGACGGCATTCGCGTCGAAGAGGGCGCGGCGCTCTCCAAAGTGCGGGCAGAGGTCGGCATGGTGTTCCAGTCGTTCAACCTCTTTCCACATATGACGGTGCTGCGCAACGTGATGCTGGCACCGATGCGCGTGCGCGGAACCGCTCCAGCGGAAGCCGAGCGCAAGGCGCGGGACCTACTCGCCCGCGTCGGCATCGCCGGGCAGGCGGAGAAATACCCGACCCAGCTTTCCGGCGGCCAGCAGCAGCGCGTCGCCATCGCGCGTGCGCTCGCCATGGAGCCGAAGGTACTGCTCTTCGACGAGCCGACCTCCGCCCTTGACCCGGAAATGGTGGGCGAGGTCCTCGACGTGATGCGCACGCTCGCCGGCACCGGCGTTACCATGGTGGTCGTCACCCACGAGATGGGTTTCGCCCGCCAGGTCGCCGACCGCGTCATCTTCATGGACGGCGGGCGCATCGTCGAGGCGGGCACGCCCTCCGACATATTCGACACGCCCCGCGAAGAGCGGACGCGCGGTTTCCTGCGCGCCGTCCTCAATCACTGACAACAGGCTTTCC
>JASGEG010000127.1:0-2596 GCA_047606605.1 Rhizobium sp.
ACATCGTCGGCGGGATTTTGAATGCGCGGGCAATCTCACGGATTTGCTCAACGCGGCTTTCCGCAAACTGCGCGTCAACCAGATTCAGGGCGAGTTGCAGGTAATCCATTTCCTCGTCAAGAACGGCTGTGCCGCCTGCATTCTTGCCGCCGTGGGTCGTAAACCAGCTTTCGGAAAGCTTCTTCTTCGCTTCTGGGTCCAACGGCTTCTTCGCCTTGATGATGCCGGACGGACGGCCACCATTGGCGAGCAAGCCGGCCATATGCCGTTCGAAGGCCATGGCGAGCGCGATAGCTTCGCGAGCCGTCTTGATCGGTGCCTTGCAGCCGTAGGGCTGGATATGAAGAATGTCGGTGAATTCGTATCGGCGTTGGCCGCGCTTGTCAGACACAAGGTAATAGGGCGTGTCGTCGTCTTCAAAGCAGTTCTGCACGGTGCCGGGTTTAAGGCGCTGAAGAGCAATAGGCCGGTCGTCGCTGGACCGGATAACGAAAGCATGCCCGCCTTGGTCGTAAAGCATCGCATCGACCGAAAGATCAATGCGAAGCTGCGCGGCGCTGGTGAAAGCGTTCGCCTCATCATGAATGAGCTTGTAGGCGGGATGGTCGCGGACAGTTTCCCGCGTCTCGCGCGTGAAGAACTTGAAAGGAATGTCGCCGTTCTTCTTGGCAATAATGTCTATCGCGCAATCGACTGCGGGAACTTCCCTAGCATTTCGAGAGCCAACATGAATATTTGAGGCGGTAGAGCGGATATCGAGAAGAATTACTTCCGCTTGTTCGCTGACAGAAATCGCCTTCTGCTCGTCTCGGAAGCCGAAAGCGTTCTTTAAACCTGCAAACATCAACAATTAGTCCTCAAGATCAACTTGAGGCTATTGTCCCATACTCAGAATCCGGTGTGAATCCCTTATTTGATTATTTTCCTAAAAAATAGGATTTTTATCCTATTTTCTATGCTGCGGCCAAGAAATCGCGAAGTTTCGCCATTTCATTCGCAAGCTCGATAAGGCGCAAATCGCTGCCGCCGTAGTCATCCGCCGACGTGCCGGACGCCCTGCCCGCGATGTAAAGCGCGGCCTTGTGATTGACGCCACCGAACAAGGCATCTTCGAAAAGGTGCCGGAAACCGTGATTGGGAGATGGCGGGTCTACCAGCCCTTTCAACGGCCCGTCGTGCAACCATTCGCGAATGCGCTGGTCTTCGGCAGTGCCGCCGGGGAAGAGCTTGCCGGCAGGTCGGCTTTTTACGAAATCAATGAAACCTTCAGCGATAAGCGCCTGATGCACTGGAATTTTCCGCCGCTTGCGCGTCTTCGTCGTGCGACCGTCGCCCACTCGAATATGAACAAACCAATGCCCCTCAACTTCGTAAACATCGGTTTTATCCAATTGCAGCGCCTCGCTAATGCGCAAGCCGGTGTATGCCAGCAACCATGGTATCCAGCGGCAATTCGGCTTATCGGTCTCCGCCCTCGCCGCTTTAAGAACGCTGCGGGCCAATTCCAACGGATAAGTCTTCTCCGCGCTGTCCCGCTCTTCTGGCACAGGCTTATCGAGGTGATCGAACGGGGTTCCCTTCGGGTGATTGGAGAACAGCTTTCCCTTGGATTGATCTTGCGCCCATCCCAAGATAGCGCTGATCGCGGCCAGCTTGTCGCTGATCGTCTTCCGGCTCAACTCGCCTGCATTCAGCATAGCGTCGCGCCACGCCTCACCTTCTTCAAGAGTGACGGTCGCAACCTTCTTTGAACGCCGGTGATGCTCGAAATCGTGCACGGCGTTGCGATACTTCTTGAGGGTAGCGTCTGATTTGACATGCCCGCCTAGACCGTTGCCGGTGCGGCGTTCCTTCTCCTGTATGACGTTCTCAAAGGTGAGGTTGTTGAATTCCGACACCTTCACGTCGGCGGCAACCTCGTCAACTTCGACGGCCTTCGCGAGCATAGGGGCTTCGGGCTTGCCAGTAAAATCCCCCTCGTCGCGCTCTGCCACGCGGGCAAGCGCTTCATATTCCGACATGCACAAGGCGCGGGCGAGCGTGCGCCATTCATCGCTGCCGTTCACCACAGTCGTATTGCCAAGGCGGCGGTAGCGTTCGATCCTCTCGCCAACAAGCCTTTCAAGCACGGCGTCGTTCAGCGTGCCCGCGATGCCATCCCGCAAGAGCGCGACATGCAAATCATCGATGCCGGTGCTTGCCCATTGCGGCCCGGAGTTCCGCAAAATGTCGTCAAAGGCCAAGCGTTCATTGTAGCTGCGTAGCGCGATCTGATCTACCGGAAGGGGATAGCGACCGGGTGTGATCGGTTCGCCCTTGGCGATCTGTGCCTTTCGTTCGGCAACGGCAATCTTCGCCTGAAGTCCGGCAAGCGCGGTAGCGTGTCGGGCAATAGCTGTGCGCCGGTCGGGGCCAAGGGCCTCGCGAAGCTCTGTCTTGTTGTCGAGAAAAGGCCGCAACGTTTTCGGGATAACGATCCGAGCGAAGTAGCGGCCATCGCGATCAAGGAAGTTTCGAGGGTTGCGCGCCATCGCAAATCATCCGTTTTGTTACAAGCTTTGTAACGGATGATTGTAAATTTCTCTTTGAAAATCAA
>JASGEG010000128.1:0-11182 GCA_047606605.1 Rhizobium sp.
ATTGGCGGGGTCGATATCGGAAAAGACGACATGGCAGGTCATCGCCATCAATTCGTCCTTGAGCGCGACGAAGGGCGGGAAATCATGGGCTTCAAGCTCGGCGCGCGAAACAGTGACGACCGGCAATTCGTGATGCGAGTCGGCGAAACCACGACCATGGCCGGGCACATGCTTCATGACCGGCAGAACGCCGCCGGCCTTGAGCCCCTCGGCCGCCGCGCGGCCCATCTCCGCCACGGTTACGGGATCGCCGCCATAGGCGCGATTGCCGATGACGTTGCTCGATCCCTCGACCGGCACGTCGAGCACGGGCAGGCAATCGACATTGATGCCGAATTTCAACAGATCGAAGGCGTGGAGGCGCGACATCAGCCAGGCGGCGCGAAGTCCCCTCTGCCGATCCTGGCGATAGATGTCTCCCAAGGCCTGACCGGATGGATAGTGCGGCAGAAGCGGCGGGCGGATGCGCTGCACCCTGCCGCCTTCCTGATCGATAAAGACAGGCGCATCGCGGCCGACGCTATCGCGCAGGGAAGCGACAAGATCGGAGATCTGCGCCGGCTCGGAAATATTGCGCCCGAAAAGGATGAAGCCCCAGGGCTGCTCCGCCTGATAGAAGGAACGCTCTTCGGGGGTGATGGAATGGCCGCTACAGCCGAGGATCATGGATTTTGATTCGGTCATGTCCGAATCATAGCCGCCGCGCCGCGAAATGCGAAGGACGTCAAGGCGAGATACACAGGAAGAAGCCGTTACAAACGAAAATGGCGGGCCTTCGCCCGCCACTTTAAGCTGTCCGGTCCTGATCGCTTACTTCGAAATCAGGCAGGTGCCGCCTGCGGCACGGAAGCGCTGGCAGAGATCGGCCGCTTCGTCCTTGGAGCCGGCGACGACGCGGACGCGATAATACGTGCCCTTGCCGGCAATGTCGGCCTTGCGAATTTCAAGCGGATGACCGCCGATGACGCTGGCGAACTTGGCCTTCATATTTGCCTGCGACCGCTGTGCCTCGGCCTCGGAAGGCAGAGAGGCGATCTGCACGCCATAAGCGCCGCTGGCGCTTGCCGATGCGGCTGGTGCGGCCGGAGCTGCTGCCGGGCTTGCGGAAGCAACCTGCTGCGGCTGCGGCTTCGGCTGGGCCGGAGCAGCGGCCGGACGGGCAGTCGCGTTGGCGCTATCCGCCGCCGCAGCCTTGGCCGGCTGCTGTGCCGGGCGCGAGCTCGGAAGCGGCGTCGTCTTGACGACCCGGATCGGCGTGCTTTCGGCGCTGGCCGCATCGTCGTCAGCGGCTGCCGGCTGAGCATCCTGCCGAACATCGGCGGCTGCAACCTGGGTGTTGCTGACCGGCTTTGCAGCGGCGGTCTTCGGTGTCGAAGCGGGAGAAGCCGCCGTCGTGGTATTGTCGACGACAGGCTCATCGCGAGCAACCAGCGAACCATCCGGCTTGACGATCATCGTGCGCACCTTGCGCGGCGAGACCGACGGAACCTGGGCATCATCATTGGAGGCCACATCGGCATTGTTGCCGTTCGGCAGCAGACGCGGGTCCTCGGTTTCGCCGACCGGCGTCGGCGAGACCTGATCGGCGCTGCCGTCATCCGGCGATACGGCTTCCGGGATCAAGGTCTTCTGAACGACATCGACCGGCTGCTCGTTGGAGGAAACCAGTTCCTTCTGCTTGGGCGCCGCATTGCCGTCGCCAGCGACGCGATCATAAACGGCCTTGTCCTGGTTCGGGACAACGGTGCCGCCCGGATTTTCCGGAGCGACCTTCACCGGATCGGCATCGGCGGTGATCACCCGCGGCTCGCCGGAGAAGCTGGAGATGGGCGAGCCATGACGAACCCAGCCGTAGACGCCATAGGCGCCAAGGCCAAGAACCGCGATGACGGCGGCCGCCGTCGCCATGCCACGGAAGGAGCGTACCGGACGGCGATAGGCGCTAGCCGTCGGGTTCAGCGTCATGCGGGCGACGTTCTCGACCGGATTGGCCGCTTCGCGATAGCTGCGGCGGAAATCTTCCTCCAACGCACGCTCGAATTCGTCGAACTCCTCGACGGGCTGCTTGGCTGCCGCCGGGGCGGGTTGCGCCGCTGCATTCTTGGACCAGGAGGCAGCCGTGGCGGCTCCGCCGAGCGCCGCAGCAACGGCAGGCTTGATCGGATCGGATGCCGTTTCCTTGGCGGGCGTGCCGAACAGGCTCGCCATTTCCGCGTCGAGATCGAAATCATATTCCGGCGAAACCGCGATCGGCGCTTCCGGCTCGACGGGCGGCAGGTTCGGAACATGCGAGCCTTCGAAGGTCTCGACGCGATCTTCCGTATCGGCAATTTCCGACGGATCGAAAGGCAATGCCTGATCGATGTCGAGGGTCGGCGCTGCCTTCTGCGCCACCGGCGCGGCGGCGACAACCGGCTGAACCGGTGCGGGCTTCGGCGCTTCCACGACCGGCGGCACGATGGCGGCCGGCGCTGCGGCAACGGGTGCGGCCGGGGCCGGGATCACCGGCGTTGCCCTGGAGATGACCGGTGCGGGCTGAGATGCTGCAGCCACCGGAGCCGCCGGCGCTACCGGAGCAGCAGCCTTGGCTTCGGCAAGATCGAGTTGGGCAAGTTCCATCTCGATATCGGCAAGATCGAATTCGAAATCATCGCCAATGAAAGGATCATCGGCCTGCAGGGTGATCGGCTTCACCTCTTCGCGCACGGCTGCTGCGGGCGCGGTGGACACGACCGGAGCGGCAGCCACGGGAGCGACCGGCGGCGGAGCGGGCTGCGAAACAAAGGCCTCGAAGGCCGGCTCGACCTTCTCTTCGGGGACGTTGCTGCGGGCCGGAACCGGGTAGCGATCGACATCCGCCAGCAGATCGTCGATCTCGGCGGCAAGAGCCGCCGCGTCGAAGGCGACAGGCTTGACTGGCGCCGGCGCTGCGGCGACCGGCTGCGGCGCAGCGGGTTCTGCCTGCGGGACGTCGCGTGCGGCCGGCAAATCGAAATCGTGCGCGGTTTCGATGGCCTGCACAGGAGCGACCGGCGGCGCGACGGAAGCGGCAGATTTCGGCTGCTCACGCGCATCCGATGCGGACGCCAGGGTAAAATTGGCGATCGGCAACCGCACGGTGGCGGCGGCGGATTGCGGGGTCGGCTTGATCGCCTGCGGAGCAGCAACGGGCTGCGGCGCAGCCGGAACCGGTGCAGGCTGCTGCAAGGCCGGAGCGATCGACATTTCCAGCTCGTCGATCAGATCACGCGCACCAATGGTGGGCTTGACCGGAGCAATGGACTGTTGCGGCTCGACAAATTGCGGTTCGATGCTGGCCGGAGCGGCCCGATGAGCGGGCTCCGTCTCGGCGGCGAGCGACTGATCTTCCGGCGCGACCGGAATGTCATCGGCAGGACTCAAACGCGGCGTATCGTAACGCTCGAACTCCCTGAGGAGTTCGTCTTCAAGGTCAAAGGCGGGGTCTTGCCGCTGAGACGCGGGCGCAGCCTGGGCTGCTGGCCGCGGCTCGAAACCGACGATGCGGGCGAGTTCGGCCAGCGGATCATCATCCGCAAAGAACCCGTCGTTTCCGCTTGCGCGATACGCCAACTGTTTTTCTGCCATCACCCAATCCACTCGCAAACGCTACAGTTAAATGCCAGCGCAATGTGGGTAAATGGTGACGTTATCGCATTTCATCCGGTGCTGCGGTCCCGGTTATACCAAGACCCGACTTCAAAACCGACGCGACAGCGTGCACCAGCCCAAGTCTGGCAATGCTTAATTCTCGGTTCTTATCGTTAACAAATCGTAATTCAGGTAAATCTTTACCTTTGTTCCAGTGTCCGTGGAACGAACTGGCCAAATCGTAAAGATAAAATGCGATGCGATGCGGTTCCTGCGAATGAGCCGCAGCTTCAATGATTCGCGGGAATTCGGCAATCTTGGCGATCAGCTGCAATTCGGCCGGATCGGAGATCGTGCCGACGACAGCCTTGGCCAGATCGAGCGAGGCGATATCGAGGTCCGGGAACGCTTCCCTGGCCTGACGGAAGACCGACATGCAGCGGGCATGCGCATATTGCACGTAGAAGACCGGATTGTCCTTGGACTGCTCCGTCACCTTGGCGAAATCGAAATCCAGCGGCTCGGAATTCTTCCGATACAGCATCATGAAGCGCACGGAATCGCGGCCGACCTCGTCCACCACTTCGCGCAGGGTGACGAAATCACCCGAGCGCTTCGACATTTTCACCGGCTCACCGTCACGGAACAGCTTGACGAGCTGGCACAGCAGCACGGTCAGCTTCGCCTTGCCTTCCGACACGCCACGCGCGACGGCTTCCAGCCGCTTGACGTAGCCGCCATGGTCGGCGCCGAGAATATAGATCATCTCGTTGAAGCCACGGTCGAACTTGTTCTTGAAATACGCCACGTCGGCGGCGAAATAGGTGTAGGAACCGTCCGACTTGATCAGCGGCCGGTCGATATCGTCGCCCACTTCCGTCGAACGGAACAGGGTCTGCTCACGATCTTCCCAGTCCTCCGGCAACTGCCCCTTCGGTGGCGGAAGCGCGCCCTTGTAGACATAGCCCTTGAAGGTCAGGTCGTTGATGGCGGTGCGGATCAGCGCGGCGCCGTTGGCGTGCAGGGTCCGCTCCGAGAAGAAGACGTCGTGATGAACGTTCAGCGCCTGCAGGTCCTCGCGGATCATCGCCATCATCGCGTCGATGGCGCGATCCTTGACGATCGGAAGCCACTGCTCTTCCGTCATGCCGCGAAGCTTGCTGCCGAATTCCTTGACCAAAGCCTCGCCAACGGGAACCAGATAGTCGCCGGGATAAAGACCGGCCGGGATCTCGCCGACCTGCTCGCCGAGCGCCTCGCGGTAACGGATGAAGACCGACCGCGCCAGCACGTCGATCTGCGAGCCGGCGTCGTTGATATAGTATTCCTTGGTGACCTCATAGCCGGCGAAACCGAGCAGGTTGGCCAGTGCGTCGCCGACAACGGCGCCACGGCAATGGCCGACATGCATCGGCCCGGTCGGGTTGGCCGAGACATATTCGACATTGACCTTCTGGCCGGCGCCGAGCGTCGAACGGCCAAACTTCTCGCCTTCGGAGATCATTGTCGCCAGCAGGCGCTGCCAATAGCCGACCGAAAGACGGATGTTGATGAAGCCCGGACCGGCCACCGAAACCTCGGCGACATCGGCATCCTCCTTCAGCTTGCCGATGATGATTTCAGCGAGCGCACGCGGATTCGTGCCCAGCGGCTTTGACAAGACCATGGCCGCGTTGGTGGCGACATCGCCATGGCTGGCGTCGCGCGGCGGCTCCACGCCGATACGTCCGAAGTCGAGTTCGGATCGCTTTTCTCTCACAATATCAATTTGCTCAAGGGCGTTCTTAATTCTTACTTCGAAGTCGGTGAAAAGGTTCATCATATCGTCCACATGTCGCTTGGGCGGGCCGCTTCGGCCCGACGCCGCCGCTGCCTACCGCAAATCGGGAGTCTGGTCAAACAGACGCCTGTGGGCACTGATCGCATAGGTGTCGGTCATGCCGGCCAGATAGTCACCGACATGGCGCGCCTTGGCGGCGACGGCAAGCCCGGCAATATGATCGACCCAATAGTGGCTCTGCATCTCCTTGGGATTGTCCATATAGGCCCGGAACAGGTCCGTTACGATCTGCGCGGCGCCGGCGCGGATGCGCATGATGTCGGGATGACGGTAGATGCGCTTGAACAGCATCTGCTTGATCTGCTTGTCCGTCTCGGCCATCTCCGGCGAGAAGGCGGCAATAACGCGGCCGGCGGCGCGAATATCGCCGACGCTGCCGGGCTTGATCTCGCTCAAGGCCTGCTGCGAGACGGCAATCACATCCTCGACCATGCGGGTGATCTGCCGGCGCATGATCTCGTGGGTGAAGCGGCTCGGCTCCAGATGCGGGTAGCGCTCCCTCACCTCGGCCATCAGCTTCGACAGGAACGGCACTTCCTCCAGCATCTCGAAGGTCAGATAGCCCGAGCGCAGGCCGTCGTCGATGTCGTGGGTATTGTAGGCGATATCGTCAGCGATGGCCGCGACCTGGGCCTCGAGGCTGGCATAGGTGGCGATTTCCAGGTCGTGGAGTTCGCAGTAGTCGAGGATCGGCTGCGGCACCGGTCCGCGCGTTTCCTTGCCGTCGGGCGTCAGCAGCGGGCCATTGTGCTTGACCAGCCCTTCCAAAGTTTCCCAGGTGAGGTTGAGGCCGTCGAATTCGGCGTAGCGCCGCTCCAGCTTCGTCACGATGCGCAAGGATTGGGCATTGTGGTCGAAACCGCCATAGGGCACCAGCATCTCGTGCAGCGCATCCTCGCCGGTATGACCGAAGGGCGTATGGCCGAAATCATGGACCAGCGCGACGCCCTCGGCGAGATCCTCGTCGAGCCTAAGCGCCCGTGCGAGCGCACGCGCCACCTGCGCCACCTCGATCGTATGCGTCAGGCGCGTGCGGTAGTGATCGCCGTCCTGGGCGATGAACACCTGGGTCTTGTGCTTCAGGCGCCGGAATGCCGTCGTATGCACGATGCGGTCGCGATCGCGTTGGAAATCGGAGCGCGTCGGGCTCGACCCTTCCGCATAGAGCCGCCCGCGCGACCTCCAGGGGTCGGTCGCATAGACCGCCTTCTCGCCATAACCAAAACCCAATGCATGCCTGTCGATCGTCATCATCCATCCATTCCGGCGTTGAAGCGCCGCGCGTCCGACTGGACACGCAAGGATCGTTCCATTTCCCTGAGCCGCCTTCCCCACATTCGGATGATGCCATCCGAATACAAGATGCGCCGGCCCATTGACGCCGCTTCACGCCCTTCATACCTATAGTGAGGACAAACAGCAAAATGGCGTGCGGCTCAACCGCCAAACCATCGCTGTCACCCGCCGCACTTTCATGATAAAGGCTACGAATATCAGCCGTTTGAAAGTCGGACGGCCCATTGGTTCTCTCCGGATCTTGACCCCGGCAGGAGGAAAGCATGACTGAGACAAGTGTAACCCTATCGGACGCGGCGGCAAAGCGAATCGCCGCGATCGTCAGCGCCGAAGCCGGCAAGCACGCGCTGCGCGTCGCCGTCGAAGGCGGCGGATGTTCCGGTTTCTCCTATAAGTTCGATCTCGCCGAAGGCCCGCAAGACGATGACATCATTGTCGAAAAGGGCGATGCCAAGGTGCTGATCGATCAATTGTCGCTGGTCTATATGGCCGGCTCCGAGATCGATTTCGTCGACAATCTGCTTGGCCAGTCTTTTCAGATCAAGAATCCGAATGCCGTCGCAAGTTGCGGATGCGGCACGAGTTTTTCGATCTGACGCTCCTGTTTTCCACAGTTTGATCACCGGCCGGAAGCACCCGCTCCCGGCCGGTTTCCATTTGCATGGTGGCCAAGGCCTGCGGCTGCGGATAGAAAGAAGGCGAAGCAGAGGAGCCGACCCTTCATGAAGATCGCCACCTGGAACATCAACGGCGTCAAGGCGCGCATCGAGAATCTGTGCCAGTGGCTGAAGGATTCCGACCCGGACATCGCCTGCCTGCAGGAGATCAAGACCGTCGACGAAGGTTTTCCGCGGCTGGAGATCGAAGCGCTCGGCTATCATGTCGAGACGCATGGCCAGAAGGGCTTCAACGGCGTCGCCATTCTCTCCAAGACGAAGCCGGACGAAGTCAATCGCGGCCTGCCGGGTGACGACGCGGACGAACAGGCCCGCTTCATCGAGGCGGTCTTCTCCGTGCCTGGGCATGGCGCGTTGCGCGTCTGCTGCCTCTATCTGCCGAACGGCAATCCCATCGATACCGAAAAATACCCCTACAAACTCGCCTGGATGGAACGTCTGCGGCGATTCGCGGCCGACAGGCTTGCGCTGGAGGAGCCGATCGTCCTGGCCGGCGACTACAATGTCATCCCGGAACCGCACGACTGCTTCGATCCGAAGGTCTGGGAGAATGATGCGCTGTTCCTGCCGCAGACCCGCCAGGCTTTTCGCCAGCTCGAGCATCTCGGCTTCACCGACGCGGTGCGCGCCACCACCGACGCGACCAAGCTCTATTCATTCTGGGATTATCAGGCCGGCGCCTGGCCGAAGAACAACGGCATCCGCATCGATCACCTGATGCTCTCGCCGGAAGCGACCGACCGCCTGACCTCCACGGCCATCGAAAAACATGTCCGCGCCTGGGAAAAGCCCTCGGACCACGTTCCGGTCATTGCACATCTCGATTTTGCGGACAGGAACGCCGCCTGAAAGACGGAGGGAAATGCTGTCGCGCCAGGAAGCGGCGGCATCATCCGGTTGAAGCCGGTCACTCGGAACCGGCAACATCCAATTGATGCGACATGGATACGGCGACGCGACGGTCGCTCTCGGTGGCGACCGAGAAAGCCTGCTCCTGCAGATCTTCCATCCAGCCGCAATCCTTCGGCTTGCACTTGTCGAGCGCCGCGGTCATGAAGGCGAGGCCACGCGCGGACTGGCCTTCCTGGAACAGGATATTGCCGAAGACCGCCATGGCGCCGGGATGGCCGCTCTTGCGGGCCTGGTTCAGCCACTTCTTGGCCTGCTGCACATTTGCAGAGCCGCCCTCGCCCGTCAGCATCATCTGCGCCAGCTGGAACTGCGCCTCGGGAACGCCAAAGGTGGAGGCAACCTGGAAATAGAGTTGGCGGGCCTGGCTGAGATCGATCTTGACCGGGCTGTTCTGGATGCCGGTCTTGTAATAATTGGCAAGCGCAAGCAGCGCATTGATGAAGAAGCCGGTGTCTTCAGAGCCGGGCTCGACACCCTGCTGGGCGATCTCGCTGTAGATCTTGAAAGCCTCGAAATCGTTCTGGGTCACGCCATCGCCATCGGCATACATGTTGGCCAGTGCCCAGCGCGAGCCCGTATGGCCCTTCTCGGCGGCGTAACGATAGGCTTCGACCGCCTCTTCCTTCTGGCCGTTCTTGTAGGCCCGGAAGCCGAATTTGAAGAGATCGAAAGGACCGGATTCCTTGGTGACGCCGGCATTGATATCGAATGCCTGACATTGGCCTGTAAGTACCACGAAGGTGGCAAGCGACAAGCTGAGTAGCATCACTCTCGCTGATATGAACTCGGACTTAAACATAACAGTCGATTTCTTTCGCTCCATTCGCATCCGCCACGACGTTTCCGCCGATCACGCACAGTCCGCGAATGTATTCCCTACCGACGCACGAACCAGCCGGACCTTCCTTTGGGAAGGCTCGCGCGGCAACAATCCAATGCCATTCGCCACATTTCCGAACATAGTGGGAAATTGTGTCCAAACGAGCATTCCTGCTGCTGCGAACGCTTGGCGCCGTCGAAACAGCGCATCGCGTCACTGCCCGGAAAGAGGTGCTCGAGACTGGATGATGTCGGGATTCCCGCGGGAAATAACGGCTTTCCGGCCCCATCGGAAACGTCACCGCCCCAATCCCGGATTGCTCATTCTGACCAAGTGGAAACTGACCCATCAACTGTTTACGCACTCTCTAAAAGGCTCACCCCTTTGCCTGTATAATCGCTGCTCCTCATTTGTGGCGGGAAATGGACAAATTGGGCATCGAACACGCGGCTGTAATCTGTTGAAATGAAGTGTTGCTGAATCGTCACAAAGAGATTGCCGATCTTGAGGTTTTATTAACCATAAGGCCGCTATTTGGGACGATTTTGGCATCGCCGCCGGAAATGATCTTCGCAAGACACAGTATAAAAACGCCGCGAGACCAGAAAGGGCTCGCGGCGCGGGAATCGATTGAAGCAGGCAAAGAAACTCTTCCAAACCTGCTTCAATTCAATGGGTTAGGCTCAAAATCTCACCTTCATTGAGGTCGACAGGGCCGCCACCACGTCATTGCCGTAGCTGTAGGTAGCGTCATTGCCGTAGACGATGCCGTTGGAGGTCACCTGACCGGACTTGCCGCTGGTCATCAAGCCAAGCGCACCGGCGAAGGTGAACTCGACATGTTCCGTTGCCTTGTAGTTGAGGCCAGCGCCCAGCGTCCAGGTGTCGGAATTCATGCCGTAACCATGGCTGGTACCGCGGTCCCAGGTCAGGCTGAGCGCGCCGCTCCATTTGTCGTTGAACTTATGACCGATACCGCCGGAGATCGTCCAGCCGTCCTGATAAAGCAGGTCAAGCGAGGTGAGCTGGGTAGCGCCACCCGGACGGCAGGCTATGCTGCGCGTGGAGGTCGGGCAAAGTGCGATGCTCTGCAGAACGCTCCAGTTCGTCCACTTGACCGAGCCGAAGGCCAGCCAGTCCGGAGCGATACCGGTCTGGATCTTCCATTCCAGCGAGTCCGGCGCCTCGGCCGAGCCGAAGATGGAGGTGGTCTTGCCGAAGAAGGCGCGGATCGGCGGCAGCTCCGTCAGATCGACCGTGCCCTTGAGGTTGTCGTACTTGACGCGGCTGTTATAGACCAAGCTGGTGCGGAAGGCGTATTCGTCGATCTCATAGGCGAGACCGGCGCGCCAGCCCCAGCCATGGCCGTCGACATCCAGCGAGCCGACACCGTCATAGACGGCGGAAAGCGGAGCCGGAATGGCCGAGACCAGACGGGACTTGTAGCCGCTGACCTCCTGGTAGAAGCCGCCGCCGATCAGGCGCAGCTGGCCCGGACCGGCATCGAACTTGTACGAGCAGGTCGCCGCATAATTATGCGTGCGCAGCTTGGTCTCGATCTCGTTGTTGGCGCCAGCCCAATTCAGACCGGGATTGCTGTGGCCACCAAAAGGTTCGGAATAATCCGCCAAGCAGTCGATGTCGTCGGTAATGCCGATCTTGAAGCCGACATACGGGATCGCATAGTTCTCGGTAACATCCGTGGAACTCGAGCGCCCGTTGAGATTGCCGTCGGCCGGATTGGTATCCTTGGCGTTCTTGAACTTACGGCCGGGCATCACATAGGTGACGCCGGACTCGAACGCGTAACGACCCTTGTCGAAAAGCAAGTCGATATCGTAACCGCCGCGATCAAGCCCACCCGCAAACGCGGCGCTTGCAAAGGACGAGGTGATAACGAGCGCGAACGTGCTCTTCAACGCAATACGAAATGCCATTGTGTCTCCCCCACTTGTGCATCCATCCATGCGATTGTTGCGACGATCCTTCGACTTGGCAATGCACCCTTCGCGCCCGGCAAGCCTGGAG
>JASGEG010000129.1:0-5553 GCA_047606605.1 Rhizobium sp.
CGGGGCGTTTTCTGCGGCGCATCGGTACTCTCGGCAATAACGGCCATCGGCGGGTCCTTCCAGGCATGATTTCAGAGTGTCGGCGCCGGCATCTTCAACGGCAGAATGGCGCTGTCATGGCACATCGATATCCATGATGGCCAGACGGGCATCGGAAAAAAACTGCCGGCGAACCAGCACCACGATGATGAAGATCGTGGTGGCCATGAAGACATAGGGACTGAGGAACCAGCCGAGATAGCCGATCGACAGGAAGATGGCTCTCAGCCCCGCATTGAAATTGCGCGCGGCGATGACGTTCATGCGGATGACGCGTTCTGCGGCGCGTTCGGCCGCCGCCGGATCGAGTTCGGCCTCCTGCCGCATCGGCAGGGAACCGAACAGAATGGTGCAGTAGTTGAACAGGCGATAGGCCCAGCCGAATTTGAAAAAGGCGTAGCCGAACAGACAGGCGAGCCCCGCCACCTTGATTTCGAAGGCGGCGCGGCCGCCGTTGAGAATGAAGGGCAGGTCCGAGAAAAACGCGTTGACCTTGTCGGTGGCGCCAAGCAGCGCGAAGCAGCTGCCGATGGCGAAGATCGAGGTCGAGGCGAAAAAGCCGGTTCCGTTCTGCAGGCCGGACAGAATCTGCGTATCGATCATCTTCAGGTCGCGGCGCAGCGAATTGTAAATCCATTCCCGGCGGCGTTCGTTCATCGCCAGCGTCAGGCTGGTGCGATTGAAAAATCTGGCGCTGGTGGTGATCCAGTTCAGCGCGATCCAAAGCACAACAAAGAGGGCAAGGGCGACATAGTCGGCAGTCGTCATGAAGGCAGATTCTCCAAATCCATAGGGTGCGGACTCTAGCTGACGGGCGTTTGCGCGCAATGGCCTTTGAAATCAGTCAAGGCGACTGAACCGCACCCACGACAGCCTTTGTCAGCGCGCGCGTATGCGAGCGCTCTCCTGCCAGACCAAACAAGAGGGCAAAGATTCATTGCTGGCATGGCGACGACCTGGCAACTGAGGTATGGAACGGGTAGATTGCAAAAAAAGGTTCGATCCGAATGGAAGCGAAAGCCATCAGTATTATCTATCTGAAGAGCTTTGGATCTATTTTGCTCGCCATTGCTACGGCCGCTGCGAGTTTCCTGATTGTTGAGTTGTTCTTTGTGGATTTTATTCACGGAAACCCAAACAGGTCGACATCAGACGCCGCCGAGATGATGGTTTTCTTTGTGCCAGTTTTGATACTCATCATCTGCGTGCTGACAACTTTGGTTCTTGCCTTGCCGCAATCTCTCGAGACGCTTTTAACTTGGAAAATGACTCGACGGGTCGGCGAAAAAGGGCGGCTTTCAACATTGTTCGCCCTGCCATTGACAGCTATCCTAACATGGTATTGCTATGATTATCTTACGCTTAGCGATTTCAATCTCGGAATAAACGAGGGCGCCGATTGGCGACCATATGAACATGGTCTCACATTGAGTCGATATGCTGGCGCCTTGGTCATTCAGGCCCCGGTGACATTGTTTAATTTCTGCTATTTCAAGGCGCACATACAAGACGTGCCCAGAAAGCTCGTGGTGCTAACGGCGCTGGGATTGGCGGTGATTGTTGGCTGCGCGTTGGGCTATTCCGCTGCCTTAGATCAATATCAATACTTGTAACTCACTCTGGACGCTCGCTTGTCGATTGATTTTTAGCCGATCCGACGTGTGGACGTGGAGATGCGACGCACCAACAAATCTGTTCTACTTACATCTTTACGCCGCTTCCTGCCTATATAGTATGTCGCAGGGATGAAATCCGATGTCGGTTGATCGCCGTACAAGGGTGGCCTCGATGGCGTAGCCTTGTGGTGGCTCGATTTGCCGAGGAGCACAAAAGGTCCATGTTTCTTTCTGTTTTCGATGTTTTCAAAATCGGTGTCGGACCGTCCAGTTCGCACACGATGGGCCCGATGTCCGCCGCCAATCGGTTCCTCGACCTTCTGCTGTCGAGCGAATGGCCGCGTCCGTCCTCGAACGTGCATGTCGCGTCGATCAAGGTCAGCCTGCACGGGTCGCTGGCGCATACCGGCATCGGCCATGGCACGGGCAGGGCGGTGATTCTTGGCCTGATGGGCGAACGTCCTGATCAGGTCGATCCCGACCGGATGGATATCGTCATCGACGAAGTCGAGCGCAGCGGCCGCATCACGCCGCCGGGGCATCCTGCCTATCAGTTCCAACCGAAGACCGATCTCATCTTCGACAAGAAGGTGCCGTTGCCGGGCCATGCCAACGGCATGAGCTTCTCCGCCTTCGACAAGGACGAGCGCCTGCTCGTCAAGCGGATCTATTATTCCGTGGGCGGCGGTTTCGTCGTTACCGATACCGAACTCGAACAGATGCGTGCCGACAAGAAGAAGCCGGCGGCATCCGGCGAGCGCATCCCGTTCCCCTTCGCCACCGCCAAGCAGATGCTCGATATGGCGGAGCGCTCCGGCCTGTCGATCGCGCAGATGAAGCGCGCCAACGAAGAAACGCGTATGAGCAGCGACGAGCTCGACGCCGGCCTTGATCGGATCTGGGCGGCGATGAGCAGCTGCATCGATCGCGGCCTGAAGGTCGACGGCATCATGCCGGGCGGGCTGAAGGTGCGCCGCCGCGCGCGCGCCATCCATGACAAGCTGCAGGAGGAATGGCGTAGCAACCGCATCAATCCGCTGCTCGCCAACGATTGGCTGAGCGTCTACGCCATGGCCGTCAACGAGGAGAACGCCGCCGGCGGCCGCGTGGTCACGGCGCCGACCAATGGTGCGGCCGGCGTTATTCCTGCGACCATCCGCTATTACCAGCATTTCCATGAGGACTGGGATCAGGACGGCATCCGCAACTATCTGCTGACGGCGGCTGCCGTCGGCGGCATCATCAAGCACAATGCCTCGATCTCCGGCGCCGAAGTCGGCTGTCAGGGCGAGGTGGGTTCGGCGGCTGCCATGGCGGCCGCGGGACTTGCCGCCGTCATGGGTGCTTCGCCGGAGCAGATCGAGAATGCCGCTGAAATCGCCCTGGAACATCATCTCGGCATGACCTGCGATCCTGTCGCCGGTCTCGTTCAGGTGCCCTGCATCGAGCGTAACGCGCTCGGCGCCGTCAAGGCGGTGACCGCGGCCTCGCTCGCCATCAAGGGCGACGGCCAGCATTTCGTACCCCTAGACGCCTGCATCGAGACCATGCGCCAGACCGGCTATGACATGAGCGAGAAATACAAGGAAACCTCGACGGGTGGCCTTGCCGTGAATGTCGTCGAATGCTGAGTGTGGACGCCTTCCGATAAAAGCTTGACGCTGCCGGTCAAAAGGATTTCAACGGCGTCATGGCTTTGCATATCATCAAATTGTGCGTGGGCGCGGATTCGCTGGAGGATCTGCGCGAATGGGTTTCCGAGCGGGCGATGAGCGCTATCGCCGCCGGGCTGGAGCCGCATACGACCCATACGACCCGCATGGTGCCAAAACGCGTGGATGAGCTGCTGGACGGCGGTTCGCTCTATTGGGTGATCAAGGGGCAGGTGCAGGCGCGGCAAAAGCTGCTCGGTATCGAAACCTTTACCGATGTCGATGGAATTCACCGCTGCCGATTGATCCTCGATCCAAGCGTGATCGAGACAGCCAGCCAGCCGCGTCGGGCTTTCCAGGGCTGGCGCTACCTGCCGCAGGAGGATGTGCCGCGCGATCTCGACAGTCTCGGCGGCGGCGTCAACGAACTGCCCGCGGACCTTCGCCGCGAGCTTTCCGAGCTGGGATTGCTCTAAAACAAGCCGCTCAACGCAGCCGTATCTGCACCGGAGCCTGGCCGTTCGGCGAGGTGATGTGCAGGTGGATGTTGGCTTCCGGCTGTGAATAGCGCCAGGCGCGCGCGCCGTGGCAGAGCAGAATGCCGATGAGATCTTTCGTCTTGTTGCGCGAACGCGACCGGTTGAGACCCAGGTCGGCCAACCGCAATGCTGCCTCATGCAGCGGATGAAGGGCAAAGCCGCCCTTCGGCTTGATCTTTCCCGCGCCATCGAGCGAGAAACCAGGAAAGTTCTCGTTCATCGCCATTTTACATCCCCGTAACACATTACAAACTCAGGGCCGGCCCGACGGACATTCGGGCCGGAAAGCCGGGCGTCGCCATGCGCAACCCGACAATCTCTTGGCAATGCGATGCACAGACGGTGATCGCATTCCTATTCCAAACTCGCCCAGCACTTTACGCCGGCTTTCTTGAGTGCCTTGCAGGCATTGACCGCCGCATTCTGATCGGCAAAGCCGCCGAAACGGGCACGATAGCCGCCATCAAAGGCTACGGCATAGGGCTTGGCGGCACGCAGGGCCTTGCCGCCCTTGCTCTTGGCATTGTCGAGCAGATCGCCGGCGCCGTCCTTGCTGGAGGAGACGCCGATCTGCACGACCCAGCCGGTCGGACCCTTTTCAGCCTTGTTCGCCTTGGCAGCCTTCTCGGGCTTTTCCGCCTTCTCAACCTTCTGCGGCTTGATGATCTTCGTATCGGCCTTGGAGGTGGAAGCGGTCGTGACGGTATCGACGTCGGCAGCATCGTCCTCATCGTCGGATACCGGCGCCGGAGCGATGGAGGCGACTTCGTTCGATACTGCACGCGGCGCTTGCTTGGCCGCAAGCAGCGGATTGCCGGACGTCGGCGTTACCGCTGCGAATGCGGCAGCACTCGACGGCTGCTGGACATCATCCATCGCGGCGACGGGCGCGACATTGGCTTTTGCCGTGGTGACGGCAACCATGCGGGCGCTTGCCGCCTTGGCGTTCGGCGTTTCCGCGACGGTCTGGGCAACGATGTTGGACGAAATGTGCTTGGTCGAAGCCTGCGGCAGATAGGTGGCGATCAGCTTGCGCATCTGGTTGTCGCGGGCAGGCGTCGATGTGCCGCCGAGCACGACGCCGACGATCGACCGGCCATCGACCTTCACCGAAGTGGCGAGATTGTAGCCGGCGGCGCGCGTATAGCCGGTCTTGATGCCATCGACGCCGCGGACGCTGCCGACCAGACGATTGTGACCCAGAATGACCCGGTTGCCCAAATGGAAGCTGGTTTCCGAGAAGAAGCCGTAATATTGCGGGAAATGCTCGCGCAGGGCGACGCCGAGGCGGGCCTGGTCGCGCGCCGTGGTCATCTGCGCGGTATTCGGCAGGCCGTTCGGGTTGCGATAGGTGGTGCGCGTCATGCCGAGCGCACGAGCCTTGTCGTTCATCATGCGGGCGAAGCCGTCTTCCGAACCGCCGAGCATTTCGCCGAGCGCCATGGCCGCGTCATTGGCGGACTTGGTGACGATGCCCAGAATGGCCTCGCGCACCGTCACCGAGCGGCCAGTGCCGATGCCGAGCTTGGTCGGCGCCTGCATGGCGGCATTCTTGGAAAAGGCGACGGGAGTATCGAGCGTGATCCGGCCGGATTCGAGCGCTTCGAAGGTCAGATAGACCGTCATCATCTTGGTCAGCGACGCCGGATAGTGGAGCGTGTCCGCATTCTCGCTATAGAGGACGTTGCCAGTATTCGCGTCGATGAC
>JASGEG010000130.1:0-10931 GCA_047606605.1 Rhizobium sp.
CTGGGGAACCTGGACTCGAACCAAGATTAACGGAGTCAGAGTCCGTCGTTCTACCATTGAACTATTCCCCAACGACCGCTAGGCACAAATCCCTCGCGGTGAAGGCTGGGCCTCTATAATCGAATTTGCCGCAGATGCAAACACTTTAACGCATGCCGGTGCGATTTTTTGGAATGGAGCGCAACTCCGCCGGCTTGCCTCGCCACAGAGGCGAAACCCTGCGGCGCAAGATCGCCTATCGCAGCACCGGCTCGCCATGGAACCGCCGCTGCGACGGCTTGGAAACGCCGAAACCGACCTCCATCATCAGCCGCGGCTTCTGCGTCGGCACGGTGCCCATATGGAAACCGAAGGGGTCTTCGACAAAACCGAAGCCGGCCTTGCCGGTCAGCGTCACGGCGCTTTCCGGCCCGTAATAGCCGAGAACCTCCTCGGCCGGATGCCCCACGAGCAGCGTCAGCTGATGCTTGACGGCCCGCCGCCTGTGACTGCCCTTGACGAAGACATGCGGTCCGGTGCCCTCGTCGACATCGACCAGATTGAAGAAGAATTTCAGCATCCGCCAGTCGTCGAGGTCGAAATGATACTTGAACGAGGCACGGCTGAGATCGGCCTCCGTTGCCGTCCTTGTCGGGAAACTCCACCAGATGCGGGTGGTGATCACCCGGGCCTGCCCACCCAGATAATGCCTGGCCACATCGCTGAGCAGAGGGTCGTTCTGGACGGTGCGGACCGCTTCGCAATCGAGCGAGCGCTCGAAAAAATGCCCGCTGAGGATGGATCGTCCGAAGCGCGCCTCGGCCTGTTCATGCTCGGGCGCGACGAATTCGAGCTTCCGGTCGAAATTGCCGAAGCAGCCCGTGACGCGGGCAAATTCGGCAATGTCACGATGGACATCGTCCGGCAGGACCAGGCCCGGAAAAACGCCGTCCGTCCGCAGTGCATCGACAACGCTGGTATGGTCGATCCCGGCAAACATCGAAGCGCCGGATGCCGGACGCGCCACCGGCTGCCGCGTCGCCAGCCAATGCATGCGCCGGAACGGCAAGGTCCGGGCGAGCAGGAACATGGGCAGCCAGGCCGGATTTTCCCTGAAATCCGTCAGATAGGTGGGTATCCGCACCGCCATCCGCTTGAAGCGACCACCTTGCCTGGCGATGGACTCCAGGTCATTTGCCGGAGGATTGTGCATGGTATCCTTTCCGCACGCATGCCGAGCCCATGGATCAGGCGACGCCTGTCGAAAGCTCATTGAATCCGATCACTCGTTCGGCGCCGCAATACGCCTGCTGCAATGCGGTAAATAGGCGCCACCCCTCTCCCGTCAAGAGGTTGAAAACTAACAATTTCATTTCGTTGTCCACAGGCAGCACACGGAAATATGGCAGCCGTTTCCGGCGCTCCCGGATCGGTTGTCACGACAGAGAATTTTAAAATGGCGTCGGCGGCCGATTCATTTGCCTTTGTTTAGGACAGGACTGCTACTAACCGTTTATCGCCGACGGGCGAGCCGCGAGGATCAGGCAAACGCGGCGCCCCTCGGCAAGCCGACCCCTGCGGCCGGCGGATAGTCACAATCCTGTTCCGATCATTGGCTAGAGGAACGGAAACTTTGAACGAGGGCCGCATATGACAGAGACAAAAACCGTTGATCCGACGGAGGGAATCGTCGACTTCGACGCCGGCGAAGGCGAGGCCGCAACCGTGGAGATGCACGACTACACCCAAAGTCTCGCCCAGGCGAAAGCCAAATCCGTCAAGCTCATCGACGCCATTACCGGCCAGACGCTGAAGAAGAAGGATGCGGTGCATTTCGACGATCTGCGCCCGTCGCTGGCCGAGTTCATGCGCCAGAAGCATCCCGACATCCGCTCCGACGACTATATCAGCCGCAAGGCGATGGACGATTACCGCGCCCAATATATCGCCGAATTGCTGACCGACGAGCGCGGCGAGCTTTCGAACCTCGAGGACGAGGTCGTCGAGAGCCTGAAGACGCACGACACGCTCGCCGAGAACATCGAAGAGGATTATGAGGATCATCGCTCCCTCGGCGACCGCATGGCCGACGCCGTTGCCGCCTTTGGCGGCAGCTGGACCTTCATCATCTCCTTCTGTCTGTTCCTGGCGGTCTGGATGGGCATCAACCTCGCCATGGGCGAGAACAGGGCCTTCGACGTCTATCCCTTCATCCTGCTGAACCTGATCCTGTCGACCATCGCCGCGCTGCAGGCGCCAATCATCATGATGAGCCAGCGCCGCCAGGAAGCGAAGGACCGGCTGCGCGCCCTCAACGACTATAAGGTCAACCTGAAGGCCGAACTGGAAATCCGCCACCTGCACGAAAAGGTCGACCACCTCCTCAACCGCCAATGGGAACGCCTGACCGAAATCCAGCAGATCCAGATCGAGATGATGCTGGAACAGGCCAAGGCCTCGACCCGCGCGCTGAAGGCCAGCAAGGCCTCGAAGGCCAAGACCAGCGCGCTGAAGAGCCTGTTCGGCGGCAAGTCCAGGGAGACGGATGATTCGGAGGAATAGGAGATTAACGAAGAGCCCAGCTCATTGACATCCGTGATCGTTATGACACCGTTCAAGGTGGCACCCGGAACAAGAGGCCGAAGCAAGATGGGCGAGCATTCACAGACCGTTATCACCACCGCTGAACAGCGACCTCGCGACGGGTGGAACGATCCCGTCCACGGTTCCATCTCCTGGCACACGCTGCTTAGCAGCGACATCACCCCAACCGACAGCATGAGCGCCGGCATCGCGGACCTAGCACCTGGCGGCGAACTGAAGCCACATCGGCACGATCCATCGGAAATCTACTTCATCTTCGAGGGAACCGGGATCGTGCGGATCGACGGCCAGGAAACGACGGTCAAAGCCGGCACGACGGTCTTCATCCCCGGCAACGCCGAACACGGCATCCGCAACGAATCATCCGCCAACCTGAAATTCTTCTATGTCTTCCCGACCGGCTCTTTCGCGGACGTGGTCTATCGGTTTCCGGAGACTCTGTGAACGCAGAGCGCGTATCAATGTGACCGTCGCTCAATTGGGGAAAATAAACGTACCAGACAAGTACTGCCGGTCTCCCTGCGCTGCTTCGCAGCTTCGGGAGATCACCCTACCCATTCGGTTTGGGATGGCCTGCCACCCGAAGCCAAAGGCGTAGGGTGGCGGAGAGGGTGGGATTTGAACCCACGATGCCCTTGCAGGCATGCCGCATTTCGAGTGCGGTGCATTCGACCACTCTGCCACCTCTCCGGATATGCTGGTCGGCGCTGTCAGGCGCGGGCTGTCTCATAGCGATAGAAGGATGGGATGGCAAGGGCGAATATGAAAGCTTTTCATCCTTTTGCCTTGACAGATCACAGACCCTTATATATCCCGTGCGACGCAATAGGTGTGGATAAGTACGCGCCTTGCCCGCCCTGCCCCGCGCAGGGCTTCACCGGCAGATCCATTTCGAGGCCTTAAGCCTTTGAAACTCCTGCTAAACTTCGACTGACAAAAAGACGGCCGCTTGTCCAGCGTGGCAAGAGAGCCGGAACGAACATGAAAGGATAAAAAATGTTCGCAGTCATCAAGACCGGCGGTAAGCAGTACCGTGTGGCAGCCAACGACGTGCTGACCATCGAGAAGCTGGAAGTCACCGCCGGCGACACCGTAGAATTCACCGAAGTCCTCGTTATCGGCGAAGGCGCCGACGCTGCGATTGGTGCTCCCTTCGTCAAGGGCGCTTCCGTCAAGGCCGAAGTGGTCGAGCACAACCGCGGCAAGAAGGTCATCGCCTTCAAGAAGCGCCGTCGTCAGAACTCGAAGCGTTCGCGCGGCCATCGCCAGCATCACACGGTCGTCCGCATCACGGACATCGTGGCTGCCAAGTAAGTAACGGGATCAAGGTTTAAAGGAGAACTCCAATGGCACACAAAAAAGCTGGCGGTTCCTCGCGCAACGGTCGCGATTCCGAATCCAAGCGCCTTGGCGTGAAGAAGTTCGGCGGCGAAACCGTCATCGCAGGCAACATCATCGTGCGTCAGCGCGGTACGCAGTGGCATCCGGGCGCCAATGTCGGCCTCGGCAAGGATCACACCATTTTTGCGCTTACGGCCGGCAATGTGAACTACCGTACGAAGGCCAATGGCCGCGTGTACGTGTCTGTCATGCCGAAAGCGGAAGCAGCGGAATAAGCCGGTAGCGCTCAAAAACAGCCGGCGTCTCATCGACCCGGCTGATCGCATCAGGTTCAGTCAAGAAAAAGGGGAGATGGGGCGCCATCTCCCCTTTTTCTTTACCCCAACAGGAGGACTGAACCATGCAAGGCGAATTGTTGAGGGAAGGCCAATCAAGGTCTCCCGAAGAACGGCTGAGGCCGGAGCGGTTAAGGACCGATTGCCCTGTCTTGTTGTCGGAAAGGCTCGTCATGCGCGCGCCTCACGAAGAAGACATCGACGCCCTTGCCCATCTCGCCAACAACGCCAATGTCGCCACAATGGTATCGCGTATGCCGCACCCGTATACGACCGCCGATGCCGCCGATTTCGTGCGACGCACGAAGCTTGGCGAGATTGGCAAGTGCGTCTATGCCATTACCAAAGCCGACAACGGCGCCTTTCTCGGTTGCTGCGGCGTCGAGCCGACGGCCGACCCGGAAACGGTCGAGATCGGATACTGGCTGGGCGAGCCCTATTGGAACAGGGGCTACACGACGGAAGCCGCCCACGCCCTGATCGACATGGTCTTCCGCACGCGCGAAAACGTTGCCCAGATCGATGCCCGTTGCCGGGTGATGAACGTCGCCTCCCGGCGGGTCGTGCAGAAGTGCGGTTTCCAGTTCCAGGGGTCCGGCCTTGCCGCGTCGCTGGCGCTCGGCAGCACCGTATCGGTCGAATGGTACAGGCTCGACCGCAAGACCTGGATGTCGCTCAGAAGCTGGGGAGGCATGCGATGAACGCGCTCGCCCTCACCCGCCGCGACGCCCGCATCCTGACGCCCGGCCCGACCCCCGTCATCCAGACGGGGCGGCTGACCCTGCGGCCGCACCGGCTGAGCGATGCCGACGCCATGGCGGAATCGCTGTCGGATTTCGCCGTCACCCGCATGCTTGCCCGCGTGCCCGTGCCCTATGACCGGCAGGATGCGCTGGATTGGCTGATCCCGCAGACCTCCGGCCTCGGCACCGACTGGGCGCTGGCGATCACCGAGGGAGACGATGTCCATATCGGCTGCGTCGGCATCGATCTGAGGCATGGCCGCTGGCATCTCGGCTACTGGCTGAACCGCTACTACTGGCGGCGCGGCATCATGAGCGAGGCGGTGGCGGCCACGCTCGAGCGCTTTGCCCGCCGCATGCCCGATGTCGTCGTCCATTCCGGCGTCTTCGCCGACAACCAGGCGTCCCTCAAGCTGCAGCAGAAGCTCGGCTTCGAGATCACCGGCTGCGCGGAGATCTACAGCTTCGCCCGCAACACCATGGTTCCGCATATCGAAACCGTGCTGAAGCCGGGCGCGCTACGGCTTTCGCAAGCGGCGTGAAGCCGTGAAGAACCGTCATCGCCGGCCTCGCCGGCGGTGACCACCAAGCCAATCGTTCGGTTCTTCCCATTATGGGGGCCGGACTGCATGATATTCTTTGACCTCGGCCCGAAGCGCCTATATCGAAGGCGACATGACGGGCAAATAGCCGTTCGATACGTCCTTGCGGATGGAGAAGACGGCAACAATTGAAAAGAGCGCATAGGCTTTTCCGAATCCCATCCGAAGGGATATGCGCCGATACCGGGTGACGGACGCAAGATGAAATTTCTCGACGAAGCAAAGGTCTACATCAAGTCCGGCGACGGCGGCGCGGGCAGCGTCTCCTTCCGGCGCGAGAAGTTCATCGAGTTCGGCGGCCCCGACGGCGGCGATGGCGGCCGCGGCGGCGATGTCTGGGTCGAAGCCGTCAACGGGCTGAATACGCTGATCGATTTCCGCTATCAGCAGCATTTCAAGGCGACCATCGGCATGCATGGCATGGGCCGGAACCGCGCCGGCGCCAAGGGTGCGGACGTGACGCTGAAGGTGCCCGTCGGGACGCAGATCTTCGAGGAAGACGGCGAAACCCTGATCTGCGACATCACGCAGGAAGGCCAGCGCTTCCGGCTGGCGGCCGGCGGCAATGGCGGCTTCGGCAACGCCTATTTCAAATCCTCGGTCAACCAGGCGCCCGACTGGGCCAATCCCGGCCTGCCGGGTGAGGAAAAGACCGTCTGGCTGCGGCTGAAGCTGATCGCCGATGCCGGTCTCGTCGGCCTGCCGAATGCCGGAAAATCGACGTTTCTCGCGGCCGTCAGCCGCGCCCGGCCGAAAATCGCCAACTATCCGTTCACGACGCTGCACCCCAATCTCGGCGTCGCCACCATCGACGGCCAGGAATTCATTCTGGCCGACATTCCCGGCCTGATCGAAGGCGCGCACGAAGGCGTGGGCATCGGCGACCGCTTCCTCGGCCACGTCGAGCGCACCCGCGTGCTGCTGCATCTGGTCTCCGCCCAGGAAGAAAAGGTCGGCAAGGCCTACAAGACCGTGAAGCACGAGCTGGAAGCCTACGGCAACAGCATTCCCGACAAGCCTGAAATCGTCGCGCTGTCGCAAATCGACGTGGTCGACGAGGAGACGCTGAAGAAGAAGACGCGCGAACTGGCGCGGGCTTGCGGCAAGACGCCCTTCCAGATTTCCGCCGTCACCGGCCGCGGCATGACCGAAGTGCTGCGCGCGCTCCGCGATGTCATCGTCGAAGCCAATGCCGGCGAAGCCGGCAAGCCGGCAAAGACCCTCAAGGTGCGGCATCGCGACCTCCAGGCCTCCGACGATGAAGGCAAGGACGAGCGTCTTAATGAAGACGGGGATCATCAGGGATGACCGCCCGCAAGTCGCTCGATCGCTACCGCCGCATCGTCATCAAGATCGGCTCGGCCCTTCTCGTCGACCGCAAGACCGGCCTGAAGAAATCCTGGCTCGACGGCATGTGCGCCGATATCGCCGCGCTGAAGGCCAAGGGCATCGATGTCCTCGTCGTCTCCTCGGGCGCCATCGCGCTTGGCCGCTCGGTGCTCGACCTGCCGTCCGGCGCACTGAAGCTGGAGGAGAGCCAGGCCGCAGCCGCCGTCGGCCAGATCGCGCTCGCCCGCGCCTGGTCGGAAAGCCTGTCGCATGACGATATCGTCGCCGGCCAGATCCTGCTGACGCTCGGCGACACCGAGGAACGCCGCCGCTATCTCAACGCCCGCGCCACCATCAACCAGCTCCTGAAAATCGGCGCCGTGCCGATCATCAACGAGAACGACACGGTCGCCACCAGCGAAATCCGCTATGGCGACAACGACCGGCTGGCCGCGCGCGTCGCCACCATGACCGGCGCCGATCTGCTGATCCTGCTGTCGGATATCGACGGGCTCTACACCGCCCCGCCGCATCTCGATCCGCAGGCGAAATTCCTGGAGACGATCGCCGAGATCTCGCCCGAGATCGAGGCCATGGCCGGCGGTGCGGCCTCCGAACTGTCGCGCGGCGGCATGCGCACCAAGATCGATGCGGGCAAGATCGCCACCGGCGCCGGCTGCGCCATGATCATCGCCTCCGGCAAGACCGAACGGCCGCTCAATGCCATCGCAAATGGCGCGCGCTCCTCCTGGTTCGCACCGTCGGGAACGCCCGTCACTGCCCGCAAGACCTGGATCGCCGGGCAGTTGCAGCCGGCCGGCGAACTGCATGTCGACGACGGCGCGGTGACCGCGCTGGGCGCCGGCAAGAGCCTGCTGCCTGCCGGCGTGCGCAGCATTGTCGGCCATTTCGGCCGCGGCGACACCGTTGCCGTCATTGCCCCCTCGGGCCGCGAAATCGCCCGTGGCCTCGTCGGCTACGATGCCGAGGAAGCCCGCCAGATCACCGGCCGCAAGTCGGCCGAGATCGAAGCGATCCTCGGCTATGCCGGCCGCGCCGCCATGGTGCACCGCGACGACCTCGTCATGACCGCGTCCGTCAAGACGAAGGCCGAGAAATTGAAGAAGGATGAGGCCCATGCTTGATACTGTCGCACAAAGCCCCGACATCGACGCCTTGATGAACGATATCGGCCGCAAGGCCCGGGCTGCGTCGCGACCGTTGGCCTTCGCCTCGACCGAGAGCAAGAACAAGGCGCTCGCCGCCATGGCCGATGCGATTCTCGCTCGCAAGGCGCACATCCTGACTGAGAATGCCAAGGACCTGAAGGATATCGAGGGCACGGACATCCTCGCCTCCTTCGTCGATCGCCTGACGCTCAACGACAAGCGCGTCGAGGACATGGCCGAGGGCATCCGCGCCATCGCCGCCCTGCCCGATCCGGTCGGCGAAGTCATTGCCGCCTGGGATCGCCCGAACGGATTGAAGATCGAGCGCGTGCGTACGCCGCTTGGCGTCATCGGCGTCATCTTCGAAAGCCGGCCGAACGTGACGGCCGATGCCGGCGCGCTGTGCCTGAAGGCCGGCAATGCCGTAATCCTGCGCTGCGGCAGCGATTCGCGCCGCTCGTCGCAGGCGATCCTCGAATGCCTGGTCGAAGGACTGAAGGCGGCCGGCCTGCCGGAACACGCGATCCAGCTCGTGCCCGTCACCGACCGCGCCGCCGTCGGCGCCATGCTGCGGGGACTGGAAGGCAATATCGACGTCATCGTGCCGCGCGGCGGCAAGAGCCTCGTCGCCCGCGTGCAGACCGAGGCGCGCGTGCCGGTCTTCGCGCATCTGGAAGGCCTCTGCCACATCTATGTCGATGCCTCGGCCGATCTGGGCATGGCGACATCCATCGTCGTCAACGCCAAGATGCGCCGCACCGGCATCTGCGGCGCCGCCGAAACGCTGCTGGTCGACAGCAAGGTCGCCGCCACCCACCTGAAGCCGCTGCTCGACGGCCTTGTCGCAGCGGGCTGCGAAATCCGCGCATCCGCCGACGTCCTCAAGCTCGTGCCCGGCCTGAAGGCCGCGACGGAAGAGGACTGGTCGACGGAATATCTCGCCGCCATCATCTCGGTCGCCATTGTCGACGGCATAGACGGCGCCATCGCCCATATCGGCAAATATTCGTCGAACCATACCGAAGCGGTGATCGCGGAGGACCCGGCGGTGGTCGAGCGTTTCTTCACCGAGATCGATTCGGCGATCCTCCTGCACAACGCCTCGACGCAATTCGCCGACGGCGGCGAGTTCGGCATGGGCGCGGAAATCGGCATCGCCACGGGCAAGATGCATGCACGCGGCCCGGTCGGCGTCGAGCAGCTCACCTCCTTCAAATACCGCGTGCGCGGCAGCGGACAGATACGGCCCTGACGTGCTGACAGAAGAGATCGATCACCGCTATCTGCGCATGCCACATGCCGAGCGCGGCATGGTGGTCGGTCTTTTCGGCGGCTCCTTCAATCCGCCGCATGAGGGCCACGCGCTGGTGGCCGAGATCGCCATCCGCCGGCTCGGCCTCGACCAGCTCTGGTGGATGGTGACGCCGGGCAATCCGCTGAAGAGCCGCAACCACCTGGCGCCACTGGCCGAGCGTATCGCGCTCAGCGAAGCGATCGCCCACGATCCGCGCATCAAGGTGACGGCGTTCGAGCAGACGCTCGGCATGAGCTACACGGCCAATACGCTTGCCCATGTCAAGGCGCGCAACACCCAGGTCCACTTCGTCTGGATCATGGGCGCCGACAGCCTCAACACCTTTCACCGCTGGCAGAGATGGCAGCAGATCGTCCGCACCTTCCCGATCGCCGTCATCGACCGGCCGGGATCGACGCTCTCCTATCTCTCCGCGAAAATGGCCAAGACATTCCACTATGCCCGCGTCGACGAGGACGACGCGCGGGTTCTCTGGAAGAAGCGGGCACCCGCCTGGACCTTCATCCACGGCCCGCGCTCGACCCTGAGCTCGACGGCCCTGCGCGCTGCGCAATAGATAACGGCATTCGACACGCCGGCGATTCGAGTTTCGGGAAAAACCTCCAGAAATGAAAAGCCCGACGGGGGAGGAGATCCGTCGGGCTTTCAAACCTGATCAGCAACAGGGAGGAGGAGAGTTGCCGATCGTTATCGGAAGGCATTGGGAGGAGGAGATCGCCGTTCCGATGTTTCTGTTCTACCAGATTTGACCAAAAGATAAATTGCCGATTGCGCAATGCAGCAATGCACTGAGATCATAGCTATGAAAATTCTCTGCTCAAAAAACGCTTCTTTTTACATCATCTCCGCCTGCGACAATATGTCAGGCAAAATGAGATATTCACGGAAAAACCATAAACTTCAACAATTCGTGTCGTTGTGTCGCATATCGTGAGCGTTCGCCAATTCCCTGGGCGATTCTAGTCATGCGTTTACCTCATGCCAAAATGCATCGCCCATGGCGACAGCGATAAAATCCATAAAATTCGCAGGGTTATAGGCCCGCGTAGCGCTGTATTTTTCTGGATACATCCCCTAGCCAAGCTTCATTGGCCGTTATATCTGTCGAAATATCTCGACAATCCTAGGGAGAAATATGATGGCCACGGGTCGCCGCCAATGGATCAAGCTTGCAACTGCCGCCCTTTCCGCCGCCTGGCTCGGTCTGTCGGCTATTCCGGCACCGGCGCTCGCCGCTGAGAAAATCACCGTCTTTGCCGCCGCCAGCATGAAAAACGCGCTGGATAACCTCAACGCCGCCTATACCAAGGAAACCGGCACGCAGGTCACCGTTTCCTATGCCGCGAGCGGGCCGCTGGCCAAGCAGCTCGAAAACGGCGCGCCGGCCGACGTGTTCATCTCCGCCGACAAGAACTGGATGGATTATGTCGCCGACAAGAAACTGATCAAGCAGGACAGCCGCGTCGACCTGCTCGGCAACAAGCTCGTTCTCGTCGCCGCCAAGGACAAGGCCA
>JASGEG010000131.1:0-6806 GCA_047606605.1 Rhizobium sp.
CCGCGCCTTTGCGAGCGGCATGGGCGCCATCGCCGCGGCGGTTCTCGCCTTCGTCGGACCGGGTGACCGCATCGTCACCGTCCGGCATGTCTATAGCGACGCCTTCCGCTTTTTCGAAAAGGTGCTCAAGCGCTTCGGCGTCATCGTCGACTATGTCGACGGCACGGATACGGAGGCCATGCTGGCGGCACTGCCCGGCGCCAAGCTTGCCTATCTCGAAAACCCGACCTCGATGGTGTTCGAGCTCCAGGATCTGACCGCGATCGCCGAGGCCGCCCGTCGCCATGGGGTCGTCACCATCGTCGACAATTCCTGGGCGACGCCGCTCTACCAGAACCCGCTTGCCGTCGGCATCGATCTGGTGATCCATGCGGCATCGAAATATCTGGGTGGCCAGAGCGATACGGTCGCCGGCCTCGTTGCCGGATCGCGCGAGCTGATCGCCAAGGTCAACAGCGAAATCTATCCCTATACCGGCGCCAAGCTTGCGCCCTTCGAGGCCTGGCTCGTGCTGCGCAATCTCGAAACCCTGCCGTTCCGCATGCGCCATCACCATGAGGCGGGCCTTGAGGTGGCCAACTGGCTGAAATCGTCCAGCGCGGTCGCGAATGTCATGCATCCGGCCTTCGCGGACCATGCGGGCAAGAAGACCTTGCGTGGATTTGGCGGGCTCTTCTCCTTCGAAGTCGCCGAGCATATCGATATCGCCGCCTTCGTGGACGCCTTGCGGCTGGTGCGGATCGGCGTGAGCTGGGGCGGGCCGGAAAGCCTCGTGGTGCCGGCCAAGGCCGCTCTGAGCATCTCGCCGGAAACGAATGTCTTTGCCCGCTTCGGCGTCAGCGAGCGGACGATCCGCCTGAATGTCGGCCTTCACGATGCCGGGAGCGTCATCGCCGATCTGGAACAGGCATTGGCTGTGGCCGCGAAGTAAGGGCTTCCCGAAGCTCTCAAAAAAATGCGAGACGGGCGGAGTGGCAACTGCATTCCGCCCGTATTACTGTCGTGCTGCATCCTCCAAACCGACCGAGAGACAATGACCATCCCTTCCAACGATACCCTGACCACGCTCGCCGCCGAATATGGCACGCCGCTATGGGTCTACGACGCCGAAGCCATCCGCCGCCGCATTGCGCAGCTATCCGCTTTCGACGTCATCCGCTTTGCCCAGAAGGCCTGTTCGAACATTCATATCCTGCAGGAGATGCGCAAGCAGGGCGTCCGTGTCGATGCCGTCACCCTCGGGGAAATCGAGCGTGCGGTGCGGGCGGGTTTCGCCGCGCGTCGCGCAGACGGCGAGGCCGAGATCGTTTTCACGGCCGACGTCTTCGACCGCCCGACCCTTGATCGCGTTGTGGCCGACGGTATCGAGGTCAATATCGGCTCCATCGACATGCTGCATCAGCTTGGGGGGCGTTCGCCGGGTCATCGGGTCTGGCTCCGCATCAACCCCGGCTTCGGCCATGGCCACAGCAACAAGACCAATACCGGCGGCGAAAACAGCAAACACGGCATCTGGTTCGAGCAACTGCACGAGGCGGTGGCCACCGTGCGCAAACATTCCCTGACGCTTGTCGGCCTGCATATGCATATCGGCTCCGGCGTCGACTACGGGCACCTCGAGCGCGTTTGCGGCGCAATGGTCGGCTTCTGCCGCGATCTCGATATCGATCTCGAGGCGATTTCCGCCGGCGGCGGGCTTTCGGTGCCCTACAAGGAAGGGGAAGAGGAAATCGATCCCGCTCACTATTTCTCTCTGTGGGACGAGGCGCGCCGGCAGGTCGAGGCGCATGTCGGGCATCCGGTCCGGCTGGAGATCGAGCCCGGTCGTTTCCTGACGGCCGATTCCGGCGTACTGCTCGCCGAAGTGCGGGCGGTCAAGATGATGGGCAGCAACCGCTTCACGCTGGTCGATGCCGGTTTCAGCGACCTTGCCAGACCCGCCATGTATGGCAGCTATCATCATATATCCGTCATTCCCGGCTCCACGCCGGGTGAGCGCTCCGCAGCCACGCTGCCGACCGTCGTTGCCGGCCCCCTGTGTGAATCCGGGGACGTCTTCACGCAAACGGAATTTGGCGCGGTGGAGCGCCGGGACCTGCCCGAAACGCATGTCGGCGATTACCTTGTCTTCCACGGCACCGGCGCTTATGGCGCCACGATGTCGTCGAACTACAACAGCCGGCTTTATGCTCCCGAGGTGCTTCTCGACGACGGAAAGCACCGCCTGATCCGCCGGCGCCAGACGTTGGACGAGCTGCTCGGGCTCGAGGATATCTAGGCAGGCGATCGGTCTGAGGTGCCGAGCCCGTGTATACGGGCTCGGATGGCGTCAAGATTCCTTCCGCCCGCTGGCGGATTGCTGGGCCTAGAAAGCGCGGCCAGAGAGCGACTGGGCCGCGCTTTGCGTCTTGTCAGAGCGGCGCGACCGGGTGCGGCGATCCGTCATAGGCGCCCCAGATCGATTGATCGAAGCAGATGACGGAGCCGGTCATCAGGCCGGATTCGGCCGATGACAGATAGGCGCAGGCGCGCGCCACCTCCTGCGGATCGACGAGACGGCCGAAGGGCTGGCCGGCGGCGGCCTTTTTCAGCCAGTCGGACGGCGCGTCATGATATTCCCTTTGAATCCGGTCCTCGCCTTCGGAGGCCATCCAGCCGATATTGAGGCCATTGACGCGGATGCGGTTGCGCAGGAGCGCATAGGCCGTGTTCTTCGTCAGCGTTTCCAGCGCTCCCTTGGAGGCGCAATAGGCGGCGATGAAGGGCTGACCGGCCTTGGCCGACATGGAGCCGATATTGACGATCGTGCCTTCGATCCTCTCACGCCGCATGACCTTGACGGCCTCCTGCATCAGGAAGAACGGCGCGCGGACATTGACGGCGAACATGGTGTCGAAGAGTTCCGGGCTGGTGTCGAGGATCGTGCCTCGGTCGGTGATCGCGGCGGCATTGACCAGCGCATCGACGCGGCCGAAGGTCCGGTCGCAGGCGTGGACGACATTGCGGGCATCCTCGACATTGCCGAGATCGGCCTTGACGTAGACGACCTTCGCGCCCGTCGCCGCGGCGATTTCATCCACCTTGGCTTTTCCCTTCGTCTCGTTGCGGCCGCAGATGACGATACCTTTGGCGCCGCGCTCGGCGAAAAGACGGGCAATGGTGGCGCCCAGCCCCTGTGTGCCGCCGGTAACGATGGCGATCTTGCCGTCGAGGCGGCTGTGGTCCGTGCTCATAGGGTTCCTCCCGGAAATGGTTTGATGGTTATGCAGAAAGCCCCTCGCAACGCGAGAGGCCTGGTTGAGTAAGTGAGGGGTGTCGCCGGTCCCGTCAGGTCAGCTTCTTTTCGGCCTGTTCCGCAAGCGCCTTGGTGAAGGCCTCGTCGCTCCAATCGCCCTGCAGGGCCTCGTGCATCAATTGCGCCTGCGTCTGCGGCGCAAGGCCGCCGACCGGCGGGTCGCGGTCGAGATTGGTGGGGAAGGAATAGCCCTCGGCGCAGGCGGCGACCGCATTCGATACCTGCTCCTGCGAGAGCCCGCCGGCCGATTTCAGTGCCTTCAGCGCCGGGAACAGACGGGCGCTCATGCGTTCGCGATTGACCGTTTCCATGGCGCGGCCAAAGGCGGAGGAAACCTGCAGCAGGTTCGCCACGCGCTTGATATCGGTCGATCGATTGGTGCCGGCCGCATGGAAGAGGGCAGGGTTGAAAAAGACGGCGTCACCCTTTTCGAGCGGCAGCTGAACGTGGTTGCGGTCGAAATAATCACGGAATTCCGGGCGTTTCAGGGCGAGATAGCCGGGCACATAGGTCTGGCTGTGCGGCAGGAAGAGCGTCGGCCCGCTTTCCAGCGGCATGTCGCAATGGGCCACCGCGCCCTGCAGCGTCAGCACCGGTGAGAGCTTGTGGACGTGAGCGGGAAACTGCTCGATGACCTTCGATGTCTGGAAGCCGAGATGATAATCGCGATGCGCCGATTGGGCAGCACCACCTGGATTGACGCGGTTGACCTGCGCCGTCATCTGGTAGCTCGGTCCGAGCCAGGCTTCGCTGGCGATCGCGACGATGGCGTTGCCGTAATATCTGGCGAAGTTCTCAGGATCGGCCAGGCAATGCTTCTCCAATGAATTCCAGATGCGGTCATTGGCGCCGGGCTTGGCGAAATGGTCGCCGCCGCCGGTGGCGGTGCGGTGCTGCTCCTCGATAATCGCGTCGAAGATGGCGCTGGCGCGGTCGATCACGGAAAGATCTTCATAGGCGCGCTTGAAGACCACGACGCCGGGACCTTCGCCGAAGGCCTCGCAGATTTCGGCGAGCACGGCGCGGCGGCCATCGGGATCGCCAATGGCTGCCAGCACCTTGGCGCTGTCATAGATCAGGATGTTCTTCTCGACGCGATCGGCGGTTGGATAGTCCGCGAGCACGGTGGTCCTGTCGGCCAGGGCGCGGAAATCGCCGAGGTCGCAGGCGTCCTCGGTCAGCCAGACGCGGTCTGCGCGCTGCTTTTGAAGATTGTCGGTTTTCATCAGGTGTTCCTCCATCGCTGATGAAGGCACTATACGGGAGGCGTGACTGTGTTATAGATCACAAATCCATCAAAAAACCATCAAAACGAGCGCCATGTCACATCCGTTTCTCGTCAAGGATATCGCCTTTCAGGCCGGGCTGAGCACTGCGACCGTCGACCGGGTGCTGAACGGTCGGGCGGGCGTGCGGCGGCAGACCGAGATGCGGGTCAAGGCGGCGATCGCCGAACTGGAGAAGCAGCAGGCGGGTATCGCGATCGGCGGGAGGACGCTGGCGATCGATATCGTCATGGAGGCGCCGGAGCGTTTTTGCGATGCTGTCCGGGCTGCCTTCGAGGCGGAGGTGGGAACCTTCCTGCCGACGGTTTTTCGCTGCCGCTTTCATTTCGCCGAGGTGATGAGGCCGGCTGAACTGGTGCAGTTGCTCGACCGCATCCGGCTGCGGGGCACGCATGGCATCGTCTTGAAAGCACCGGATATTCCCGAGATCGTCGCTGTCGTCGAGCGGGTGGCGAGGGCTGGCATCACGGTCGTCACCCTGGTAACGGACTTGCCGAACTCCTTGCGCGCCGCCTATGCGGGCGCCGACAATCGCGCCGCCGGCGAAACCGCGGCCTACCTGATCGGCACCCATTTCGACGGCGCCGCCGGAAAGGTGCTGGTGACGCTGTCGAGTGGCCGTTTTCGGGGCGAGGAGGAGAGGGAGATCGGCTTTCGCCGCGTCTTGCGGGAACGCTATCGCCAACTGAGCGTGACCGAGATCAGCGAAGGGCATGGCACGGATGCCGCGACGGGAACATTGGCCGCCCGTGCGATCGCGGCGGATGCGACGATCAATGCGGTCTATTCCATCGGCGGCGGCAATCGGGCGGTCTGCGCCGCCTTCGAAGAGGCGGGGAGGCCGATCCGGATTTTTGTCGCGCATGATCTCGATGCCGACAATCGCGTCTTGCTGGGGGCGGGCAAGATCGGGTTCGTGCTGCACCATGATCTGCGGACGGATGCGCGCTCCGCATTTCGAGCCATCATGAACGGCCAGATGAAGCACCCTGTCGCCTCGGCGGCGCCGTCCGCGGTGGAGATCATCACCCCTTTCAATATGCCGTCGGCGATCTGACGGTTCCACGGAGCCAGTTTCGTTAGGGCCTAATGCTTGGCTGAGAAGAACTTCGCAGATGAAATCGCAGCCTCTACTGCCCCCGTCATTGCCTTCGGGAAGGATTTCTTCCTCTTCTTTTGGCCGCGATTGAGTCGCTATGCTCCAGTACTGGATTGTTAGGTTAAGCTGAGCTATAGGGAATTCATGATCGATACGCGGTTTCCGACGGCATTTCAGATAGTATTGACCGTGGCCGTGCGCAACCAGGACGGCTCGCGGTGCACGAGCTTTGATTTGGCCGCCGGTCTTGGAGCCAATCCCAGCTTCGTCCGTAAATTGCTGGTGCCTCTGAGCCAAAGCGGAATATTGGTTTCGTCCATCGGAAAGAATGGCGGAATTCGCCTGGGGCGGCGAACAAGCGAAATCAGCCTTTACGATATCTATAGTGCGGTCATTTCCGACAAGAAGCTCTGGGCCGCGCGCGGCGACGTGCAGTGCGAGTGTCCGGTCAGTAAGCACGTCTCGACGCTATTTGATTGCGTGGAGCGCCAAGCCGAAGCTGCGGTCGAGGCGGCGTTGAGCCAACTGACCATTGCCGATATGCTTTGTCAGTTGCAGGAGCTGCAAGCGGGCAATCCTGAGAGCTGCCCACAGGGCGCAGCGGCCGAAAATCTCGAAACGCTGCAGAGCTGAAACTTGCCCTTCGTCAGGGCAAGGAAAGGTCCGGCAGGGAAAACCGGACCAATCCCCGTTTGCTGATCGGAGGTCAATCGGATCAGAAACTAATCCGCTGGATTAGAAGTTACGCTCGAAGCGGAGGATACCAGCCCACTGGTTTTCGTTGACCGAATCCCAGTTGGTGTAGGAAACTTCCGGCTGGATCGTCAGGTTCTTGACCGGGTTGAACTTGACGTTCGTGGTCGCGGCGAAGATCTTCGAGTCGGTGTAGGCGAGCTGCAGGTTCCACTTCAGCTTTTCGTTGACCGGAACGGCAACGCCACCCCAAACTGCCCAATCACCCCAGCCGCAAAGCTCCGGACGCCCAACCGGGCAAGCAGAACTATCGAGGTTGGTGCCGGCATACTTGTTGAGCTTGTCGCCGTCGGTGTTCCAGCCGCCCATCAAGAAGGCCGAGAAGGCACCGAAGTCGGCGTCGACGCGAGCCTTGATGGCGCCTTCTTCAACG
>JASGEG010000132.1:0-18172 GCA_047606605.1 Rhizobium sp.
GCCGCCGGGCGGCGCTCGGCCTGTTGTGCCGGCCGGGTCGCGGCGGGCGGCGCCTCGGCCCGCGGCTGGGTCGCCCGTGCGCCCTGGCGCGCCGCTTTCATCGCCTCGAATTCGGCGAAGCGGTCGACGGCTTCCTCCTCAAGCAGCCAATCAACGCCGGCATCCGCATGGAAATGCAGGAGGGCGGCAAGTTCGGCCGGAGTGAGGTCGTTGGCGGAGATCATGGGTAAACTCTAGCCAAAGCGGCGCGAGAACGAAAGGGCGGGAAGCCCTTTGCCGTCACGCCGTCCACTGGCTGATGTCGTCCCGCTCGCCGATCAGGGCGAGACCATGGGCGATCGACAGCAATTCGCCGCCGGTCTCGATCCGCTCCTGCCCGAAACGCTCGGTGAAGATGCGCCGCACCGCCGGAACGAAGGAGGTGCCGCCGGTCAGAAACACCTTGTCGATGCCGTCCGGCAACGTGTTGGTGGTCGTCAGCACGTCGTCCAGCGCCGCCTCGATGCGGGCAAGGTCCTCGGCGATCCAGCTTTCGAAATCGCTGCGGCGCACGGTCTTGCGACCGGCCTTGCCGAGCGGTGCGAAATTGAACTCGGCTTCCTCTTGCGCCGACAGTGCCATCTTCGTCGCCGATACCGCCTGATAGAGCGGATAGCCTTCGTCATGCTCGACGATATCGATGAAGGTCTCCAGCTTTTCCGGTTCCAGGCTGCTGCGCACCAGCTTCTTCAGGTCGGCATATTCGCGCGAGGTCTTGAAGATCGAAAGCTGGTTCCAGCGGCCGAAATTGGCATAATAGGAGGAGGGCACCTCCAGCAGCTTGTCGAAACTCTTGAAAAAGCTGCCCTTGCCGATTGCCGGCGAGACGATGTTGTCGATCATGCGAAAGTCGAAATGGTCGCCGGCGATGCCGACGCCGGAATGGCCGATCGGGCTTGCCGTCAGCCGGCCGGCATGGGTTTCGAAGCGGATCAGCGAATAGTCCGTCGTGCCGCCGCCGAAGTCGGCGACCAGCACGGTCGCATCCTTCTTCAGGTGCTGGGCGAAATAGAAGGCGGCCGCGACCGGTTCGTAGACATAATGGATTTCGGGAAAGCCGAAGCGCGTCAGCGCCGCGTTGTAGCGCTCGGTCGCAAGTGCGGCATCCGGGTTGGCGCCGGCAAAATGTACCGGTCGGCCGGTGACGATCCGCGAGACGTCGGCCGGCCAGCCATCGCCGGCATAGCTGCGCAGCCGGCGCACGAAGATCTCCATCAGGTCCTCGAACGTATGGCGCTTTGCGTAGATCAGCGTGCCCTGAAACAGGGCGCTCGCCGCAAAGGTCTTGATCGATTGCAGGAAGCGGCAGTCGCCGGGATTGTCGATGAACTGCCGGATGGCGGCGTGCCCCGCCTCGACCTTCAGGGCGGCGGCGCCCAGACCGGGGTCCTTCATGAAGGACAGCGCCGTGCGCATGCTGTCGGCGGTGCCGGTCGTGCTGGTGAAGGCCACCGATTGCGTCGCAGGCCCATCGGCCAGCGCCAGAACCGTATTCGTCGTGCCGAAGTCGAAACCAAGCGCCCGAGCCATGCCCGCACTCCTTTCCGTTCAGATTTTTTGGAATGGGGCGGTGCCCCTCATGCGGCGCGGGATGCGCCCCTGTCGCGAAGAGGGCGCGTCATGGCATGGCTGGATGCCAAGCGCAAGACCGGAAATGTGTCATAAAGCGAAACGGACGCCGAAGAGGCGCCCGTCCATGTCATTATCATTCGGCCGCGATGGCGGTCGGCCCGGCCTCTTCGTGCGGATGCTGATCCTTGCGCTTGCCGAAGCGGGCGAGGAAATCGTTCAGCGCGTTCATCTGAAGGAAGATGACCGGCGTGATGAACAGCGTCAGGATCTGCGAGACGACGAGACCGCCGACGACGGCGACACCGAGCGGCTGGCGCAGCTCCGAGCTGGCACCGCCGCCGACGGCGATCGGCAGGGCACCGAGCAGCGCGCAGAAGGTCGTCATCATGATCGGGCGGAAGCGGCGCACGCAGGCCTCGTGGATCGCCTCCGCCGGCGATATGCCGGGGGCCGAGCGAAGCGTTTCCAGCGCCACGTCGATCATCATGATCGCGTTCTTCTTGACGATGCCGATCAGCATCAACAGGCCGATGAGTGCGATGATCGACAGGTCGAAGCCGAAGACCTTCAGGGCAAGCAGGGCGCCGAGGGCGGCGGCCGGCAGGCCGGAGAGGATGGTCAGCGGGTGGATGAAGCTCTCATAGAGAACGCCCAGAACCACATAGATCGTCAGGACGGCGGCAAGGATCAGATAGGGCGTGCTGCCCTGCGACTGCTGGAAGATCTGCGCCGTGCCGCCATAGGACGTGAAGACGTCCGCCGGCATGTTGATGTCCTTCTTGATCTGCTCGATCTGGGCGGTGGCGTCGCCGAGCGCTTCGCCCGCCGGCAGGTTGAAGGATACGGTGGTCGAGACGAGCTGGCCGGTCTGGTTGATGGTGACCGGGCCGGTCGTGCGCTCGACGCGGGCGAAGTTCGACAACGGAACCAGCGCGCCGCTTGTCGAGGCGATCTGGATTTCCTGCAGCTTCTGGTTATCCCAGGGCTTGCTGGTGTCGTATTCGACGATGACGTCGTAGCTGTCGCCGGTGGACTGGATCTGCGCGGCGGTGTAGCCGCCGAAGGCCTCTTCCAGCGTCGTGCGCAACAGGTTGTCGTTGATGCCGTAGGCGGCCGCCTTCTCGGTGTCGACGACGATATTGGCCTGCAGCGCGTTGTTCTGCTCGTCCGAGGCGACGTCGGTAAAGCGCGGATCGCGGCGCATGGCGTCTTCGACCTTGTTGGCCCAGAGGTTGGTCTGGTCGGCGCTCAGCGCCTGGACGACGAGCTGATACTGGCTGGCGGTCTGGCGGCCGCCGAAGCGCAGGCTCTGCTGTGGCGTGATATAGGCCTTGAGGCCGGCGATCTTGCCGATGCTGGTGCGCAGCTCGCGCAGGGTCTGGTCCAGCGGTTCGCGCTGGTCCTTCGCTTTCAGCTCGACATACATCGTGCCGTTGTTGAGCGGCTGGCGCGCATTGCCGCCGACGATCGACATGACATGCGCGACGGCCGGGTTTTCCTTGACGAGCGCGGCGGCCTGGTTCTGCAGGTCGCGCATGGCCGGATAGGAAATATCCTGCCGCGCCTGGGTGGAGATCGTCAGGCGTCCGATATCCTCCGTCGGGAAGAAGCTCGCCGGCAGCACCATGAACAGATAGACCGACAGGCCGACCGAGGCGAGGAAGCTCAGGAGCACGATGCCGCGATGGCGCAGGCACCAGCTGACGCCCCTGTCGTAGCCACGCTGCGTCCAGTCGAAGCCAATGTTGAAGAGACGGACCGGCAGCGGCGGCTGGTCGTGGCCGGAAGACAGCCGCGAGCTCAGCATCGGCGTGACGGTCAGCGACACGATGGCCGACGACACGATGGCGATGGCGACCACCATGCCGAACTCGTTGAAGATACGGCCGACGACGCCGCCCATCAGCAGGATGGGGATGAACACGGCGATCAGCGAGATCGACATGGAGATGATGGTGTAGCTGACTTCGGCCGACCCCTTGATCGCCGCCTGCAGCACCGGCATGCCTTCCTCGACATGCCGCAATATGTTTTCGAGCATGACGATGGCGTCGTCCACCACCAGGCCGACCGCGAGCGTCAGTCCCAGCAATGAGATGTTGTCGATGCTGTAGCCGAGGACATACATCATGCCGAAGGTCGAGATCAGCGACAGCGGCACGGCAAGGCCGGGGATGATGGTTGCCGTCAGGTGGCCGGTGAAGAGATAGATCACCAGCACGACGAGACCGATCGTCAGGAACAGGGTGAATTTCACGTCGGCGATGGCGTCGCGGATCGGCTGGGCCGAATCGTTCATGACCGTCGTCTTCACCGAACCCGGGATTTCCGCATGCAGTTGCGGCAGCTTGGCGTTGATCGCATCGACGACGTCCACCGTGTTGGCGTCGGGCTGGCGCTGGATGGCGAGGATGATCGCGCGCTTGCCGTCGTACCAGGAGCCGGTATTGGTGTTTTCCACACTGTCCTGAACGTCGGCGACGTCGCTCAGGTGGATCGGCGCCCCGTTCGGATTGGCGATGACGAGCGAGCGGAACTCCTGCGCGTTGGTGCGCTGGGTGTTGGCGTTGATCGTCATGCTCTGCGTGTCGTTCTGCAGCGTGCCGACCGGGACCTGGCTGTTGGCGTTGACGAGTGCGGTATTGACCGTGTCGATGCCGATGCCGCGGCTTTGCAGCTTGTTGGGATCGACTTCGACGCGCACCGCATAGGTCTGTGCGCCGAACACGGTCACCTCGGCGACGCCCGGAAGGGTCGAGAGCGACGGCGAGATGATATCCTCGGCGATTTCGTCGAGCTTGCTGCGCGGCATCGTATCGCTCTGCACGGCCAGCAGCATGACAGGCGCATCGGCCGGATTGGTCTTGCGGTAGCTCGGCGGCACCGTCAGATTGTCGGGGAGCTGGCGGGTGGCGTGCGAGATCGCCGCCTGCACGTCGGCTGCGGCCGCATCGATGTCACGATTGAGATCGAATTGCAGGACGATGCTGGTATTGCCGAGCGAGTTGGTCGAGGATATCTCGCTGATGCCGGGGATGGTCTCGAACTGCTTGATCAGCGGCGTCGAAACCGAGGTCGCCATGGTCTGCGGCGAGGCGCCCGTCAGCTGCGCGGTGACATTGATGGTCGGGAAATCGACCTGCGGCAGGGCTGCCACCGGCACGAGCTGATAGCCCGCCAGGCCGGCCAGCACCACGCCCAAGGCGAGGAGCGTCGTTGCGACCGGCCGCTGGATACAGAAATTCGGGATCATTGCTGTGCTCCAACCGTGATCGTTTCCGTTTTCTGACCCGACTGGCCGTCCGCCGAAGCCACGTTTTGCGATTTGCCGTCGTTGAACTGCTCGACGATGTTCTGCCCGTCATTGAGCTGCACCTGGCCCTCGACCACGACATGGTCGCCTTCCGACAGGCCCTTGGCGACGGCGGTAAAGCCGCCATTCTGGCGGGCGACGGTGACCGGCGTCATGTGCACCTTGTTGTCCTTGACGACGAAGGCATAGAAGCCTTCCGCGCCGGGGCTGATCGCAACCGTCGGAGCGACGATCACCGGCTGGTTGTCGTTGAAATGCACGACGATGTTGACCGACTGGCCGGGCCAGATGGCGCCGTTGGCATTGTCGAACTTCGCCTTGGCGAGGATGGTGCCGGAGGCGGCATCGACCTGGTTGTCGTAGAAGCTCATCGTGCCCTGGCGCGACTTGCCCTGTTCGGAGCGGGGCACGGTGCTGACCGGCACGCCGCCGGCTTTCATCGCTTCCTCCAGCTCGCGCAGGTGGCTCTCCTGCAGATGGAACTTGACGTAGATCGGATTGTACTGCGCGATCGAAACGATCGCCGTGCCGGGGCTGACATAGGCGCCGAGGCTGAGGGCGACGTCGCCGAGGCGGCCGTCATAGGGGGCGCGGATTTCGGTATGTTCGAGCAGGACCTGATCGGCGGCGAGCTGCGCCTTGTCGGCATTGACGGTGGCGACCGCCGTGTCGCGCGCCGCGACCGCCTGATCGACTGTCTGTTGCGTGCCGGCATTGTTGAGCAGGCTCTTGGCGCGGGTCAGCGCCGCTTCCGTTTCGGTGAGGGTCGCCTGATCCTTGGCAAGCGTCGCCTGGTCCTTGTCGACGGCGGCTTGTGCCGTGCGCGGATCGAGCTTGGCGATCAGGTCGCCGGCCTTGACCATGGCGCCGTCCTCGGCCTCGATCGCGGTGATGATGCCGGATTCCTGCGCGGCGATGGTCGTCGTGTCCTGCGCATCGGCCCATCCCGTGGCGGTGACGTCGTTCGGCAGGACGCTTTTCGTCACGGCCATGGTCTTGACGACCTGGGGGCCGCCCTGGCGCTTGCCGTGACCGCCGGCGTCTGCCGCCTTGGCGCTGTCCTCGGTCTTGGCGGAGGCCTTGTCGACGAAAGTGGACATAAAGGGAATGCGGTCGCGGAAATTCCAAAGTGAAAAAGCGGCGACAACGAGAAGGCCGAGAGGAAGCCAAAATTTCTTCATGCTTAAAAACCGGTCGAAGCGAGTTGCGAGGAACGCGATGACGTTGACGTGTATTTCTTGCGCCGCACAAACAGACGGACTTCGTCGCAATCGATCACATCGCCGTTACCGCTAACGTTCGGTAATTCTGTCCCTATAACGCGAATTCTTGAACGCTGTTGCGCCGCAATTTACCACAGTTCGGCATGGTGAAAAATTAAAGCTTGGAAAGCTTTGCCGAGGGTAAGGCTCTTATGGCGCGTGAAATGGTCGAAATGACTATTTTTTGATTGCCGTTATGTAATGAAGGTGGATTTTGAGCCTGATTTGCCGGCATTTATCTTGAGGCAGTGGGTCCGGCCATTGTGCCGAACCCTGTCGTTACTCACGCAATTGTGTTTTTCGCCGCGTTGAGCGGTGTATAATTCGCCCACCAGCGGTTGTTCTTACAGCGAACGTGCCGCACCGCCGTCGCAACGGATCATCGAACCGGTGACGTAGCTTGCCGGCTCGCTGCAGAGGAAGGCCGCGGTGGCGGCGAATTCCTCGACGCGGCCGTAGCGGCCGGCCGGAATGCGATGCTGCCGCTCAGCGCTGATCTCCTCCAGGCTCCTGCCGCTGCGCTTGGCGGCGGCCGTGTCGAGATCGGCCAGCCGGTCGGTGGCGATGCTGCCCGGCAGCAGCATGTTGACGGTGACGCCATGCGCAGCCACTTCGGCGGCCAGCGTCTTGCTCCACCCGGCAAGGGCGGGGCGCAGCGTATTGGAGAGCGCCAGGTTCGGGATCGGCTCGATGACGCCGGAGGAGGCGATCGTGAGGATGCGGCCCCATCCCTGCGCCTTCATGCCGGGCAGCAGCGCATTGGTCAGCGTGATGATGCGCGCCACCATCGACAGGAAATAGGTTTCCAGCCGCTCGGCCGTCATGTCTTCCGAGGTGCCCGGCGTCGGCCCGCCGCTATTGTTGACGAGGATGTCGATCCCGCCGAGCTTGTCGGCGACCGCCTTGCTTATCGTCTCCACGAAATTCTCGTCGCTGAGGTCGGCCCAGATCCAGTCGGCGCGGCCCTTGCCTTCGGCATTGATGGCCTTGCAATTGGCCTCCAGCCGCTCGCCGCTGCGCCCGCACAGCAGCACATTCGCGCCTTCCCGCGCCAGTGCCACGGCGATGCCGTGCCCCAGGCCCTTGGACGAGGCGAGGACCAGCGCCCGCTTTCCCTTGATGCCGAGATCCATCCTTTTTCACCTTTCATGCATGTGACTCTTTCAGGTGAAATTTATAGAGGGCTTCAATTGGCTTTTGAACGGTGAATGCCGGCAGATGACTGCGAAATACGGCGAAGAATATTGACGTTAACGTAAGCGTAATTTAACTTCGCTGGTGCGTTGGGTGAATTGGAGGATTGCCTGTCGCTTCCCGGCTCGACAATCCTCTCCCATTTTGACAAGAGATAACCGAAACGGGGAAGACGCCCAAAGGGGACAAGGTCGAACAGCCGCGGTGTCGGTTGTCCGGCCAATCGGAGAAAGTGAATGACTGACGCCAGCGAGCTGCCTGAACGCGAGAGCATGGAATTCGACGTTGTGATTGTCGGCGGGGGTCCAGCTGGGCTGTCGGCTGCGATCCGGCTGAAGCAGGTCAATGCGGACCTGACGGTGGTGGTGCTGGAGAAGGGCTCGGAAGTCGGTGCGCATATTCTTTCGGGCGCGGTGGTCGATCCGATCGGCATCGACCGGCTGCTGCCGGGCTGGCGCGAGGAGGAGGGCCATCCCTTCAAGACCGAGGTCACGGACGATCACTTCCTCTTCCTCGGACCCGCCGGCTCCATCCGCCTGCCGAACGTCATGATGCCGCCGCTGATGAACAATCACGGCAATTACATCGTCTCGCTCGGCAATGTCTGTCGCTGGCTGGCCGAAAAGGCCGAAGCCCTCGGCGTCGAGATCTATCCCGGCTTTGCCGCGACCGAAGTGCTCTACAATGACGAGGGCGCCGTCATCGGCGTCGCCACCGGCGACATGGGCATCGAGAAGAACGGCGAACCCGGTCCCAACTACACGCGCGGCATGGCGCTGCTGGGCAAATATACCCTGATCGGCGAGGGCGTGCGCGGCTCGCTCGCCAAGCAGCTGATCGCCAAATTCGATCTGTCGAGGGATCGCGAGCCGCAGAAGTTCGGCATCGGCATCAAGGAACTCTGGCAGGTCAAGCCGGAGAACCATAAACAGGGCCTCGTGCAGCATTCCTTCGGCTGGCCGCTCGGCTTCAAGACCGGCGGCGGCTCCTTCCTCTATCATCTCGAGGACAATCTGGTCGCCGTCGGCTTCGTCGTGCACCTGAACTACAAGAACCCCTATCTCTTCCCCTTCGAGGAGTTCCAGCGCTTCAAGACGCATCCGGCCATCCGCGGCACCTTCGAGGGCGGCAAGCGCATCTCCTATGGCGCCCGCGCCATCACCGAGGGCGGCTATCAGTCGGTGCCGAAGCTCACCTTCCCCGGCGGGGCGCTGATCGGCTGTTCGGCCGGCTTCGTCAACGTGCCCCGCATCAAGGGCAGCCACAATGCGGTGCTGTCGGGCCTGCTGGCGGCCGACAGAATCGCAGAGGCGATCGCCGCCGGCCGCGCCAATGACGAGGTGATCGAGATCGAGAACGAATGGCGCGCCTCCGATATCGGCAAGGATCTGAAACGCGTCAGGAACGTCAAGCCGCTCTGGTCGAAGTTCGGCACGGCGGTCGGCGTGGCGCTCGGCGGCCTCGACATGTGGACCAACCAGCTGTTCGGCTTCTCCTTCTTCGGCACGCTGAAGCACGGCAAGACCGATGCGGCATCGCTGGAGCCCGCGGCCAGGCACAAGAAGATCGATTATCCGAAGCCGGACGGCGTCCTGACCTTCGACCGCCTGTCCTCGGTGTTCCTGTCGAACACCAATCACGAGGAAGACCAGCCGGTGCATCTGCAGGTCAGGGACATGGCGCTGCAGGTGTCCTCCGAGCACGACATCTTTGCCGGTCCGTCGACGCGCTACTGTCCGGCGGGCGTCTATGAATGGGTGGAGAAGGACGGCAAGGAGACCTACGTCATCAACGCCCAGAACTGCGTCCACTGCAAGACCTGCGACATCAAGGACCCCAACCAGAACATCAACTGGGTCCCCCCGCAGGGCGGCGAAGGGCCGGTCTATCCGAATATGTGATGGTGATGGAGACGACCGGGCGAGACAGCTATGCGATCCGTTCCGCCCGGTCGGACGAACTGCATCTGCTGTCCGCCATCGAGGTGGACGCCTTCTGGACGCTGCATGATGCCGGCGCCGTTGCCTGCGCGCTGACATCCCTGCCGATCGACGTTTTGATCCGGTCCTTCGAAGCGGATTTGCTGCTCGTCGCGGTCGATGAACTGGATCAGCCATTCGGTTTCCTCGCGGGCATCGTGATGGGCGATGCCGTCCATATTGCCGAGATCGACGTCGTGCGGCATTGGCAGAAAAGAGGCGTCGGACGCCGCTTGATGCAGACGGTCATCGAGAGGGCTCGGGCAAATGGCACTGCGAGCATGACCTTGACGACGGATCGCCACGTCGCCTTCAACGCGCCCTTCTATGCGTCGCTTGGGTTTCGCATCCTGAATGATGGCGAGCGGTCGGCGGAACTGACACGCATCCTCGAGCGGGAGTTTGAGCACGGCGCTGACCCGGCTCGCCGCGTTGCTATGGCACTACAGTTTTAAGCGAAGGTCGTTCGCAGTCGAGGAGCGATTCCAAGATTCTCAGTAATGCGCTGAAGTCGCTTGTCGCGGGTCCAGAGATAGGTTCCGGGCGTCAGCATCGCGGCGGCGGCAAGATGCGCGTCGATATAACTGATCCCCGCGCCCTGCAATTTGTTGCTCCGGATGAAATAGAGGACATCGTCATCTGACGCCTTTCCAATCTGCTGCAGCCGCTTCAGGCTTTGCATGACAAGATCATACTGCCGCAGATTACCAAGGCCGATCTCGCCGATGACGAAGGGATGGATAAGGATTTGCTTCTGTTCCAGCAGGAATTGGAGACGGACATCCAGCGAGTGAAAATGATCGATCCAGATCGACGTATCGACCAGGATCATTCGGCGCCAAACTGACGGCGAGGAGGGGCCGTGATGTCGGGTTCCGTGCCGCCGAGACGAACCAACGTCCTTGCAGCTTCGCGTTCCACAAGGGCTTTCAATGCTTCGCGCAATATCGCCGAGGTTTCGGCCAAGCCGGTAACTTCGCGCGCATCCGCGAGCAATTTGTCGTCGATGGCTACCGTGGTGCGCATGGAAATCTCCTTCGTCATCAAAATTAGCATCGGATGATGCCGCTTTCAATGCCAAGAGCCGCCCATGGGCGGCCCTCAATTTCGTCTTCGGCGGACGGCGCGCCTATTTCCGCGACAGCAATCCGGTCGACAAGGCCACGCCCATTCCGGTGACGACCGCGGCCGCGATCTCCGCCAGGCCGAGCGGCTCGCCGAGCAGCAGGCCGCCGCCGAAGGTGGCAAGGACAGGGGTGATGGCAGTGAAGGCGGCGGCCTGCGTGCCGCCGAGGGCCTGGACGGCGAGACCATAGGCGAGCGTGGCGGCGAGGCCGGAAAGCAGGCCCTGGCTGACGACCTGCAGGCCGATTTCCGGCAGCGGCACGGAGGCGAGCGAACTGCCGAAGATCAGGGCCAGACCAACATGGATGAGGAACGACCAGATGGCGATGATGGCGCTTGACTGAATGGCGTTCAGGCCGGAGCGGCGGAAGGCATGGGTGTAGCCCGCCCAGAGCAGGGCGCCGAGCGGCAATAGCGTGAAGCTGACGCAGGACACCTCAGCGCCGGAAAGGCTGCGGGCGAGAAGGATGGCGACGCCTGTGACGATGCCGCCGAGGCCGAGCCAGCGGGTAATGTCGGGCCGTTCGCGAAACATGAGCACGCCGATCAATGCGGTCGCCAGCGGCATGGAGCCCCCAAGCAGAATGCCGGCCGACGCGGCGGGCGTGGAATGGATGGCGAAGGTGGTCAACTGGAAGAAAAGCGCGCCCGAGCCGCAGACCATCAGCGCCAGAAGCTTCAGCGGCACGCCTTTCGGCAACAGCCCCGTGCGTAGCCAGACGGGGGAGAGTACCAGCGCCGGAATGCCGTAGCGGATCAGGCCGAGGTCGATCGTGCCCATCTGCGTTTCAGCGGTATGGCGCGTGGCCAGAATCCAGTTGGCCCAGATCAGCACCGTGATGATGGCGCCGGCATAGCCGACCGTGGCGGGCATCGTCTTGCGGGAAGAGAAGGTCAAAGCAGTCATCGACGTATCCTTTCGAACCGTCCGGATCATCATCCGGTTGAAGAAAAGATAGCTCCGGAGGCCAGGGCATGTCCTTGCTAGTTATGGCTCAAGGAAAGTGCTATGAGCAATTATCTGCCAATAGAGGCGATAAAAGTTTGTAGATATGCCAAAACTGGATAAATTCGATCTCGCCATCCTCAACTGCCTGCAGGAGGATGCCCGCGCTACCAATGTCGAGATTGCCGAGAAGGTGAACCTGTCGCCGTCACCCTGTTTGCGGCGCATCCGCAATCTGGAGAAATCGGGCCTCCTGCGCGGCTATCGCGCCGATATCGACCGCAAGGAGGCGGGCCTCGGCTTGACGGTCTTCGTCGAGCTCAAGGTCGGGCATCACTCGAAGGAAAATTCGGAGGCGCAGCAGGCGGCGCTGCTCGCCATCCCCGAAATCGTGTCCTGCCACTTGATTTCCGGCGCGGCGGATTTTCTGGCGGAAGTCGTCGTCGAGGATCTGGCCGCCTATGAGAAGGTGATGTCGGAAAAGCTTCTGACGCTTCCCGGCATCTCCGACCTGCGCTCGAATTTCGCGATCCGCAGCATCAAGACCAACGGCGCCCTGAAGCTGCCGCAGCCGGTTTGAACATGAAAAAGGGGCCGTCACCGGCCCCTCTTGCATCACTGTTTCGTCGTCTGTCTCAGAGCATCGTGCCGCTGAGGATCAGCAGCGCCACCGAGAAATAGATGACCAGACCGGTCACATCGACCAGCGTCGCCACGAAGGGAGCCGAGGCGCTGGCCGGGTCGAGCCGCAGCTTTTGCAGCAGGAACGGCAGCATCGAGCCGGCGAGCGAGCCGAAGGTGACGATGCCGATCAGGGCGGCAAAAACCGTAACGCCGACCAGCTGCCAGTGCGGGCCGTAGTCGAACAGGCCGATGCTCTGCCACAGAACGATGCGGGCGAAGCCGACCAGACCGAGAATGGAGCCGAGCACGATGCCGGTCGGCAGTTCGCGCATGGCGACGCGCCACCAGTCGGAGAGCTTGAGCTCGCCGAGCGCCAGCGCCCGGATGATCAGCGAGGTGGCCTGCGAGCCGGAGTTGCCGCCCGAGCTCATGATCAGCGGGATGAAGAGCGTCAGCACGACGGCCTTTTCCAGCTCGCCTTCGAAATGCTGCATGGCGCTTGCCGTCAGCATCTCGCCGAGGAAGAGGGCGGCGAGCCAGCCGGCGCGCTTGCGGATCATGCCGGCGAAACCGATCTTCATATAGGGCTGACCGAGCGCTTCCATACCGCCGAATTTCTGCGCGTCCTCGGTCGTGTCGGCGATCATCGTGTCGATGACGTCGTCGACGGTGACGATGCCGAGCATGCGACAGTTCTCGTCGACCACCGGCAGCGCCAGCAGGTCGTGTCGGCGGATGAGACGCGCGACGTCCTCCTGCTTCATCAGCGGCGGCGCCGTGACCGGCTGGCCCTTCTGCGCGACGGTGAGGATGCAGGCATCCGGCTCGCCGGTGATCAGGCGGCGCAGCGTGACCACATGCAGCAGCGCATGCGTGTCGTCGTCCAGCACATAGATGGCATAGACCGTCTCGCGCGAGCGCTCGACCTGGCGAACATGGTCGAGGGTCTGGGCGACGGTCCAGCTCTGATAGGCGCTGACGAACTCTGTCGTCATGATGCCGCCGGCGGTGCGTGGCGGATAGCCCATCAGGCCCTGAATCGCGACGCGAACCGGCTCGTCCAGCCGGGCAAAGAGACGGGCGCGGGTATCGCCGTCCAGTTCCAGCAGGACGTCGGCAACGCGGTCGTTGGACATGCCGTGCAGCAGCCGTGCCGCATCCGCATTGCTCATGGTTGCGAGGATGGCGGAGGCATTGCGCAACTCCGGCCGGTCGAGAATGCGTACGGCGCGCTCTTCCGGCATCTTGGCAAGGATGCGTGCGGCTTCTTTCGCTTCGATCGCGTTCAGCGACTCAACGCGTTCGGCGATGGTGACGGCGCGGCTATTGGCGATGAATGCACGGGCGGCATTGCCAGCCCGCACGGGAAAGCTGTTGATGTTCATTCTGCTCGCCTTTCCAGTCGATCTGCCGTCGTGGCGGATCGTGGCGAGCCGACAGGAGTCGGTTACTGCACGAAGGCCACTGACGGCATAGGCAATCGACTACTACTGTCGCTAGGCATCGTGAGATGGCTCCGGTTGATCGGTATGGAAAACACTGTTCCCCACATCGGGACAAGTCGCTCCGAAGTGCCGAAAAGTCAAGTGGCGGTGAGGGCTAATGCCATAATGTCGCAGTAAAATTTTCTTTGGACGGCCAATGGCTTTTGCGTTGCGGCAACCGTGATTGTGCGAATACTAAAGGCATGCAACCGGGCGGCGTGAGCCCGGTCTCATTGCATATGGAAACGGCTTCGATATGGCCGCGTTCGGATGCGTGCCGACCGCGTGGTCAGGCGCGCCGTTCGCTGCGCTCCAGGGCAACCGATAGTCCGAAGACGGCCAGCCCGAGGACGGAGAGGACCGCGCCGACATAGCCGGTCGCGGCCGCGGTGAAGCCCCAGGAAATCACCAGCCCGCCGAGCCAGGCGCCGAGCGCATTGGCGATGTTGAAGGCGGAGTGGTTGGAGGCGGCGGCAAGCGTCTGGGCGTCGGCGGCGACATCCATCAGGCGCGTCTGCACGGCCGGACAGGCGGCAAAGCCGCAGCCGATCAGGAAGACGCAGACACAGAGCATCACCGGATTGGCCGCCGTCAGCGAAAACAGCGTCATGATGACGACGTTGAAGACCATCATGCCGCCGATCGTGCCCTTGAGCGAGAGGTCGCCCAGCCGCGAACCGACGACATTGCCGACATTCATGCCGATACCGAAGAGGGCAAGCACGAACGGCACCATGGCTGCGCCCATGCCGGCAACCTGCGTGGTCGTCGTGGCGACATAGCTGAAGATCGAGAACATGCCGCCGAAGCCGACGGCGGCGATGCCGAGCGTCAGCCAGACCTGGATGCGGCGCAAGGCTCCGAGTTCGCGGGTGATGCTGGCGCCTTCCTCCACCTTGTCCTTCGGCAGGAACAAGGCGATCAGCAGCATAGTCACCAGGCCGACGCCGCCGACCATCATGAAGGCGGCACGCCAGTTCAGCAGTTGGCCGAGGAAGGTGGCGATCGGCGTGCCGATCAGCGTGGCGATGGTGAGGCCGAGCATGACCTGGCCGACGGCGCGCACGCGGCGATGCACCGGCACCATCGAGGCGGCGACGAGGGCCGCGACGCCGAAATAGGCGCCATGCGGCAGGCCGGTGATGAAGCGCAGCGCCGCGAAGCTCTCATAGGTGGGAGCGAAGGCGCTGGAGATATTGCCGGCGGCAAAGATCGCCATCATCAAGAGGAGCAGCGTGCGCCGCGCCATCTTGGCGGCGAGAACGGCGATGATCGGCGCGCCGACGACGACGCCGAGCGCATAGGCGCTGATGACATGGCCGGCCTGCGGGGTGGAGACGCCGAAGGCATCGGCGACCTCGGGCAGCAGGCCCATGATGACGAATTCGCCGGTGCCGATGCCGAAGCTGCCGACGGCGAGCGCCAGCGTGACGAGCGCGATCGCCGTGCGCGACGGCGCTTCGAACGCGGTCTGGGAATCGATGACGTCGGCGGTGATATCGCTCACGATAGCTCCATGGCGGTGATCATGCGGCAGGTGCCGAGAGGCAAGCGGCAAAGCCGGCATGCGGGATACGGACACGGCATAGAAATGAAAAGATCGGGAAGGCACGGACATGCCTCGGGCACCAATATCGATCACAGGTAGTGCCTCTGTCGCGTGCATTTTTTGCAGCGCAGCATGTCGTGTAGCGCATATGTGCTTGGTGTTCCGGGCCGGCCGGTTGATCCCCCGCGATTGCCGCGATCGCCCCAATGCTTGAAATCGCCTGCGATGAAACCATCTGAGAGATGCAAGGCGGATATCCCCCGTTCTCCATATGGTTAGGCGCAAACCAGATATCGATGAAACTGATCGGCTTTTTCAACCGCGACGGCGGCACCTTCAAGACCACGGACATGGCCGCCTACGAAAAGAAGGCGGAGCAGGTTTTCCGGGACGCCGGGCATGATTTCGAAGGTGTGGTCGTCTCCGGAAACGAGGTCGTCGCAGCCATGGAGAGGGCGGCGCGGCGCGACGATATCGACGGCATCGTCGCCGGCGGCGGTGACGGCACGATTTCGGCGGCGGCGGCCGTCGCCTGGAAGAACGGCGTGGCGCTCGGAGTCGTACCGGCCGGCACGATGAACCTCTTCGCCCGCTCGCTCAAGCTGCCGCTCGATATCTGGCAGGTGCTGGACGTGCTGGCGACCGGCGAAGTGGAGCAGGTCGACATCGGCAGCGCCAATGGCCGGCCTTTCATTCATCAGTTCTCGGCTGGCCTGCATGCGCGCATGGTGCGCTATCGCAATGGCTATACCTACCGTTCGCGCATCGGCAAGATGTCGGCCAGCACCAGGGCCGCATTGGGCGTCATCGTCAATCCGCCGGAATTCGACGTCGATTTCGAAGCCGAGGGCGTTCGCGAGCGCCGGCATGTTTCGGCAATCTCCGTCTCCAACAATCCGTTCGGCGCCAATGCGCTGCTCTATGCGGACGACTTGCGCGGCGGCGAGCTGGGCTTCTATACGGCGAGACCCCTGCGACCGCTTGGTGTCGCCCGGCTTGCCGTCGATATGCTGCGCGGCCGGTTCCGCGACAATGCCGACGTCATGGTCATGCATACGCGCGAGGTGCATCTGCATTTCCCGAAGCTGCGCAGCCTCGCCAATTGCGTCATGGACGGCGAACTCCTGCCGCTGGAGCGCGATGTCACGCTCAAGCTTCATGCCGGCGAATTGAAGGTGATGATCCGGCAAGGCACGGCGGCGCGTGCGGCGGAGGAGGAAGCGGCCCGCAGCGTTGCCGGGGAATAGGTTTTTCCTTCCCCCTCAGGCCGAGGGTCTTCTCACAGCCTGGGCAGATAGGTGCGGTAGTCGAAATCGGAAACGGTGCGCAGGTGGCTGATTGCCTCCTTGCGCTTGGTGTCGCCGTAGAGCTTGCGATAACGCTCGCCGAAAACATCGGCGATGAAGGGGGAGGTGCTGAAGCGCTCCACCGCGGTCAGGAAATCATGCGTCAGCCGCGGCGCATCGGCGGGCACATGGCTCGGCGTCGTCTCCTCGCCCGGATCGAGATCGCGTTCCAATCCAAGCAGCATGCCGCCAAGGATCGCCGTCAGCATCAGATAGGGATTGGCGTCGGCGCCAGCGACACGGTGTTCGATGCGCGCGCCCGGCCCATCCTTTTCGGGGATGCGTACGGCCGTGCCGCGATGGCCGTAACCCCAGGTAAGGTCCACCGGCGCAAAGGAGCCCGGCTGGAAGCGGCGATAGGAATTGGCATAGGGCGCGAAGACGAGCTGCGCTTCCTGCAGCGTCCGGAGCAGGCTGGCGCAGACCGATTTCAATTTCGCCGGCGCGCCGCCTGCCGCGTCGAGGATGTTGCGGCCCTGATCGTCGATGATGCTGGCATGCACATGCAGGCCCGAGCCGGCGTGATCGCTGTAGGGTTTGGCCATGCAGGTGGATTTGAGACCATGCTTGCGCGCCGCCTGTTCGGCCACACGCTTCAGCAGGATGCAGTCATCGGCGGCGGCGAGCGCGTCCGGGCGATGCAGCAGATTGACCTCGAACTGGCCCGGCCCGAATTCCGCCGTCGTCGCATCGGCCGGCAGGCCCTGCGCTTTGGCGTAGGCGCGCAGCGTTTCGAGATAGCCGCCGAGCAGGTCGACGGCGTCCATGTCGTAGAGCTGATAGCCGTTCGGTTCGCCGCGATAGGTCAGTGCCGGTGGCGGCGAGGGGACGCCGCGCTCGCGCCAGTCGCTGGCCAGCAGATAGAATTCCAGCTCGGTCGCGACGACCGGCGTCAGGCCCAGCGCCCTGTAGCGCTCGAGCACGGCGGCAAGGATCGCGCGCGGGTCCTGGAAGCTCGGCCTGCCGTCGAGCTCATGCATCGTGGCCAGCACCTGCTTCGAGCCCGGCGGCGCCCAGGGCATGTCGCAGAGCGTGCGCGCATCGGCGACGCAGGTGCCGTCGGGGTCGCCGATCGTCAGCGACAGCCCGGTAAGATCGTCATTGTCGTCGCCCCAGATATCGAGCGATTGCGTCGAGGTCGGCAGTCGCACCGCGCCGGACCACACCTTCTTTTCCGCCTTGATGGGGATCTGCTTGCCGCGCAGGCGGCCGTTCATGTCCGAGATCAGCACCTCGATGCGTGCGTTACCTTCGGTTGCGTTGTCGGCGGCCATGCTCTTGTAAATCCCCAATGCTCACGGCATGGTCGTAAACGATGATAGCTTTCAGTCAAGTCTGGCATGAAGCTGCGACGTTGACGGACTTACCTGACGAGCACCAATCCAAACAAGGTTCGAATAAACCATGCCCGACACGCCAAGCCGCTCCAATCTCGCTGCCATCGACGCCGCTCATCATCTCCACCCCTTTGCGGACATGAAGAAGCTGAATGCCGATGGTGCGCGCATCATCCAGAGCGGCGAGGGCGTCCATATTTTCGACAGCAACGGCCGAAAATATCTGGATGGCTTTGCCGGCCTCTGGTGCGTCAATATCGGCTACGGCCGCAAGGAGATCGCCGAGGCCGCCATACGGCAGATGAATGAGCTGCCCTATTACAACACCTTCTTTGGCACGACGACGACGCCGGCGACGCTGCTCTCGGAGAAGGTCTGCGCCCATGCCGGGCCGCATTTCAA
>JASGEG010000133.1:0-3553 GCA_047606605.1 Rhizobium sp.
CGCGGCGGTCTTGCCGGCGGCATCGAGCCGGACGTCGGGAGCGAAGGGGTTGACGAGTGCGAGGGCCATGGTCCGTCTCCGCTCAATAGGGGTCGATCGCATCGCGCAGACCGTCGCCGAGCGCATTGAAGGCGAAGACGGTGACGAGCACGAAGGCGACGGGCGAGAGTATCCAGGGGTAGGAGCCGATCACCGAATAGGTGGAGGTATCCTGCAGCATCAGCCCCCAGGAAATCAGCGGCGGCTTGACGGCGAAGCCGAGGAAGCCGAGGAAGGATTCCAACAGCACGACGCTCGGGATCGCCAGCGTCACGGCGACGATGACATGGCTCATCACGTTCGGAAAAATGTGCTGCAGGATGATGCGCCGGTCGGTCGCCCCGACCGCCATGGCGGCGCGCACATAATCGATGCGTGCGAGCGCCAAGGTCTTGCCGCGCACCTCGCGCGACATCTGCGCCCAGCCGAGCGCCGACATGACGACGATGACGAAGGCCAGGAAGACGTTGGTCGGTGCGGTCACCGGGATCAGCGAGGTCAGCGCCAGATAGAGCGGCAATTGCGGAAAGGCGAGCACCAGTTCGACGAAGCGCTGGACCCAGGTGTCGAAGGTACCGCCGAAATAGCCCGACACCATGCCGACCGTCGTGCCCACGACGGTGACGATGAAGACGACGGTCAGCGCGATCATCAGCGAGATGCGCGATCCGTAAATAGCGCGCGAGAGCACGTCGCGGCCGAACTTGTCGGTGCCGAGGAAATGCACGGGCTGGCCGTCGACCGAACCGAAGAGGTGCCGGTCGCCGGGGATCAGGCCGAACAACTGGTAGGGCGCGCCCTTGACGAAAAGGCCGAGCAGGCGCGGATTGTCGTAATCCGGTCCGACGATCGGCTGGAAGGTGACGGGATCGAGCTCGCTGGTTTCGGCCAGGGCGTAGACGCGCGGCTGCAAGCCGAAATTGCCGTCCTTGTCGTGGAAACTGATCATCTGCGGCGGTGCGAAGCCGGTATCGGTGGCCTTCGGATCGTCGGGGGCGATGAATTCGGCAAGGAGCGCCATCAGCAGCAGGAGAGCGACGAGGATCAGGCCGCCCATGCCGGTCCAGGACCGCCTCAGCCGGCGCCAGACCAGCGCGATATAGCTCTCGTTGCCGCTTTTCGGCCTCACCTTTTCCTCAAGGGGCGGCGGAGACGTGCTGAAGGCGAGCATCAGTTGATCCCTCCCTGTTGACGGACGCGGGGATCGAGCAGGGCAAGCAGCATGTCGGCGATGATGTTGCCGACGATCAGCGTCGCCGACAGCACCATCATGAAGGTGGCCGTGACATAGACGTCGCCGACCGCCATCGAGCCGACGATCGCCGGTCCGACGGTCGGCAGCGCGAAGATGATGGCGGTCTCGATCTCGCCGGTCAGCATGTAGGGCAGCACCACGCCCTGGTACATGACGAGCGGATGCAGCGCGTTCGGTACGGCATGGCGCATGACGACGGCGCCGCCCGACAGGCCCTTGGCGCGGGCGGTTTCGACATATTGCGCATTCAGCGTGTCGAGCAGGTTGCCGCGCATGACGCGCATATTGTAGGCGAGCCCGCCGAAGGTGGCGATCGCCACGACCGGCCAGACATGTTTGACGAGATCGACGAACTTGTCCCAGGACCACGGCGCGCCGCCATATTGCGGCGAATAGAAGCTGCCGATTTCCGAGACGTTGAGCTGGAAGACGAGAATATAGACGATGATCAGCGCCATCAGGAAGCGCGGCACCGTCATGCCGAGGAAGGAGATGCCGGACAGCAGGCTGTCGATCCAGCTATATTGCCGTGTCGCCGCCCAGATGCCGAAGCCGATGCCCAGCACGGAGGCGAAGAGATGGCAGACGAGTGCGAGCGCCAGGGTCCGCGGCAGGCGCTCGCCGACGACGTCGGCGACGGGCTTGTTGTAGAACATGCTGTAGCCGAAATCGCCCCTGGTGACGATGCCGCCGATCCAGTTGAAATATTGCACGACGATCGGCTTATCGAGCCCATGCTCCTGTCGGTAGGCCTGTGCCTGGGCATCGGCCTGCGCGAAGGAGGCGCCGCCCTGGTTCATCAGCTGCGAGCGGATATAGTCGGCATAGTCCCCCGGCGGTGCCTGGATGATGGCGAAGGTCACCACGCTCAGGATCAGGAGCACCGGTATGGCGGAGGCTATGCGCATGAGCAGGAATCGTAACATGGGACGGTTCGCTTCTCTTCTTGCCGCCGGCGGTCTGCGTCCTTCGAGGAGTACACGGGCCGGCTGTGTTCAGCTTACGTCCGGCTGCGCCGCAGCGCAGCCGGAATTCTTGGACCTTGGCCCGGTACCGGCATTCGCGCCGGCGACCGTGATCAGTTGATCGGGCCGGCGCTGCCGGGAGCGCCGGGAAGCTGCTGCGGGAACAGCTCGTATTTGCCCTGCTTGTCGGCCGCGACCCACATGCGCTCGCGAATGATGGAATCCTCGGCCCAGTTGAACATGAAGATCGGCGTACCCGGAGGAACGTTCGAGAAGCGCTTGTTGATGATCAGCGCGCCGGGATATTCCGTCAGGCCGATATTGTAGAGATGCCCGGTCGAGACCTTCTGGAATTGCTTCATCAGGGCGACGCGCTCATCGTTGTCCTTCGACGTGGTGAACTTGTTGACGATATCGACCATCTCCTTCTCGAAGGGCATCAGGTCCAGTTGCCCGCTTTCGGGCGCGCGGTGGTTCCAGCTCGTGCGTGGGCCGACCGGCGCAAGCTGCTCGGTGTTCTGCACGACCGATGCCAGTTCCGTGCTGTTGCGGCGGACCATCCAGTCGAAACGGCCGCTGTAATTGGCGTCGTCGCGCTTCGGGCCATCGAGCGCATTGATGATGACGCGCAGGCCGAGCTTCTCCATCTGGCTGACGACACCTTCGGCAAGGCTCTTGTCGGTGGTGTAGTCGTTGCTCACCAGCAGGGTGATTTCGACATTCTTGCCGTCGGCAACGCCGGCCGGGAAGTTGACGATGCCGTCGCCATCCGTGTCCTTGAGACCGGCCTTTGCCAGTTCCGCCTTCGCGCCGGCGAGATCGAACGGATAATAGACGGTGGAGGCGCGGTCATAGAAGCTGGTGCCGGACGACAGGCCGCCCGGATAGATCGCCGTGAACGGCCCCTTGACCAGGGAATCGCCGATCGCCTTGCGGTCGAGCGCCATGGTCACGGCCTTGCGGAAATCCTCGTTGCGGTTGAGGTCGCGTACGGCCTGTCCGCGTGCGTCCGGACTGCCCCAGCCATTGGCGGAGAAGTTCATCTGCAGGTTATAGCCGATGAGACGCGGACCGAAGGCGAGGCGCGAGGGGGCGTCGGGCTGGGCCGCGCGCTTCAGCGAGGCGACGAAATTTTCCGGCTGCTCCAGATTGGAAAGGTCGCCGGAGCCGGCCACCGCCTGCACGTCGCGATCGGCCCAGGTCGAGAGCTTGTAGTGCAGCTCGTTGATGTAGGGAAGCTGGTCGCCCTTCTCGTCGACCTTCCAGTAATAGGGATTGCGGCGCAGGACGATGA
>JASGEG010000134.1:0-4990 GCA_047606605.1 Rhizobium sp.
CCAGCGAAAAGGCCCGCCAGATCACCGAGACCGTTTTGCAGCAGCATCCCGACCTCTGCGGCATCATGGGGATCTGGGACAATGCCGAGGTCGGCGCGGGTGCCGCGGTGGCTGCGGCCGGCAAGCAGGACCAGGTGACGATCGTCACCAACGGCGCGGGCAGCGACACCGGTTGCCAAAGCATCAACAACGGCCTCCTGGACGTGATCTATAACTTCAACGCGCCAATCCAGGGCGAGATTGCCGCACAGCAGATTTCCGAACTGCTGCAGCATCCCGATCGCCAGGCCGGCAGCGAAAAGACGATCTTCTTCGGGCCGATCACCCGCGTCGACAAAGCCAATGCGACCGGCCGAAACTGCTGGAAGCTCGACGAGCTCAAGTAACGGAACAGACAGATGAGCATGGCTGAAAGCCTGATACGCTGGCGTTACCGCGTCCTCCCCGACCATGTGGTCGGGGAGATCCTCGCCAAGAAATGGATCGACAGCGTCATTCCCTTTTTCGCGCTGATCCTGCTGTGTGCGATTTTCGGATCGATCGTCCCCGGATTTTTCGACCTCACGACCCTGACCAATCTCAGCGGCCAGACGGCGGAACTGGGTCTGATCGTGCTCGGGCTGACGGTCGTCATGATATCGGGCGGCATCGATCTGTCGATCGGATCGACCTTCGCCCTCACCGTGCTCGCCACGCTCTACGGCATGAATGTCGGTCAATGGAGCTTCGGTGTCGGGCTGGCCGCCACCTTGGCCGTCGGCGCTGCCTGCGGGGCGATCAACGCCTTCATGGTGGGCATTCTGCGGATGCGCGCCTTCCTGACCACACTCGTCACGCTGATCATCTTTCGCTCGACCTTCGAAATCATCTTTCCGCATGTGTCGACGGCGCTGGTGACCAGCTACCCGGATTCGCCGCTCTACGACTATCTGGGCCTCGGCCGCATCGGCGGCATCCCTGTGTCCTTCGTCTTCTTTGTCGGCATCGCGATCATCATGCACATCGTGCTGTCGCGCGGCCGCTACGGCTGGCGGCTGTTTGCCGTCGGCGGCGCGCGCCGGTCGGCCTATAATGCCGGCATCAACGTGCGCCTGACCGTGTTCAGCGCCTATGTGGTCTGTTCCGTCTTCGTCGCGCTCGCGGCCTTCCTGTTCTGCGCCCGCATCGGCAGTGCTGCCTCCGACATCGGCTCCGGCCTCGAACTCCAGGCGCTGACGGCCACCGTGCTCGGCGGCATTTCGCTTGGCGGCGGCCGCGGCTCGGTGGCGAAGGCGCTGATGGGCGTCGTTTTCGTCCTCGTGCTCTCCAACAGCCTGCTGACGCTCGCCGTGCCCGGCCCGGTCAACGACCTGACCCTGGGTTTCGTGCTGCTCGCCTCGGTCTTCCTCGATGTCCGCTGGGTCAAGAACCGCTACAAGATCCTGCGCAGCGTCTATATCTCGCCCACCTTCGCCAAGATGCCGGAGGCGATTTCGACGGCTGTGGGCATGCCGATGGCGGTCAACGATCGGCTGAAGGATGTCGGCGTGATCGGACTTGGCATCCTCGACGGCGCCGAGGACGTGATCTTCGACCGGGAGGACCGACTCTATACCGGCAGCCGGCAAGGCGAAATCCTGCGCTTCTATCCGCCCGACTATACCCGCCGCGAGGTCTTTGCCCATATCGGCGGCGCACCGCTCGGCATGGCCTTCGATCGGCAGGGCAATCTCGTCGTCTGCGTCGCCGGCATGGGCCTTTATCAGGTATCGCCGGCAGGCGAAGCGAAGCTGCTTACCGCCGAGACAAACCGCAGCCTGACATCCGTCGTCGACGACAGCACGATGAAGCTCGCCGACGACTGCGACATCCTTCCCGACGGGCGGATCGTGTTTTCCGAAGCGACCGTGCGCTTTGAAATGCATGACTGGTACGCCGACGCGCTCGAAAGCCGCGGCAACGGCCGTATCATCGTTCACGACCCGGCAAGCGGCGTCACTCGAACCTTGATGTCCAACCTCGTCTTCCCGAACGGTGTCTGCACATCCTTCGACGGGCAATCGGTCCTTTTCGCCGAAAGCTGGGCTTGCCGGATCAACCGTTACTATTTCGCCGGCCCCAAGGCCGGCAAACTGGAACGGGTGATCGAGGGGCTGCCGGGCTATCCCGACAACATCAACCGCGCGTCCGACGGCACCTATTGGCTGGCATTGATGGGCATGCGGACACCGGCGCTCGATCTGTCGCTGGAAATGCCCGGCTTTCGCCGGCGCATGGCGCGGCGTGTGTCCGAGGACGCCTGGCTTATGCCCAATCTCAACACCGGCTGCGTGCTGCGCTTCAGCGAAACAGGCGAGATCCTCGAAAGCTTCTGGGACCAGACGGGCGAAAAGCACCCGATGATCACGTCGATGCGCGAGCACAAGGGCGTGCTCTACCTCTGCGGCATCTTCAACAACCGCATGGGCTCCCTCCCGCTGCCGGACGCCGACAAGACCTGGTTCAGTACCGATTCCTACTGGGGCAAACCGGCATGAGACCATTCGGACAATTCCTCGACCGGTTCCTGGGCCGCGGCGCCTGGGCCGTTACCGTCCCGACATTCGACGGGCCACTCCTGCCGAACCAGCGACTGGAAGAGGCGGAGACGCTTGCCCTGCTCGACGCGGCGGACAACCTGATATCGACACCCAAGGGCATTCTCGTGTCGAGCGGCAAGCGCCTCCTGCGCATCCAGGCCGATGGCGGCACGGAAGAGATTGCCAGCTTCCCCCAGGACATCACGGCGCTGGCGACGGCGCGCGGCATGACGGCGGTGGCGCTCGATGGCGAAGGCATCCTTATCCGCGGCGGCGCCCATGACGGCGCGACCTTCAAGAGCGCGGCCAATGTGAACCTCGGCTGTGTGACGGCGCTCACCTTCCTGAACAACGACACCCTGCTCGTCGCCAATGGCTCGGCGACATCGGGCGTGTCCGGCTGGCGGCGCGACCTGATGCAGAAGGGCCGTTCCGGCAGCGTCTTCAAGATCGATCTCAGCGCGCGCAAGGTCGAGCTGGTGAAATCGGATCTTGCCTGGCCGGCCGGCGTGGCGACAACCGGCTCCAACCGCATCTTCGTCAGCGAGGCATGGCGACACCGGGTCATCTCGATCGATCTCGTGTCCGGACAGGTTGAAAACGCGCTCGAACACCTGCCCGCCTATCCGGCTCGCATCGCCCCGGGCGTCGATGCTGGTTATTGGCTGAGCTTTTATTCGACGCGCAACCAGCTGGTGGAATTCATCCTACGCGAGGATCGCTATCGCGAACGCATGCTAACGGAGGTTCCGGAAGCATATTGGATGGCGCCGTCCCTGAAGTCGTGGAGCTCCTACCAGGAGCCGATGCAGGGCAGCCAGCTCAAGCAGATGGGCGTCCTCAAACCCTATGCCGTGACCCGCTCCTATGGGCTGGTGGTCAATTGCGACTCGCAGATGCGGCCGCTGGCGAGCTTTCATTCGCGCGCCGACGGCAAGGCGCACGGAACTGTGGCGGCCTGCGAACACGGCGACGACCTGATCGTGGCCTCACGCGGCGGCTCCAAGGTCCTGAGGCTCTCCGGCGTGGCAAGCGGGCAGAGAGGCTGACATGGGCAATATCATCGAATTCAAAAATGCGACCAAGACCTTCGGCGGCATAGCGGCCTTCCGCAATGTCGACTTCACGCTGGAGCCCGGCGAGATCCATGCGCTCCTGGGCGAAAACGGCGCCGGAAAATCGACGCTGACCAAGGTGATGTCCGGGGTCTACCGCCTCAGCGAAGGCACGCTCTTTTACGATGGCCGCGAGGTGGATTTCGGCTCGCCGTCGGATGCCTTGAAGGCGGGCATTGCCATGGTGTTCCAGGAAACCAACCTGGTGCCGGCAATGACCGTGGCGCAGAACCTTTATCTGGGCGAGGAGAAGCTGTTCAACCGCCTGCGCGGCCTGAACATCCAGGCCCGGCAATTCCTCGTCGGCATGGGGTTCCAGGTCGATCCGACCGCCCAGGTGAACACGCTCGGTGCAGCCCATAAGCAGATGGTCGAAATCGCCCGCGCCGTGCACCACAAGGCGAAGGTCATCATTTTCGACGAGCCGACGGCGACACTGACGCCGGAGGAAAAGCGCCACTTCTTCAATCTCGTGGGCCGGCTGGTCAAGGCCGGGGTGGCAATCGTCTTCATCACCCACGCGCTCGAGGAAGCATTGCAGGTGGCCAACCGCATCACGGTGATGCGCGACGGCGAAATCGTCGCCACCGGCAAGGCCACAGACTTCAGCCGCAATTCCATCGTCCAGGCGATGGTCGGCCGCAACCTTTCCGAAACGCTGCACGGATCGGCAAAGCGCGTTCCACGCAGCTATGGTGAAAAGGTCCTGTCGGTGGAGAACCTGTCCTGCGCCGGCCTGGTACGGAACTCGTCCTTCTCCGTGTTTGCGGGCCAGGTGACAGGTATGTTCGGACTTGTCGGCGCCGGCCGAACGGAGATGGCCAAGGTGATCTCCGGTGTGATGAAACGCAACCTGTTTCATGGCGGCGAGATCCGGCTCTTCGGCAAGTCGATACGCTACCGCGTCCCGCGGCCGGCCATGCTCGACGGCATCGTCTATGTTACCGAGGACCGCAAGCTCGACGGCTTCTTCGAGACGATGACCGGCGGTGAAAACCTGCAGATCGGCGAATTGTCCAATGGCGTCAACCCGCTCTCGATCGTTTCGCTGGCGCGCGCCAAGGAACTGGTCGCCGATTGGGGCACCCGGCTCAGGCTCAAGCAGATCAGCGATCAGGCGCGGATGATCGAGCTATCGGGCGGCAATCAGCAGAAGGTGGTGATCGCCAAATCGCTGATCCAGAAACCGAAGCTGATCATTTTCGACGAGCCGACGCGCGGCGTCGATGTCGGCGCCATCGTCGAGATTCATCAGCTGATCAGCGATCTCGCCGACAACGGCATGGCCGTCGTCGTCATCTCCTCCTACCTGCCGGA
>JASGEG010000135.1:0-10068 GCA_047606605.1 Rhizobium sp.
ATTCGCGATCGTGGTGAATTGCGCGACTGGATCGCCCGTTATCAAGGTGAAGCCGGTGTCGATCAGGCGCTCGTGCTGGCGGGCAATGCGGCGACACCGCGTGGCGAATTTGGCTCTTCGATGCAACTGCTCCAGACCGGACTGTTCGATGATGCGGATTTCCGGCACCTGCAAATAGCCGGTCATCCGGAAGGCAATCGTGACATCGATCCGGACAAAGGCAGCCGCAATGCGGACGCCGCACTTCTTTGGAAACAGGAGTTTGCGCGGCAGAGCCGGGCGGAGGTTGCGATCGTAACGCAATTCTGCTTTGCGGAGGCGCCCGTGCTCGATTGGATTGCGCGTCTGCGGCGTATCGGCGTGTCGCTGCCCGTTCATCTCGGCGTGGCTGGTCCCGCAAAACTTCAGACCTTGATCAAATACGCCATGACCTGCGGTGTCGGTCCGTCGCTGTCCGTCCTGCAGCGCCGGGCAATGGATCTGACGCAACTCGTGAAGCCCTACGAGCCGACCGAAATGCTGGAACGACTGGCGGAGGTGCAGGGCGAAGGTTCGCTCGTCCCCGACAAGGTCCATCTTTTCCCCTTGGGCGGGATTGCAGCATCGGCTGCCTATCTGGCGCGATATCGCGAGGCGACTTGATGCGGCAGGTCTCCCGGAGCGGACCCTGCCGGAGGACCGTCGGAGCGGCCGCGCCGGCCACAAGCCGCATGGATCGCTCGTCTTGCCGCTCGGGACTCCCGACCCTTTTGAAAGTTACTTGACATACTAAATGGTCTTTAGATACTAATTGGTATCCATAATGAAGGCTCCTGCCGGTCACATGGCAGCAGCACTCAGCAGGACAGATCGAATGAGCCAAGGGAGGAGTATTCATGGCTGTTGATGGAGGCGTTCCGAGGAGTCTCGAAACATTGATCGGCGAAGCGGGCGGGGCGGTGAAGCTGCTGCGCGGGTCCAATATCGGTCCCTATGTCTTTCCGGGCATTCCGCCGGAGTTCAGCAACTGGCGCGACGAGGTGCAGTCCTGGAAGGACAGCGTCGCGCTTCTGGAGCAATCCTACCATATGACCGAACTGCATTTGCGCGGTCGCGAGGTGATCCCCTTCCTGTCGCAGTTCGCACTCAACAAGTTCGATCCGTTCCAGGTCCGGCGCGCCAAGCAGATCGTGCTTGCCGGCCATGATGGGAATTTCATCGCCGATGCAATTCTCTTCCGGGAGGAGGAAGAGTTTTTCCGTGTCGTCGGCGCGCCGTTCGCGAGCGACTGGCTGCTCTATAACGCGCAGGCCACATCGTTCGACGTGACGGCGGAAAAGAACGACAACTGGTCGGTGCGCCAGGTGCCGCGCGACGTCTTTCGCGTCCAGATCCAGGGCCCGCAGGCGCTCGCCCTCCTGCAGGAGGTGACCGGGAACTCCCTGCCGGACATCAAATTCTTCTTCATCGGCGAGTTCCAGATCGCCGGCAGGACCGTGCGCGCGCTGCGGCACGGCATGGCGGGCACGCCGGGCTTCGAACTCTACGGCAAATGGGATGATCAGCAGGCCGTCCGTGAGGCGCTCGAAAAGACCGGAGAGAAATACGGCATGCGCAAGATCGGCGCCCTTGCCTATTCGACGACCGCGCAGGAATCCGGCTGGATGCCGATGCCGCTCCCGGCCATCTATCACAGCGCCGAAATGAAGCCGTACCGCGAATGGCTCAACAACTATTATCTGGAATCGATCGCATCGCTTGGCGGCAGCCTCGTCTCCGACCGTATCGAGGACTACTATGTCGATCCGATCGAGGTGGGCTACGGCGGTCTCGTGGACTGGAACCGCGATTTCCTCGGCCGGAACGCGCTCAAGGAAAAGGCTGCGAACCAGAAGCGCACGAAAGTCACGCTCGTCTGGAACGACGACGATGTCGCCGCAACGATCAAATCGTCGCTCTTCGACAGCAGCAAGCCCGGCCGGTTCATGGCTCTTCCGACGCCGATGTATGCCACGTTCGAATCCGACGCTGTCTTGAAGGGGAGCAAGCTCGCCGGCGTCTCGCAATGGTCGGCCTATTCGGCCAATGCGCGGCATTTGATTTCGCTGGCGCTGGTCGATCTCGAAGATGCCGTGCCCGGCACCGAACTCACCCTCCTTTGGGGTGAGCCGAATGCGCGCCGGCGAACGGTGGATCGCCATGAGGTGCGCGAGATCCGCGTCACGGTTGCCCCCGCGCCCTATTTCGACAAGGTCATCAAGACCGGCCAGCAGTAACCGATGGATGAAGACACCGCCGCGCCGGCCACGACGCGGCGGTTCCACTCATTGGCCGTCGCGAGCATCGGCGGCAGCGCCCGGCTGCCCGGTTCTGTGATTTTCGTACATGTCCCGGAGAACCTGCTTCACCATCTGGCCTGCGGACCGTTCCCTGAGGAAGCTGGAAATGCCGCCATAGGTCAGTTCGAAGACCGTCCCGCCGAGGAGGAACGGATCGATCGTTGCCCTGCTGTCGGCAAACAGCTTTCCGATCAGAATATTGCCGAGCCCGGTCCACTGATCGGAAAAGACATCCAGATGACGCTTGGTCAGCGAGCCGTCGCGGCGTGCCCTGCGCAGCAGTTCGATTGCGAGGATGCCCCACCGTTGCTCGCTCGCACGGTTGCTGGACCACTCTGCAAGGGCGTCGATGATCTCGTAGGGGTCTTCGTATCCGCTCAGGAGCTTTCCAAGCTCGATGACGTCGCCCCCTGCGTTTCGTTCGAGCAACTGTAAGACGATCTCTTCCTTGCTGGAGAAGTTCGAATAAAACGCTCCTTTGGAAAAGCCCGCTTCTTCCGCAATCCGCTCGATCGTCGCGCCATCATAGCCGTCACGCGCGACAACCTCATAGGCTGATGCCAGCAGCTTCTCGCGCGTCAGGGCTTGGCTTTGTTCACGGGTCAATCGCGCCATCGATATCGTCCTCATTGCGTATCTGGATACGACTTAGTATGCGGATGGGAGCGATTATTCAAGTAGTGAAAGACGGGAGATGGGCCGGGAACGACGTAAAGCCGATAGCCGATATCGAGCATCAGCGATCGACGCCGCAGTCAGCCGTCGCTACTCGTTCCTGAGCCGTCCTTCGGCGAGGTCGAGCACGGCGCGGGCGGCGTCGATGATATTGGTGCCGGGGCCGAACACGGCCGAGACGCCGTGATCCTGCAGGAACTGATAGTCCTTGCGCGGAATGACACCGCCGCAGACGACGATGATCCGGTCGCCGCCCTTGGCTTTGAGCTGATCGACCAGCGCCGGCATCAGCGTCTTGTGGCCGGCCGCAAGCGAAGAGACGCCGATGATATCCACCTTCTCGCCGATTGCCAGATCGGCCGCTTCACCCGGCGTCTGGAACAGGGGGCCGGCGACGACGTCAAAGCCGATATCGCCGAAGGCGGAGGCGATGACCTTGGCGCCGCGGTCATGTCCGTCCTGGCCGAGCTTGGCGACGAGGATCTTCGGTTTTCTGCCGGTCGTGGCGATGTGCCGGGCCAGACGGCCGGCAACGATCTCATAGTCCGGGTCGTTCGCGCTGATCGGACCGTAAATGTCCGAGACGACCGCGGGCACTGCGACATGATCGCCGAAGGCCTCGCGCATCGCGTCGGAGATTTCCCCGACCGTTGCGCGTGCGCGCGCGGCCTCGATCGCGGCGGCGAGCAGATTGCCCTCGCCGGTTCGCGCCACGGTCTTCAACTCCTCGAGGGTTGCCGCCCATTTCTCGGGATTACGAAGCCGGCGCGTCTTCTCGATCCGCCGGATCTGCGCTTCGCGCACGGCCTTGTTGTCGATGTCGAGCGTGTGGATCTGGTCTTCTTCCGGCAGCCGATATTTGTTGACGCCGACGATCACTTCGTCGCCGCGGTCGACGGCCGCCTGGCGGCGCGTCGCGGCTTCTTCAATCAGCCGTTTCGGCAGGCCGGCATCGATCGCGCGCGTCATGCCGCCGAGCGCTTCGACCTCTTCGATCAGCGCCCAGGCCTTCTCCGCCAGCTCCGCCGTCAGGCTTTCCACATAGTAGGAACCGGCAAGCGGATCGACCACCTTGGTCACGCCGGTTTCGTGCTGCAGGATGAGCTGGGTATTGCGGGCGATGCGAGCCGAAAACTCCGTCGGCAGCGCGATCGCCTCGTCGAAGGAATTGGTATGCAGCGACTGTGTGCCGCCAAGCACGGCCGACATGGCTTCGAATGCCGTGCGGATGATATTGTTATAGGGGTCCTGTTCCTGCAGCGAGACGCCTGAGGTCTGGCAATGGGTGCGCAGCATCGAGGATGACGCTTTTTTCGGCTGGAATTCCTCCATGATCCGCGACCAGAGCAGCCGGGCGGCGCGCAGCTTGGCCGCTTCCATGAAGAAATTCATGCCAATGGCAAAGAAGAAGGAGAGCCGCCCGGCGAATTCGTCGACATCGAGGCCCTTGGCGATCGCCGCGCGCACATATTCGCGGCCATCGGCGAGCGTGAAGGCAAGTTCCTGCACCAGCGTCGCGCCGGCTTCCTGCATGTGATAGCCGGAGATCGAGATCGAGTTGAACTTCGGCATCTCCCTGGCCGTGAACTCGATGATATCGGCGACGATCCGCATCGATGCTTCGGGCGGATAGATATAGGTGTTGCGGACCATGAACTCCTTGAGAATGTCGTTCTGGATGGTCCCCGACAGGGCTGCCCGCGAACAGCCCTGTTCCTCGCCCGCGACGATGAAGGAGGCGAGAATCGGGATCACCGCGCCGTTCATGGTCATGGAGACCGACATCTCCTGGAGCGGAATACGATCGAACAGGATCTTCATGTCCTCGACGCTGTCGATCGCCACGCCCGCCTTGCCGACATCGCCCTCGACGCGCGGATGATCGCTGTCATAGCCGCGATGGGTGGCGAGGTCGAAGGCGACCGACAGACCCTTCTGGCCGGCCGCCAGGGCCTTGCGGTAGAAGGCGTTCGATTCTTCCGCCGTCGAAAAGCCGGCATATTGCCGGATGGTCCAGGGCCGGCCGGCATACATGGTCGCGCGCGGACCGCGGGTGAAGGGAGCGAAACCGGGGAGGGTGCCGAGATGAGCGAGATGTTCGGTATCCTGCTCGGTGTAGAGCGGCTTGACGTCGATGCCTTCCGGTGTTTGCCAGTCGAGGCTTTCGGCCGGGCCGGAGATTTCCTTGGCGGCAAGCTTCTGCCAGTCGGAGAGGGTCTTCTTGGTCATCGGTCAATCCTCTAAATGCGCCAAACGTCACCCCACCTCTGCGCGCGGTGGATTGACGCTCATGCTACTGAGTAGCATATTGCGCCTTGCAGTCAGGAGCGAAATCGAATGTCGGTAAAAGCATCAGTGTCAATTTCCGACCAGCAGGACGCCTTTGCCCGAAAGCTTGTCGAAGATGGGCGATTTTCGAGCCTGAGCGCTGTCGTACAGCATGGACTTGAACTCGTTCGCGAGGAAGCCGAGCTGAGGGAAGCGGAGCTGGCAGCCTTGAAAGCCCTGATTGCCGACCGTCAGGCGGGTGATTTTCTGGCCCTGGAGGAAAGTCGCCTGAGGACCCGGGACCTGATCTCGGCCAAGAAGGCATCTTATGGTCTTTGAAGTCGTGCGGTCCGCCGACAGCGACCGGGACCTCAGCCTGATCCTTGATCATCTGATCGAATCCTACATCACGCTCGGCGATCGGCTGCCTGATGGCTTCGATCGCGCTGCGGCTCGCATTCACGCGATCGAAGCGGATATGGAGGCGCTCGCCCAGGCACCATACCAGGAAACGCTTCTGCCCGCCGTGGCTCCGGGACTGCGCCGGGTGACCAAGAACCGGGCCATTTTCTATTTCGACGTCGATGACGAGAGACAACTGGTCCGCGTGCTTGCCGTCTTCTTCGGCCGGCAGGATCATCGGCACCACTTCCTGAAGCGGCTCGGCCAAGCGGAATAGGCACCGCACCGCGAGCACGACCCGTCCTTGCATCACGCAAACTCCAAGATCATTTCATCGACCGCCAAGCTCTGTCCGACGGCAACCTTCACGGACTTTACCACGGCCCTGCGTTCTGCCTTCAGCACATTTTCCATCTTCATCGCCTCGACCGTCGCCAGCGACTGCCCCGCTTCCACCGCGTCACCCTCCTTGACCAGAATCTGCGTGATTACCCCCGGCATCGGGCAGAGGACTTGCTTGGACGTATCGGCCGCCTGCTTGACCGGCATATGTTGCGCAAGCTCGAACAGCCGCGGCGTCATCACCTGATAGATCATGTCGATGCCGCGCCAGCGCAGGCGCCAGCCGGTCGAGACCTTGCTGATCTTGATGCTCGCCGTCCGGCCATTGACGGTGAAGCGGCCATGCGGCGATCCAGGCTTCCAGTCCGAGGCGACACGATGCGTGACGCCGTCATCGAAGCCGACATCGGCTGTTCTGGCCTCATAGGTGACGCTGATCGGCCGGTGGTATTTGCCGCTGACCGCCACATATTGACCGCCCAGGCGGCGGGCGTGATTGGCAAGCGTGCCGGAGATCCGCGTCTTGCGGCTTTCATCGGCAAGCTGGACGAAGGCGGCGATGGTGGCCAGCAGCCGGGACTGCTCGGGCTCTGCCTCGACGCCATGAAAGCCTTCCGGCCATTCCTCGGCAATGAATTTTGTGGTGATATTGCCGGTGTAAAAGCGCGGATGGGCCATCACCGCCGAGAGGAAGGGCAGGTTATGGCCGATGCCGTCGACCTCGAAATCGTCGAGCGCGTTGGCCATCGCTTCGATCGCCTCATGCCGTGTCGGCGCCCAGGTGCACAGCTTGGCGACCATCGGATCGTAATACATCGAGATCTCGCCGCCCTCATAGGCGCCGGTGTCGTTGCGAACGATCGTGCCATCGGGCAGCCGGCCCTCGGCGGGCGGGCGATAGCGGCTGAGACGGCCGATCGACGGCAGGAAGTTACGATAGGGATCTTCGGCATAGAGCCGGCTTTCGATCGCCCAGCCGTCGAGCCTGACCTCCTCCTGCGTCAGGCGAAGCCTGTCGCCGTCGGCGATGCGGATCATCTCCTCGACCAGGTCGATGCCGGTGATCAGTTCGCTCACCGGATGCTCGACCTGCAGGCGCGTGTTCATTTCGAGGAAATAGAAATTCCTGTTGCCGTCGACGATGAATTCGACCGTGCCGGCGGAATGATAGCCGACGGCCCTGGCAAGCAGCACGGCCTGTTCGCCCATCGCCTTTCGCGTCGCTTCGTCCAGGAAGGAAGAGGGGGCTTCTTCGACCACCTTCTGGTTCCGGCGCTGGATCGAGCATTCGCGTTCGCCGAGATAGATGACGTTGCCGTGTTTGTCCCCGAGAACCTGGATTTCGATATGGCGCGGCTGGTCGACGAATTTTTCGATGAAGATGCGGTCGTCGCCGAAGGCGCTTTTGGCCTCGTTCTTCGAGGATTGGAAACCCTCGCGCGCCTCGGCTTCGTTCCAGGCGATGCGCATGCCCTTGCCGCCGCCGCCGGCCGAGGCCTTGATCATCACGGGGTAGCCGATCTCGGCTGAGATCTTGACCGCCTCGTTAGCATCGGCAATCAGGCCCATATGGCCGGGCACGGTGGAGACGCCGGCGTCGGCGGCGATCTTCTTGGAGGTGATCTTGTCGCCCATCGCCTCGATCGCGCCGACCGGCGGGCCGATGAAGATGACGCCTTCCTGGCGCAGGCGCTCGGCAAAAGCGCGGTTCTCCGACAGGAAGCCATAGCCGGGATGGACAGCGTCGGCGCCGGTCTGCCGGATCGCCGCGATGATCCCGTCGATGACGAGATAGGACTGTGCTGACGGGGCAGGGCCGATAGGCACGGCCTCATCGGCCATCTTCACATGCATGGCGTCGCGATCGGCATCGGAATAGACCGCGACGGTGGCAATGCCGAGCTTCCTGGCGGTCTTGATGACCCGGCAGGCGATTTCGCCACGGTTGGCGATCAGGATTTTCTGGATCATGGTATCCTAGCTCAGAGGGGGATCGTATCGTGCTTGCGCCAATGGCCGTCCTGCTTCTTGGTGCGAAGCATGGCGAAGGCACGGGCGATGCGCTTGCGGGAGGAATGCGGCCTGATCACCTCGTCGATGAAGCCGCGTTCGGCGGCCACGAAGGGATTGGCAAAGCGGTCTTCATATTCCTTCGTCCGCGCGGCGATCTTTTCGGGGTCCTTGAGTTCGGAGCGGTAGAGGATTTCCGTGGCGCCCTTGGCCCCCATCACCGCGATCTCGGCGGTCGGCCAGGCGTAGTTGACGTCGGCGCCGATATGTTTTGACGCCATGACGTCATAGGCGCCGCCATAGGCCTTGCGGGTGATCAGCGTCACCATCGGCACGGTTGCCTGCGAATAGGCGAAGAGCAGCTTGGCGCCGTGCTTGATGATGCCGTTATGTTCCTGCGCCACGCCCGGCAGGAAGCCCGGCACGTCGACCAGCGTCAGGAGCGGAATGTTGAATGCATCGCAGAAGCGTACGAATTTTGCCGCCTTGCGCGAGGCGTCGATGTCGAGGCAACCGGCCAGTACCATCGGCTGATTGGCGATGACGCCGACCGTCTGGCCCTCGAGCCGGATGAAGCCGGTGAGGATATTGCCGGCAAAAGCCTGCGCGATCTCGTAGAAATCGCCTTCGTCGGCGATCGCCAGGATGAGTTCGCGCATGTCATAGGGTTTGGTTGCGCTATCCGGAATCAGCGTGTCGAGCCGTGCCTCCAGCCGTTCCGGATCGTCAAAGAAAGGCCGCACCGGCGGCTTTTCGCGGTTGTTGAGCGGCAGGAAATCGAAGAGGTCGCGGATCTTGAGCAGCGCTTCGACGTCATTGTCGAAAGCGCCGTCGGCAACGGAGGATTTGGTCGTGTGCGTCTTGGCGCCGCCGAGATCCTCGGCGGTGACGATCTCGTTGGTGACGGTCTTCACCACATCCGGGCCGGTGACGAACATATAGGAACTGTCGCGGACCATGAAGATGAAGTCGGTCATGGCCGGCGAATAGACCGCGCCGCCCGCGCAGGGACCCATGATCACCGAAATCTGCGGGATGACGCCGGACACTTCGGCGTTGCGGCGAAAAACCTCGGCATAGCCGGCCAGCGAATCCACCCCTTCCTGGATACGTGCGCCGCCGGAATCGTTGAGCCCGATCACCGGCGCGCCGTTGCGGGCGGCCATATCCATGATCTTGCAGATCTTCTGGGCATGGGTCTCCGACAGCGAGCCGCCGAGCACGGTGAAATCCTGGCTGAACACATAGACCAGCCGACCATTGATCGTGCCCCAGCCCGTCACCACGCCGTCGCCGGGTACCTTGTTGTCGGCCATGCCGAATTCGGTGGCGCGATGGGTGACATACATGTCGTATTCCTCGAACGAGCCTTCGTCGAGCAGCACATCGAGCCGCTCGCGCGCCGTCAGCTTGCCCTTGGCGTGCTGAGCCTCGATGCGCTGCGCGCCGCCGCCGAGATAGGCGGCCGCGCGCCGGGCCTCCAGCTGTTCGAGAATTTCACGCATATGCATCCGTCCCTTCGCTGATGAGAATCCTCGATAAATTCGAACGCTCCGGAAGAAAACGGTTGATCGGGCGGAATTGCACAGTTTACAACTATTCAATGTGAATTTTGCAAAGTTGCGAACATGGCGATCGGCAAGCTCTATATTGGCCGCAAGGTCCGCGATCTCCGGCAGGCTGCCGGAGCCACGCAAGCGCAGTTTGCCGAGCGTATCGGTATTTCCATCAGCTATCTCAATCAGATCGAGAACAACCAGCGGCCCGTGTCCGCGACGGTGTTGCTGGCGCTTGCGGAGAAGTTTCGTATCGACCTTTCCGCTCTCTCGATGGGTGAGGGGGATCGATTGATCTCGGCCCTGTCGGAAGCCTTGGCCGACCCGCTCTTCGATGCCTACAAGCCGAACCAGCAAGAGCTCAAACTGGTGGCGCAGAACGCTCCGGGGCTGGCACATGCGCTCATCGCCGTCCACCAGGCCTATCGGCACAATTCCGAACAGCTCGCCAGCATCGACGATACGCTCGGTCGCGCGCCGGGGCTCATGGAAAACAC
>JASGEG010000136.1:0-3208 GCA_047606605.1 Rhizobium sp.
AATGAATTCGGCAACACCGTAGCGCCGATGCAACCGGTCAAGCTCGCCATGGATGCTGGAAGCCGTGCCGCGAATGACGCCGGGCATCTTCTCCTCGATCCGGTAATCCGTGACCCCCGCCTGCCGGACATATTCTTCCGCCTGAGCAAGGCTGCCGACCGTCACGCCCTGGCCACCCTTGACCTCGACCTTGAAGCGCCTGAGATCGCCGGCGAGACGTTCGGCCGCCTGATCGCTCGCGGCCGCGATAACGCCGATGGCGAGCACCGGAACCTTCCCGCCGCTTGCGTCGCGATAGGTCGTCAACACCGCGTCGAGCTGGGTTTCGTCGCCATTAAGATGGCCCGCATAGACGAATTCCCAACCGTGAGCGGCCGCCAGCTCCGCGCTCTCGACGCTGGCACCGAGCAGGAAGCGCTTGGGCGGAACGGCCGGTATCGGATAGGCACGCAGGCTTTCTGCCGCATCGGCTGCCGCCTCCGCGCCCAGAAAGATGCTGAGGTCGGCCAATTGCTGCGCGAATGTCGGCTTGCGCTCCGGGTCGAAGGCGCCCTGCAGCGCCCGCGTCGAGAGCGGAAGACCGCCGGGCGCCTTTCCGACGCCGAGATCGACGCGGCCAGGCGCCAGCGTGGCCAGAAGATGAAAGTTCTCGGCGACCTTATAGGCGCTGTAATGCTGCAGCATCACCCCGCCGGAGCCTATCCTGATCCGCGACGTATGCGCGAGCAGATAGGCGATCAGCACCTCCGGCGACGAGCTTGCAAGGCGCGCATTGTTATGATGCTCGGCCACCCAGAAGCGGCGGAAACCCCAGCGCTCGGCCCGCTGCGCCAGGGCAAGCGTCCGGGCCAAGGCCTCGGCCGCCGGTTCTGATCCGTCAATCGGACTTTTGTCGAGCAAACTCAATGCGTAGCTCATCTGACCTGCCATGGAATCTACAATATTATTCACTTAATCTATATGTTTAATGTATAAATGAGCCGAGAAATGAAATTCCAATCTGGGTGGGCGACGAAGAATGTCTTTCGGTCGACCTTCCCTCTCCCCGCCGGGCATCCTCCGAAGGCCTCCCGCCGGGGTTTCAGCCCTTCATCCTGCCAAAACCGAAAGTGCGGGCACGGAGGCGATCAGGTCGCGCGTATAGGCGTGCTGGGGATGGTTGAAGACCTGCTCCGCCGTCCCCGTTTCGACGACCGCGCCGTCCTTCATGACCGCGATGCGATGGCTCATATGCTGGACCACGCCGAGATCATGGGAAATGAAGACCATCGACAGGCCCAGCCGCCCCTGGAGATCGATCAGCAAATCCAGCACCTGGGCCTGTGTCGTGACGTCCAGCGCGGATACCGGCTCGTCGCAGATCAACAGCTTCGGCTCGGCGGCGAGCGCCTGGGCGATGGAGACGCGCTGACGCTGGCCGCCCGACAATGTATTCGGCCGGCGCGGCAAAAGCTCCGGCGACAGGCCGACCAATTCGATCAGCTCGGCAATCCGGGATCGGCGCGCCGCCCGGTCAAGCCCGCCACGCAGCAAAAGCGGCTGCTCGATGATGCGCTCGACGGTGAAGCGGGGATCGAAGGAGCCGAGCGGGTCCTGGCTGATGGTCTGGATAAGGCTGCGCAGGGGGCGTCGCCCGGATTCGGCAAGTGCGCTCCATGGCTTGCCGTCGAACAGCACCTCGCCGCTGGCCGCTCGCCTAAGCGCCAGCGCGACCTTGCCGAGCGTCGACTTCCCGGAACCGGATTCGCCGACGATGCCGAGCGTCTCGCCCCGGCCGACCTCCAGCGAAACGCCCCTCACCGCGTCGAGACGGCCGCCATCGGGACGCCTGAAGCTCACCGAGACATTGCGGATATCGAGCAGCGGCGCTCCGGCCTCGACGACGCTCCTGCGGATCGGAACACCATCGCTCTTGCTCAGCCACTGCCCCCGCGTCGCGGCCGTCGGCACGGCTGCCAGCAGGCGACGGGTGTATTCATGCCTGGGCGACGACAGAACCGAACGGGCGGGACCGGCTTCCACGACCTCGCCATTCTGCATCACCAGAACGCGGTCGGCGAGCTGCGCGGCCACGGCAAGATCATGGGTGATGATCAGGACGGCATGGCCTGCGCGCGCCAGTTCCTTGAAGACGGCGAGGACCTGCCGTTGCACCGTCACGTCGAGCGCCGTCGTCGGCTCGTCGGCAATCAGCAGGCGCGGCTCGGCGGCGAGCGCGGAGGCGATCAGCGCCCTTTGCCGCAAGCCGCCGGAGAGCTCATGCGGATATTGGGCGGCGCGATGCTCGGGGTCGGGGATACCGGCCCGGACGAGCAATTCCTCGACACGGCGGGCAACTTGCGATCGGGGCAGCAGCCGGTGCGCCTGAATGGGCTCGGCCACCTCGCGGCCGACCGTCCGCAACGGATCGAGCGAGACCAGCGCATCCTGCAGGACGAAGCCGATCTCGCGGCCGCGCAACCGACGCCAGGCCTTTTCCGAGAGCCCGAGAAGATCGAGCGTCAGACCGTCATGCCCGACCATCGACATCGCTTCGGCGCGAACCTCGGCGCGCGCGCCGGCGAGCCCCACCAGCGTGCGGGCCGTCACCGATTTGCCCGATCCGGACTCGCCGACCAGCGCCAAAATCTCGCCGGCGGCGATCTGAAAGGACACGCCCCTGACCGCCTGGACCCGGCCGCGCGGCGTCGGAAAGGAAACGTTCAGCCCCTTCACCTCAAGCAAGGCGGGGTTGCTTGCGGGAGCGGCGACGAAATGGCTTCGCGAGATATTGTCCAGGTTCAATGCGCCTCCCCCTTCGACAAGAGGTTCTGCAGCCGGCGGCCGAGAAGGGTGATCGAGATGACGGAGACAGCCACGACGGTCGCCGGCAGGAGGCTGGTCCAGGGAGCAATATCCAGAAAGTTGCGGCCGTTGGCGAGCAGCGCCCCCCATTCGGGCGCCGGCGGCACGACGCCGAGGCCGAGGAAGCTCAGCGCCGAAGCCGAGAGAACCGCACTCCCCACCCCGATCGTCGCCAGGATCAGCAAGGGGCGAACCGTGTTTGGAATGATGTGGCGGATGATGATCCTCCAGGGATGTTCGCCAAGCGTGACGGCATGCTCGACATAGCCCGAGAGCCGCACCTGCAGCACCTGCGACCGCACCAGCCGTGCATAGGAGGCGATGCTGGAGAGACCGACGGCAAGCAGCGTGTTGGCCGGCCCGC
>JASGEG010000137.1:0-18474 GCA_047606605.1 Rhizobium sp.
AATTCCCGCGGCAAAATTGCGCCGAGCCCGCTGATATAACCTGCCAGTTTCGTGCCGGCATTGATGAAATACATCGGGTCGATCGGATGGCCGTTCTCGCGTACTTCATAATGAAGATGCGTTCCGGTCGAGCGACCGGTGCTGCCCGCCAGACCGACGGTATCGCCGGATTTGACGGCGTCTCCGACCCGGACCAGAATTTCCTCCATATGGCCATAGCGCGTCGAGATGCCGTCGCCGTGATCGATCTCGACCATATTGCCATAACCGCCCGTCCAGCCGGCGGAAACGACCTTGCCCGGCGCGGTCGCCCTGATCCGCTCGCCGGGGCTGAAATGAAAATCGGTGCCGGTGTGCAGCGCCAACCTGCCGAGGAAGGGGTCCTTGCGATTGCCGAACGGGCTGGTGATCAACCGGCCCGGTGCGGGATTGCGGAACGGCAGGCTTTCGGCCGCGCCGCGCACGGTCTCCAGACGCGTCAGGGCCGTATCGAGGTCGGCCATGGATTGCTCGAAGCGGTCGACATTTTCGGGCGCGACGTAGGGACCGCCGACGCCTTCGTCGCCATCATCCGGATCGCTGTCCTTGCGGGCGATGCCGCTGGTGACGGCCGGAACCCGGACGCCGACAGTCTGCATGATCGACTGGATCTGATCCGCCGTGTCGGAGGCTCCGACCGTCAGGCGTTGCACGCGGGCGAACTGATCCTGCTCGATATGTTTCAGCGACAGCGTCACCTTGGAAAACACCCTGTCGGCGCGGTCGGCAACCGTCTCGGGGGCGGGAACATAGGCGAGCGTGGAGTTGTCAGGCGTGGCGTCGGCGGGCTTGCCGCCCGACAGCAGCTTCTCGATGGCTTTGAGGCCGCCGCTCAGTTCGGCATGGTCGCCCTTTGCGGCGCGACCGCTGCCGGTCGCCGCATCCGGGCCCTTGTCGGTCAAGCCGGAACTCTCGGCACGATCCAGCAGCGCGTCGAGCTTGCCATGGCGCGACGACAGCGCCTGCTGTTGCTCCATGAGCTTGTCGACCTTCTGCTCCACCACCTGCTGATCCAGAAGCTGGCGGGAGGTGACGCGGTCGACCTGGGCGCGCAGGGCGGCGATGCGGTCTTCGTAATCATATTGCATGCGCGCCTGTCTCGCCATGGTGGCGCCGATCAGGTCGTCGCGCAGCACGAGATAGGATGTCGCCAGCAGATAGCCGATCGAAAAGATGCCGACGAGGCAGATAGCGAGCACCGCCATCCAGGGGCGGACAGTCATATGACGCACGGTGTCGCCGCTCGCCACGATGATCGTGTGATGCGCCTTCCGCCTGCCGAAAACCCTATTCTGAGCCTTGGCCGTCACCGAGAATCTCCCAATCAACGCATGCTGATATCAATGGGAAGAGTAGACGGATTTATGGTTAATGATCGCTTTACGCGAACCCTTGGAAAAGAGAAAAACTCTTGCGGCCTAGTATGTTAGGCACTGCTTGTGGATGTGAGCGAGCGATAGAAGGAAGGCGTAAGGCCGGCTTCGGCGCGGGCAATATCGTTGAAGGGCGCCTTGAGCGAGCCTCGGAAGTTGGCGCGCACCAATTCCTGAAAGGTGCGGGCAGGGTCGCGCCTCTCGCGAGCACAGAGAAACCGGAACCACTTGGCGCCGACCGCCACATGGCCTTTCTCGTCATTATAGATCACGTCGAGCACGGCAGCGCTTTCCAGGTCTCCCGTCTCGCGCATCTTCGCCTGCAGCGCCGGCGTCACGTCGAGGCCGCGGGCTTCCAGAATGAGCGGAACGACGGCGAGGCGGGCGGTCAGGTCCGTGCGGGTCGCATGCGCCGCCTGCCAGAGGCCGTCATGCGCCGGAAGGTCGCCGTAGTCGGCGCCGAGATCGCGCAGGCGTGCCCGCACCATCTTGAAATGCTTGGCTTCTTCAAAGGCGACCTGCATCCAGCCGTCGAAAAAGGAATTGGGCACCGGTTCAGTGGCGAAGCGGGCGACGATGTCGAGCGCCAGATCGACCGCGTTGAGTTCGATATGAGCGATGGCATGCAGCAGCGCGATGCGCCCTTTCAGCGTGTGCAGCGACCGCTTCTTCATATGCTTCGGCGGAACCAGCTCGGGCTTTTCCGGCCGGCCGGGGCGATCGGCCAGCGGTGGATCGAGCGGCGAGCGCAGGGACAGGGTGCGCGCGAACCAGCGGGTCGCCGTCTCCTGGGCAAGCGCTGTCTTGCGGTCGAGATCGGCCGAGCGGATGGCGGCGATGGCGCCGCCGCGCAGCGAGGTTATCGTCTCGATATCAACCGATTTCGTCATCGGCTCAAAGTCCCTTGACGGCGGCGAGGACCTCTTCGGCATGTCCGGCCACCTTGACCTTGTCCCAGATGCGCGCGATGCGGCCGTCGGCGCCGATCAGGAATGTCGAGCGCACGACGCCCATATAGGTGCGGCCGTACATGCTCTTCTCCCGCCATACGCCATAGGCTTCGGCCGCTGCTTTTTCCTCGTCGGCAGCAAGCGGAACGCCCAACTCGTACTTCTTGACGAACCTGTCGTGGCTTTTGACCGAATCCGGCGAAATGCCGAGGATGGCGGCGCCGGCCTTTTGGAAATCCGAGGCGAGCGCGGTGAAGGCTACCGATTCGGCGGTGCAGGCGGTGGTGTTGTCCTTGGGGTAGAAGAAGACCACCAGCGGCTTGCCGGCGAAATCGGCAAGGCGCACGCGGCCGCCACCGTCGCGGGGAAGGTCGAAATCCGGTGCTACCTTGCCGATTTCCAATTCAACCACTGGGATTTTGGTCACGGGAAAACCTTTCTTTTGCCGGGATTATGAGTGACACTCGGCTTCAGGCATATATACTGCTCGGGTATGCCGTCCACATCGGACGCAGCGTCACCAACAAAATTACGAAAAACGAAAGGGACGCACGGGAGTGATCCGAGGCGAAAAGATTACATTCCGCAAAAAGGATCTTGTCCCGCTCGACCACTTGCCTTCCGCCAATGTCGACGATCCTCTGATCGTGCATGTGCCGGAGCCGACCCGCCGCAAGCGTTCGCATGTCTGGCATGTCTGCCGCATCACCCTTGTCTTCATTGCCTTCCTGGCCGTGATCGTCGGCGCGGTCGTCGCCGCCGTCGAGGGCGGCATCTTCGACCAGCCTTTGTCGCAGAAGGCGCAACAGGCGCTCGATCAGGCCATCGGACCACGCTACAAGGCTGAAGTCGGCTCGACGGTGATCCGTTTCACGCCGAGCCTGCGGCTGGCGCTCGAGGCTCATGACGTCAACGTGGTGGATCAGGAGAGCGGCAAACATCTGTCGACCATGTCGTCCGTCAGCATGGAGCTCGATCCGCTGGCGCTGGTCGAGGGCCGCGTCGAAGTGGCGGACGTTGCGGCCGAAGGGATCGCGCTCGATACTTCGCTTCTGCCGCAAGGCGATCCCGTCGACATTACCATGCTGCGCGTCGACAGCCTGCCGCAGGCGCTGAATTCGGCTTTCGACAATCTCGATTTCCTCGAACGTTTCGTCGAGCGGGGCGGGACGAACTCGGTGCGTATTTCAGGTTTCGCGGTCAAGCTCGCCCGCCAGGAGGGGGAACCGATCTCGCTCGTGGTCGACAATCTTACCTTCGAACGCAGCGGACAGATGGGCCTGCATCTCTATGGCGAGGTTTCCGTCAACGGTTCCGTGGCGACGCTGGACGTGGTTGCCGATCAACGGGAGGCCGGCCGCAGTTCTTCGCTGGTCGCCAAACTTGCCAATCTCGATCTGAAGCCCGTAACCATGGTCTACGATCCGAACGGCACGCCGCGACAGGGGATCATGAGTTTTGCCGGCATGACGGTGACGGCCATTCGCGGCGACGCGAGCACCGCCCCGAAGCTGAGCGCTTCCATCGACGTGAAGCCCGGCATGCTCTACATGGATCGCGATCCGCAGGATCTGACCCAGGCCAACATCAATCTCGCCTACGACTTCACGCGCCAGACGCTTGAAATCGAGCCATCGAAAGCGCAGTTCGTCGGTACGATCGTACCCTTCTCGGGCGCCTTGATCGATCTCGATCGTCTCGACGCGAATGCCGCCAAGGGATTCGGCATCGATTTCCTGATCCGCGGGGGCACTGCGGCCTCGGCGATCTCCGGCGAGCAGCCGGTCAGCTTCGACGGACAGGCGACGGGACGATTCCTGGCGGCGACGAAGGAACTGCAATTCGACAATCTCGGCGTCTCAACGCCACGCGGCTCGCTCTTCGGCTCGCTGCATATGAAGCTCGGAGACAGTTCGCCGGAAATCAGCTTCGGCGGACGCGCCGACAAGCTCGATACGACGGCCATCAAGCAGCTTTGGCCATTCTGGATGGCCTCGAAGCCACGCGTCTGGGTGGAGAGCAATCTCTTCGGCGGCACGGTCACCAACGCGGTCATCTCCGTCTTCATTCCCGCAGGGCGGCTGAGGACGGCGGCGCAGACCGGCAAGCTGCAGCTCGGAAAGAACGAGTTGCATATCGCTTTCGATATCGACGACGCGCGCCTCGACGTGCCGGGCGAAATTCCGCCGCTGCGGGATATGAAGGCGCATTTCGATCTGACCGGCCCGACGATGCGCATCGATATCGCCAACGGCACATCCTATTTCCCGACCGGCCGGTCGGTGTCGCTCAAAGACAGCAATTTCTCGATCCCGTCCGCCTATGACAAGCCGCTGATGGCGCAGCTCGGCCTCGCAATATCCGGCACTGGCGACGCCATCGGCGAGTTGCTCACCTACAAGCCGCTGCAGGTCTTGCAGCGCACCGAGTTCAAGCCGGAAAACTTCAACGGCAAGATCCAGGCCAATGTCGAGGCGACGATCGGTCTCATCAGCGATCAGAAGCCGCCGCCGCCGGTCTGGAAGGCCAACCTGCAGCTTGACGATGTCGATCTGCTGAAGCCGATGAACAATCGGAAAATTACCAATCTGGACGGCGAGATCAGCGCCGATCCTCAATCCGTGCATCTGCAGACGCAGGCGCTGATCGACGGCATTCCCGCACAGATCGACATGGTCGAGCCCACGGATGACAAGTCGCCGGCCAAACGCAGCCGGGTGATCACGGCCACGCTGACCGACGCGCAGCGCACCGCCGTCATGCCGGGCCTCAACGACATCATCAGCGGCCCGATCAAGGTGGAGCTCTCCCGCATCGACGACGACCGCCAGGGCGTCAAGGTCGATCTCGGCAAGGCGGCGTTGAAGGTGCCTTGGGTCGGCTGGGCGAAGGGCAGCGGCATTCCTGCCAGCGCGCAATTCGAGGCCTCCGGGCCGGACAGCCAGACGGCGCTGAAGAATTTCGTGCTGAAGGGCGACGGTTTCGGCGTCAGCGGCGATCTCGTCGTGAGCAAGGGCGGGCTGTCGTCGGCCAATTTCAGCAGCGTCAAGCTGTCGGCGCTCGATGATTTCGCGCTGTCGGTCAAGCGCAGCAAGGCGGGCGCCTATGACATATCCGTTGCCGGCAATTCGGCGGATCTGCGGCCGGTTCTGGCGCGGCTGAAGACTTCGACAAGCAAGAGCGGCGGCAGTAATGGCGACGATTCGTCAAGCGCGACCGTGCGCGCCAATCTCGACAAGGTCATCGGCTTCAACGACGAGTCCATCGGCAATCTCAAAGGCGTCTATTCCGTTTCCGGCGGCCGCATCGTGGCGGTGGACTTCTCGGGCGTCACCCGCAGCGGCGAGGCTGTCGTCAGCCAGGTGAGCAAGGGTGCCGGCGGCACCATCCGCATCACCAGCGGCGATGCCGGCGCGGTCGCGCGCTTCACCGATCTCTACAAGCATCTGAAGGGCGGGTTGCTCAACCTGTCCCTGCGCTCCACCGGGCCGGACGATTGGGACGGTTCGCTGGATATCCGCAACTTCGCCATCATCGACGAAAAGAAGCTTTCGACCATCGTTTCGACGCCGAGCGGCAAGAACGGCAAGAGCCTCAACGCCGCCGTCAAGCAGAATATCGACACGCAGTCACAGAGTTTCGAGCGCGGTTTTGCGCGGCTCGTGCTGCGCGACGGAGCGTTGTCAGTGGAAAACGGCGTGGTGCGGGGAGCACAGGTGGGAGCGACCTTCCAGGGCACGCTCAAGGACGCCAACGGCAAGATGGATCTGACGGGCACCTTCATGCCCGCCTACGGCCTCAACCGCCTGTTCGCGGAGGTCCCGATCGTCGGCTTCATCCTCGGCAACGGCAGCGATCGCGGCCTGATCGGCATCACCTTCCGGCTGACCGGCACGATCGAAAAGTCGAGCATCCAGATCAACCCGCTGTCGATCATCGCGCCGGGTGTCTTCAGGCAGATCTTCGAGTTCTGAGCTGAGGCGGGCTGAGACTGCCGAAACGAGAAAAGCCGGCGAGAACGCCGGCTTCGCATGTCGTCCCATCGTTTTGGCTCAAGCGGCCGGGCGTACCAGAATGTGCTTCTTCTTGCCGAGCGACAGCTTGATGACGCCGTCGGCCGTGATTTCGCCGCTGCCGATCACCTTGCGTTCATCGCTGACCGCCTGGTCGTTGATGCGCACCGCGCCGCCCTGGACGTGGCGGCGGGCTTCGCCGTTCGAGGCGGCCAATCCGGCGCGCACGATCAGCGACAGCAGGCCGATGCCGGCCTCGAGTTCGGGGGCGGGAATGTCGATGGAGGGCAGGTTCTCGGAAAGCGCGCCTTCCTCGAAGGTCTTGCGCGCGGTCTCCGCCGCCTGCTCGGCGGCGTCACGGCCATGCAGGATGGCGGTGACTTCCGTCGCCAGGATCTTCTTGACCTCGTTCAGTTCGGAACCGGCAAGCGCCGACAGCCGCGCAATCTCGTCCATCGGCAGCGTCGTGAAGAGCTTGAGGAAGCGAGGGACATCCGCATCCTCGGTGTTGCGCCAATACTGCCAGAAATCATAGACCGGCAGCAGGTCGGCGTTCAGCCAGACGGCGCCGGAAGCCGATTTGCCCATCTTCGCGCCGGAAGAGGTCGTGAGCAGGGGGGACGTCAAAGCAAAGAGCTGCTTCGTCCCCATGCGGTGACCAAGGTCGATGCCGTTGACGATGTTGCCCCATTGATCCGAACCGCCCATCTGCAGGCGGCAGTCATAGCGCTTCGCCAGTTCGACGAAGTCGTAGGCCTGCAGGATCATGTAGTTGAATTCGAGGAAGGACAGCGACTGCTCGCGATCGAGCCGCGTCTTGACGCTGTCGAAGGACAGCATGCGGTTGACCGAGAAGTGCCGGCCGACATCGCGCAGGAATTCGAGGTAGTTCAGCGAACGCAGCCATTCGGCATTATTGATCATCAATGCCGCGTTGCCCGGCTTGTTGTAGTCGAGATAGTTCGAGAAGCAGCGCTTTATCGAGGCGATATTGTCCTCGATCATCTCGATGGTCATCAGCTTGCGCGCTTCCTCCTTAAAGGAGGGATCGCCGACCATGCCGGTGCCGCCACCCATCAGCGAGATAGGCCGATGACCGGTCGCCTGCAGCCAGTGCAGCATCATGATTTGCGTGAGATGGCCGACATGCAGGCTCGATGCCGTCGGGTCATAGCCGATATAGGCGGTCACGGTTTCCTTGGCGAAGAGATCGTCGAGGCCGGTTTCATCGGAAATTTGGTGGATGAAGCCGCGCTCTTGAAGGGTACGCAGGAAATCGGATTTGAACTCAGCCATGATCTTGGTCTCTCGGGGCACCGCAGATGTTCCATGCGGCGAAATCGCTATTTCGCTATTGTTGAACCGTCGCGGCGCGTTTAGCACCGATTTGGCGGCTCGTCACCATTTTGCTTGCCTTGTCACCTCTTAGTTGAATGATGCGCATGAATTGCGGGCAAGAATGGAGGGCAAGCAGGCCGATGAGGAACACGATCATTCTGGAGACCCCGCGCCTCGTCCTGACCCTATGGGACAAGGGCGATGCCGAACTGGTTCGCCAGCTGCATTCGACAATGGAAACGACGCGCTATCTCTCCGGCTCCGCTCCCTGGACGCTGGAGAAGGCCGAGGAGAGGCTGAAATCGTGGTTTGCCGAGCAGGCTCGCGATGGCGTGACCAAATACAAGATGCTCAGGCGGGATGACGGCCGTTTCATCGGCCGTGCCGGGTTTTCGCGTTTTGACGAGGAAACAGGCCGCGGCGAATTCGAGCTCGGCTATTCCATCCGGCAGGATGCCTGGGGCAACGGCTACGCCACCGAAATCGCTGGCGCGCTTGCCGATTGGTTTTTCAAGCGTGGTATCGCCCGCCAATTCATTGCCTTCACTCATCCGGACAATGTCGCTTCGCAAAGGGTCTTGCGAAAAATCGGCATGCAAGAAAGCCCGCCGATGGTGATCGACGGGCTTTTATGTCCGAGTTTCGGAATGTCGCGGTAGACGCCTCTTAGCGGATGCGCTTGGCAGCCGGTTCCGGCACCAGTTCGCCGTTCAGGCGGCGGTCGAGGTAGTCCTCGCATTCGCCGAGAAGCGTCTCGACCTGGCCATTGAAGAAATGGTTGGCGCCGGGGACCGTCTTGTGGGTGATGAGAATGCCCTTCTGCGTCTTCAGCTTTTCCACAAGGCCGTTCACGTCCTTTTCCGGCGCGACCTTGTCGGAATCGCCGTTGATGATCAGGCCGGAGGAGGGGCAGGGCGCCAGGAACGAGAAGTCGTAGATGTTCGGCTGCGGCGCAATCGACATGAAGCCTTCGATTTCGGGGCGCCGCATCAGCAGCTGCATGCCGATCCAGGCACCGAAGGAATAGCCGGCGACCCAGCAGCTCTTCGAATCAGGATGCAGGCTCTGCACCCAGTCGAGCGCCGAAGCGGCATCCGACAATTCGCCGGCGCCATGGTCGAACTCGCCCTGGCTGCGGCCGATGCCGCGGAAATTGAAGCGAAGCGTGGTGAAGCCGCGCTTCTGGAACATATAGAAGAGCTGGTAGACGACCTGATTGTTCATCGTGCCGCCGAACTGCGGATGCGGATGGAGGATGATCGCGATCGGGGCGCTCTTTTCCTTCGAGGGCTGATAGCGGCCTTCAAGGCGGCCTGCGGGGCCGTTGAAAATAACTTCGGGCATCGATACTCCGGCTCTTCTTTTTCTGCGTTCGGACCATACGGGACGCAGCAAGTTGACTTGACGAATGCGCTCATCTTTTCTAGAACGCAGTTTAGAACAATTCGAAACTTGATGCGGGCTTCCACACGTTGCTTGTTCAACGATTTGTGGAACGTGTCATAAGGCATGCCCGGCTGAAATTTCAAGGAAAATGAGCCGGGCCTAACAAGGCTTCGTCAGGCAGGAAGAAGATTATGGCGGCAACGCGCCTTTATCTCGACTGGAATGCCACCGCTCCGCTTCATCCAGCGGCGCGTGACGCCATGTTGCATGCTTTGGATCTTTATGGAAACCCCAATTCCGTTCATGGCGAGGGCCGGGCGACACGGGCGGTGATCGAGGCCGCGCGCCGGCAGGTGGCGAGCCTGACGGGCGCCGAGCCGGCGCATGTCACTTTTACGAGCGGCGCGACCGAAGCCGCCAACATGGTGCTGACGCCGGAGTTCCGCATGGGCCGCACGCCGATTTCGATCGGGCGGCTCTATGTGTCGGCGATCGAGCATCCGGCCGTCCGCGAAGGCGGACGTTTTGCGAGGGACAGGATCGGCGAAGTGTCGGTCACGCCGGAAGGCGTCGTCGATCTGGCCGCGCTGGAGACGATGCTTGCCGCGCATGACAAGGCCGACGGGCTGCCGATGGTGGCGGTCATGCTCGCCAACAACGAGACCGGCATCCTGCAGCCGGTTGCGGAAGCGGCAAAGCTCGTGCATGCGGCAGGCGGCATTTTCGTCGTGGACGCGGTCCAGGCAGCCGGCCGGGTTCGGCTCGATATCAATGCGCTCGACGCCGATTTCCTGATCGTCTCGTCGCATAAGATCGGCGGACCGAAGGGCGCGGGCGCCTTGATCTCGCGCGGCGAGATCCTGATGCCGAAGCCGTTGATCCATGGCGGCGGCCAGGAGAAGGGGCATCGTTCGGGCACGGAAAACGCCTTGGCGGTCATCGGTTTCGGGGCAGCCGCGGCCGCGGCGATCGTCGAATTCGACGACCGTAATGCGGCGGCCGCACGGCTGCGGGACCGGCTTGAAGACGGCATGAAATTCGCCGCACCCGACGTCATCATCCACGGAGAGGGCGGCGCGCGCGTGCCGAATACCAGTTTCTTCACCTTGCCGGGGCTGAAGTCGGAGACCGGGCAGATCGCCTTCGACCTCGAAGGCGTGGCGATCTCGGCGGGCTCGGCCTGCTCTTCCGGCAAAGTCGGCGAGAGCCATGTGCTTTCGGCCATGGGCTGCGATCCGAAGCTCGGGGCTCTCCGCATTTCGCTCGGTTTCACGACGACCGAAGAGGATGTCGATCGCGCGATTGCGGCCTTCGCCAGGATCGCCGGCCGGCGCAAACCGGCGGATGCGGTTGCCTGACGGCTTACAATTTCGCGGAAATGAAAAATTCCGCTTGCCAAGCGGGCTGAAAAGTCCCTTTTGGCCGACTACATAGAGGGCAGACATAAGTCTGCCGCAACGTTGACAAGCTGCCGGACCTTGTATCCGGCGAGATTGGAGAACGACATGCCTGCAGTCCAGGAAACAGTCGATCAGGTTCGCCAGATCGACGTGGACCAGTACAAGTATGGTTTCGAGACCATCATCGAGATGGACAAGGCTCCGAAAGGCCTGTCCGAAGATATCGTCCGCTTCATTTCCGCCAAGAAGCAGGAACCGGAGTGGATGCTGGAATGGCGCCTTGAAGCCTATCGCCGCTGGCTGACGCTGGAAGAGCCCACCTGGGCTCGCGTCGACTATCCGAAGATCGATTTCAACGACATACACTATTATGCCGCCCCGAAGAAATTCGCCGGCCCGAAGTCGCTCGACGAAGTCGATCCGGAGCTGCTGAAGACCTACGAAAAGCTGGGTATTCCCTTGCGCGAGCAGGAGATCCTTGCCGGCGTCGAGAAGCCGAAGATCGCCGTCGATGCGGTGTTCGATTCCGTTTCGGTGGTCACCACCTTCAAGGAAGAGCTGAAGAAGGCCGGCGTGATCTTCATGTCGATCTCGGAAGCCATCCGCGAGTATCCGGATCTCGTGCGCAAATATCTCGGTTCCGTCGTTCCGACGACCGATAATTTCTATGCGACACTGAATTCGGCCGTCTTTACCGATGGCTCCTTCGTCTTCGTGCCGAAGGGCGTGCGTTGCCCGATGGAACTGTCGACATATTTCCGCATCAACGAGAAGAATACCGGCCAGTTCGAGCGCACGCTGATCATCGCCGAAGAGGGAGCCTACGTCTCCTATCTCGAAGGCTGCACGGCGCCGCAGCGCGACGAGAACCAGCTGCATGCCGCCGTGGTCGAGCTGGTTGCTCTGGACGATGCCGAGATCAAGTATTCGACCGTCCAGAACTGGTACCCGGGCGACAAGCACGGCAAGGGCGGTATCTACAACTTCGTCACCAAGCGCGGCGATTGCCGCGGTGCCCGCTCTAAGATCTCCTGGACCCAGGTCGAAACCGGTTCGGCCATCACCTGGAAATATCCGTCCTGCATCCTGCGCGGCGACGACAGCCGTGGCGAGTTTTACTCGATCGCCGTTTCCAACGGCCATCAGCAGGTCGACAGCGGCACGAAGATGATCCATCTCGGCAAGAACACCTCGAGCCGCATCATCTCGAAGGGTATCGCCGCCGGCGTGTCGCAGAACACCTATCGCGGCCAGGTCTCGGCGCATCGCCGCGCGACCAATGCCCGCAACTTCACGCAGTGCGATTCACTGCTGATCGGCGACAAGTGCGGCGCTCATACGGTGCCCTATATCGAGGCGAAGAACTCGACGGCGCAGTTCGAGCACGAAGCCACCACGTCGAAGATTTCCGAAGACCAGCTCTTCTACTGCCTGCAGCGCGGCATTCCCGAGGAAGCGGCGATCGCGCTGATCGTCAACGGCTTCGTCAAGGAAGTGCTGCAGGAGCTGCCGATGGAATTCGCCGTCGAAGCGCAGAAGCTGATCGGCATCTCGCTTGAGGGCAGCGTCGGCTGACGCCCGGACGACATTTAGTTTTGGCGCGCCCGGCGCGCCGCATCCCATTCCTTCGATAGGATTCTATTATGCTTGAAATCAAGAACCTGCATGCCCGTATCGCCGAAGACGGCACCGAGATCATCCGTGGCCTGAACCTGACGGTGAAGGCCGGCGAAGTCGCCGCCATCATGGGGCCGAACGGCTCCGGCAAGTCGACACTCTCCTATATTCTCGCCGGACGCGAGGACTACGAAGTCACCGAAGGCGACATCCTCTATAATGGCGAGAGCATTCTGGAGCTCGATGCCGCCGAGCGTGCCGCAAAGGGCATTTTCCTCGCCTTCCAGTATCCGGTCGAAATCCCCGGCGTTGCCACCATGCAGTTCCTGAAGGTGGCGATGAACGAACAGCGCAAGGCACGCGGCGAAGCCGAGCTGACGACGCCGGACTTCATGCGCCGCGTCAAGGAGGCTGCCGCCAAGCTGCAGATCAATCCCGACATGCTGAAGCGTCCGCTGAACGTCGGTTTCTCCGGCGGCGAGAAGAAGCGCGCCGAGATCCTGCAGATGGCTCTGCTGGAACCGCAGCTCTGCGTGCTGGACGAAACCGATTCGGGCCTCGACATCGACGCGCTGAAGATCGTCGCGGATGGCGTCAACGCCCTGCGTTCGCCGGACCGCGCCGTGATCGTCATCACCCACTATCAGCGCCTGCTCGACTATATCGTTCCGGACACCGTTCACGTCCTCTACAAGGGCCAGGTGATCAAGTCCGGCGACAAGACGCTGGCGCATGAGCTCGAAGCCAACGGCTATGCCGAGATCATCGGTGCTGCGGCCTGATCGGGGCGGAAAGGATACGTCGATGAATGTTCAGACGACGACCCGCCTCACAGCCGCGGAAACGGCGCTGATCGAGGCTTACAACAACCAGCTTGGGGACCTGCCGGGCGACGGCGAGGTGTTCGCCATTCGCGACCGCCTGCTGGATGACCTCAAGACCGCCGGCCTGCCGACACGGCGTTTCGAGGCCTGGCACTACACCGATTTCAAGAACCTGCTGCGCGTCGTTCCGACGGATCTCGGCCCGGGCAGCGTCGCGCCGCTGTCGCCGACCGTTGACGGCTCGGCCGTTCTTTCGGTTCTGCAGGGCGAGGCCGTTGGCAAGACTTCCGTCAATGGCCTGTCCGTCAGCCGTTATGTCGATAGCCTGACCGCCGGTACGGCCGCCGCAGGCCTGGAGGCACTCGGCAGGGATGACGCCATCGGCCGCATCAATGCCAGCTTCGTGCGCGATGGCTACGTCATCGAATTCCCCGAAGGCACCGAACTCGAAGCGCCGCTGGAAATCCAGTTCGTCCATGCCGGCGGCCAGATTCACAGCCGCCTGCCGGTTACCTTCGGCGCCGGCGCCAAGGCGACCGTGATCGAACGTCACGAGGCCGTTCCGGGTGCGGCAGCGCTGGTCTCCTCGGTCAGCGAAGTCAAGCTCGGCAAGGGTGCGGAAGTCACCTGGATCATCCTGCAGGAGCAGGGCGCTGAAGACACCCATCTCGGCCAGATCCGCATCGATCTCGGCGCCGACGCCAAGCTGAAGCTGTTCGTGATCAATGCCGGCGGCAAGCTGGTGCGTCAGGAGCTGTCTATCAAGGTCTCGGGCGAGGGTGCCGATCTTTCGCTGCGCGGCGTCAACCTTCTCGGCGGCGACACGCATACGGATGTGACGATGGTGCTTGGCCATGACGTGCCGCACACCGGCTCGACGGAAGTCATTCGCAACGTCGTATTCGACCGTGCCCGCGGTGTTTTCCAGGGCATGATCCGCGTCGCTCCGGATGCGCAGAAGACCGACGCCAAAATGGCCTGCAATACGCTGCTGATGTCCGACGATGCCGAATTCTCCGTCAAGCCGGAGCTCGAAATCTTCGCCGACGACGTGCAGTGCGGCCATGGCGCCACGGTCGCCGATATCGACAGCAACCATCTGTACTATCTGATGGCGCGCGGCATTCCGAAGAACAAGGCCCGCGCCATGCTGGTCAACGCCTTCGTCGCCGAGATCGTCGAAGAGCTGGAAGACGAGGCCCTGGTCGAGGCGCTGGAAGGCGTTATCTCTGCCTGGCTCGAAAAGCACGCCTGATTGGAGCAATGCTCGTGGACAAGATCGTACCAGCCACCGCCTATGACGTCGAAGCGATCCGGCGGGATTTTCCGATCCTGTCGACGACCGTTCACGGCAAGCCGCTGGTCTATCTCGACAACGGCGCGTCGGCGCAGAAGCCGCAGGTCGTCATCGATGCCATATCGCATGCCTATTCCAGCGAATATGCCAATGTGCATCGCGGCCTGCACTTCCTCTCCAATGCCGCCACCGAAGCCTATGAGGCAGCGCGCGAAAAGGTGCGCCGCTTCCTGAATGCGCCGTCGGTGGACAATATCGTCTTCACGAAAAACTCGACGGAGGCGATCAACACGGTCGCCTACGGCTGGGGCATGCCGAAGATCGGCGAGGGCGACGAGATCGTCGTGTCGATCATGGAGCATCACTCCAATATCGTGCCCTGGCATTTCATCCGCGAGCGGCAGGGCGCGAAGCTCGTCTGGGTGCCGGTGGATGACGAGGGCGCATTCCATATCGAGGATTTCGAGAAGAGCCTGACGGAACGCACCAAGCTCGTCGCCATCACCCATATGTCGAATGCGCTCGGCACCGTCGTCCCGGTGAAGGAAGTCTGCCGCATCGCGCATGAGCGCGGCATTCCGGTGCTGATCGACGGCTCGCAGGGTGCGGTGCATATGCCTGTCGACGTGCAGGACATCGACTGCGACTGGTATGTCATGACCGGCCACAAGCTTTATGGCCCTTCCGGCATCGGCGTTCTCTACGGCAAGAAGGACCGGCTGGCCGAGATGCGGCCGTTCCAGGGCGGTGGCGAGATGATCTTCGACGTCACCGAGGAGAACGTCACCTATAACGATCCGCCGCACCGCTTCGAAGCCGGTACGCCGCCGATCGTGCAGGCGATCGGCCTTGGCTATGCGCTCGATTACATGGACAGCATCGGTCGCGAGGCGATCGCGCGCCATGAGGCCGATCTGGCCGCCTATGCGGCGGAGCGGCTGCGGGACATCAACTCGCTGCGCGTCATCGGCACGGCGCCGGGCAAGGGCGGCATCTTCTCCTTTGAACTCGCAGGCATCCATTCCCACGATGTCTCGATGGTGATCGACCGTCAGGGCGTGGCGGTTCGCGCCGGCACGCATTGCGCCCAGCCGCTCTTGAAACGCTTCGGCGTCACCTCCACATGCCGTGCATCGTTCGGCATGTATAATACCCGTGCCGAAGTGGATGCTCTGGCCGATGCGTTGGAATATGCACGGAAATTCTTTGCCTAAGGAGGCAAGCCATGTCACTCGACGAAAGCGAACAGAAGATCGACGTGCGCGAGGGCATCGTGCATTCCAGCATTCCCGAGGGTGAGCTGGCGCGGCTGAGCGACGACATCATCAGCGCCCTGAAGACGGTCTACGACCCGGAAATTCCGGCCGACATCTTCGAACTCGGGCTGGTCTACAAGATCGACATCGAAGACGATCGTCTGGTGAAGATCGTCATGACGCTGACCGCGCCCGGCTGCCCTGTCGCCGGCGAAATGCCCGGCTGGGTCGAAAACGCCGTCGGTGCCGTCGAAGGCGTATCCGGTGTCGAGGTCTCCATGACCTTCGATCCGCCGTGGACGCCCGACCGCATGTCGGAAGAGGCGCAGGTCGCGGTCGGCTGGTATTGAAGGCTGGGGCCGCAGGCTTTACATTGAGACTCGAAGCGCCGGATCTTGACCCCGGTTGCGGAAGGAGAATGAGCCCATGGGCTTTGCAATCATGAGCATGACGGATGCGGCAGCCAGCCGCGTCAAGGCGATCGTCGAGAATTCCGGCCCCGATGCCAAGGGTGTTCGCGTCGGCATCAAGAAGGGCGGTTGCGCCGGCATGGAATATACCATCGATCTGGTGACCGAGCCGAACGCCAAGGACGACCTGATCGAGCGCGACGGCGCCAAGGTCTGGGTCGAGCCGTCGGCCGTGCTTTACCTGCTCGGCACGGAAATGGGCTTCGAGGCCACGACGCTGCGCTCCGGTTTCACCTTCACCAATCCGAACCAGACGTCTGCCTGCGGCTGCGGCGAATCCGTCGAATTGAAGCCCGCCGATCTGGCCGCCCTGGCGGCGCAGCGTCAGGCTGCACAGCCCGCCTGAGCGAGCTTGGCCGCGATTTACGTCAAAGCCATTTCACCGCCAGAGAGCGGAATGATTACAAGTCGATGCATGTTGATGATGTCGGCCGCCGCGATATTGCCTGACGCGAGCCGCGCGGGGGCCCTTGCTCCGGTCAACGACGATTTTCCCGCACCGCTTGCTCTCAGGACAACTGTGCTGCCCGGCGGCTCCGATACGGAAACCCTTGCCCTGATGGTCGTCTATGGCGAGGGCGAGGACGAAACGAAGTTTATCATCGAGATTCGCGGACCGGATGACAAGCCGAGCGGTCCGATAAGCTTTTCGCGCGGTGCCTTCCGTCACGTTCCGGGCTCCCGCCCGACGCAATTCTTCGAGCACTTGGCCAAGGCCTTGGCGGCAAATGCGCCCGGCGCCGCAAATGCGAAGCTCGAAACCTTGCCGTTCGGCATGGCATTTCTCAGAGCGGCGACGGCCCGTCTTCCCGGCGGCGGCTTCGGCGGTGGGCCGGGGAATTGGTATGCCACCAAGCTCTTCCTCGGCGAGGCGGAAGCCGAGGTCTATTTCAACTTCAATCTGGTTTCCGGCGAGGCGGAATTCAGCATGAAGGACTCTGACTACGGCAATACGGTTCTCTCCGAGTTGTCCAAAGTCATCTGGTAGTTTGCCGCGGGCACCGGCGTCAGCTTGAGGCCGAGTGCCCCGATGACTTTCAGGATCGTCGCGAATTCCGGATTTCCCTCGCCGCTCAAGGCGCGATAGAGCGCGGAGCGGTTCATGCCGACATCCTTGGCGAGCTTGCTCATGTTGCGCCGGCGGGCCACTTCGCCCAATGCCCTGGCGATGGAGGCGGGGTCGCCGGTTTCGAAGGCGGCCGCGATAGAATGGTTCATGGTTTCTGCACCGATCGGCGGCTGATTCGCCATGTCTTGTGCCCTTTTGTGCCGGCATTGATCCGATTTCCAAGGCCCCGAAACGCGTCACCGAAGAGGCCGCGCCTCCGGCTGGAGGCGCGGCATGTTCATAGAGATGTTTCGCAATGGATTTATGTCGGACGGGACCGAAGCGATTGAACCGCTTCGCTCTTTTTCTGGAATTGCTCTCAGCGGTTACTCCGCCGCCTCGGCGTAGGATTCGACCGGCGGGCAGGTGCACACCAGATTGCGGTCGCCATAGACATTGTCGACGCGATTGACCGGCGACCAGTATTTGTCGACGCGGAAGGCGCCCGGCGGGAAGCAGGCCTGTTCGCGCGAATAGGGCCGGTTCCATTCGCCGACGAGGTCTTCGACCGTATGCGGCGCGTTTTTCAGCGGGTTGTCGGTCTTGTCCATCCGGCCTTCCTCGATGGCGCGGGCTTCCTCGCGGATCGCCAGCATCGCTTCGCAGAAGCGGTCGAGCTCAGCCTTGGTTTCCGATTCGGTCGGTTCGATCATCAGCGTGCCGGCGACCGGCCAGCTCATGGTCGGCGCGTGGAAACCGCAATCGATCAGGCGTTTGGCGACGTCATCAACGGTGACGCCGGCGCTGTCGACCAGCGGGCGCGTGTCGATGATGCATTCATGCGCCACCCGGCCGGCTTTCGACGTGTAGAGCACGTCATAGGCACCCTTGAGCCGTGCGGCGATATAGTTGGCGTTGAGGATCGCCACCTTCGTCGCCTGCGTGAGACCTTCGCCGCCCATCATCAGGCAATAGCTCCAGGAAATCGGCAGGATGGAGGCCGAGCCGAAGGCCGCCGCCGAGACCGCGCCGCTGCGGCCGTCCGTCTCGGGATGGCCGGGCAGATGGGCGGCCAGATGCGCCTTGACGCCGATCGGCCCCATGCCGGGACCGCCGCCGCCATGCGGGATGCAGAAGGTCTTGTGCAGGTTCAGGTGGCTGACGTCGGAGCCGATGTCGCCGGGGCGGGAGAGGCCGACCATGGCGTTCATGTTGGCGCCGTCGAGATAGACCTGGCCGCCATGCTTGTGCACGAGATCGCAGATCTCCTTCACCGTCTCCTCGAAGACGCCATGCGTCGACGGGTAGGTGATCATGCAGCAGGAGAGATTGGCGGCATATTGCTCCGCCTTGGCGCGGAAATCCGCCATGTCGATATCGCCGTCGTCGCCGACCTTGACAACCACCACCTTCATGCCGGCCATCTGCGCGGAGGCCGGATTGGTGCCGTGCGCCGATGTCGG
>JASGEG010000138.1:0-7259 GCA_047606605.1 Rhizobium sp.
CCGAAATTGAGCGACAAAAGGGAGTTTTCGGCTGAATATCAGTGATATTCGTCATTAAATGGAACGATATCACTGATATTCAGCCGAAAACTCCCTTTTGTCGCTCAATTTCGGCCAATAACGGCATATTTTGTTCACAAATATAACGAATTGACCATGACGGATATTTCAGCGCCGACGCCCTTCACCCGACAGATCATCACACGGACAGTTCTTCGCACGATCTTCGAGCAGGGGCCTATCTCGCGCGCCGAACTGGCGCGCCTGACCGGGCTCTCCAAGCAAAGCATGTCGGAAATCGTACGCCAGCTGGAGAGCGAAGGCTGGCTGCGCGTCAGTGGCCGCACGCAGGGCGCGATCGGCCGCAGCGCCGTCACCTACGAACCGGAACCGCAAAGAGCTTTCGTCTTCGGCGCCGATGTCGGCGGCACGAAAATCCACGCCGCCCTCGCCGATCTTGCCGGCAAGATCGTCGCCGAGGCCATCGAAGCGACCGACCCGCGCGGCGGCGCGCATATCGCCGATCAGCTCGCCCGCATCCAGGCAGCACTGCTGCAGCAGGCCGGCATCGCGAAAACCGCGGTGGAAATGGGCGCGATCGGCATTCCCGGCGCTATCAATCCGAAAACCCGGCGCCTGACCATGGTGCCGAACATCGCCGGCCTGACGGAACTCGCCCTGGAGGACAGTCTGCGCGACCGGCTGGGCCACGACGTCCTGATCGACAACGATGTCAACCTGGCGGCGCTCGGCGAGCAATGGCTCGGCAACGGCCGCAGCATCGACAATTTCGTCTTCGTGGCGCTCGGCACCGGTATCGGCATGGGGATCATCAATGAAGGCCGGCTGATCCATGGCGCACGCGGCGGCGCCGGCGAAATCTCGACGCTGCCGGTCGGCGCCGATCCCTTCGACCCGCGCAGCTTTGCCGCCGGCGCCCTGGAATCGGCCATCGGCAGCGTCGCCATCCGTGGCCGCTATGAGGCGCTCGGCGGAACGCCGGGGCTCACCGTGCGGGACATGTTCGAGCGCAAGGACGATCCCCTCGTTCTCATGGTGATCGATGAGGTGGCGCGCGTCGTCGCGACCTCGCTGGTCGCCATCGCCGCCGTGGTCGATCCGGAAATGATCATCTTCGGCGGCAGCGTCGGTGCCCGGCCGGAGCTGGTCGAGCGCATCGGTTTCTACCTCCCGCGCTGCATGCCGGCGCCGCCGGCCTGCAGCATCAGCCCGCTCGGCAGCAAGGCCGGCCTCTACGGCGCCATCGCCGCCGCGCTCGACCGCTTCCGCCGGACATTGTTTGAAATTCCCGGACATAGCGACGCCGGCAAGACTTCCATAGCGGGCAAAACATCGTAAAACGATAGCCGAGCGCATCGTCGCGAAGCAAAGAAGACAGACAGACAGACAGACAGAGGATGTTGAAGGACATGCAGCAGCGGGATTTTTTCAAACCGGGCCGTTCGGTCGCCGTTTCCGACAAGGGCATGGCCGCCACTTCGCATCCGCTGGCGACGCTTGCCGCCGTCGATATCCTGCGCGAGGGCGGCAGCGCGGTTGACGCCGCCGTCGCCGCCGTCGCGCTGCAATCGGTCATCGATCCCCTCATGACCGGTATCGGCGGCGACTGCTTTGCCCTCTACGCACCCGCCGGCGGCACGCCGGTCGCGCTCAACGGCTCGGGCCGCGCGCCGCAAAGGGCCAAGCTCGATTATTTCCTCGAAAAGGGCTTCACCGCCATTGCCGACGACAGCCCGCATGCGGTCACCATTCCTGGCGCCATCGACGCCTGGTGCCGGCTGATCGGCTCTTATGGCCGCTTCGACATGGGCCGCGTGCTCGCGCCCGCGATCGCGGCCGCCGAAGAAGGCTATTGCATCACGCCCCGCGTCGAACTCGACTGGCGCCGCTACAGCGACCGTGTGGCCAGGCACCCAGCGTCGTCAGCCTATTTCCTGCCGCATGGTGAGGCACCACGCACCGGCCAACGCGTGACCAACCCCGCGCTGGCCACAACGCTGAAAGCCGTTGCCAAAGAGGGCCGGGATGCCTTCTATCGCGGGCGGGTCGCCGAGGAAATCACAAAGCTGCTGCAATCGCTGGGCGGCCTGCATGAGGAAAGCGACTTCGCCGATTACAAGGCATTCGAGACCACGCCGATCTCGGGCAAGTTTCGCGGCCGCGACCTCCTGGAATGCCCGCCGAACGGACAGGGCCTCGCCGCATTGTTGATCACCCGCATTCTCGACGGCTTCGACCTTCGCGATCCCAAGCTCAGCGAGGCCGACCGCATTCACCTGCATGCCGAGGCGACCAAGGCCGGTTATGCCATGCGCGACCAGCTGATCAGCGATCCCGCTCACCTGACCTTCGACATCGATGCGCTGCTATCGGAGCCTTCCATCTCCGCCATGCGCGCCAAGATCAGCCTCGAGCGCGCCGCCGATGCTTCCATCTGGGATGGACCGACGCATCGCGACACGGTCTATGTCTCCGTGGTCGATCGCGACGGCAATGCGATTTCGCTGATCAATTCGGTCTTCTTCCCCTTCGGCAGCGGCATCTATGCACCGGGCTGCGGCGTCCTGCTGCAAAACCGCGGCGCCGGTTTCGTCGTCAAGCAGGGGCATCCGAACGCCATCGGCCCCGGCAAACTGCCCTTCCACACCATCATCCCGGCAATGCTGATGGACGGCGGCAAGGTGCGCATGAGTTTTGGCGTGATGGGCGGGCAATATCAGGCGGCCGGCCATGCCCATATGCTCACCCAGGTCCTCGACCGCGATCTCGACCCGCAACAGGCGAGCGACCAGCCGCGCAGCTTCTGCTTCGGCGGCAAGCTGTCGCTGGAACCGACGATCTCGGCAGAAACGCGACGCGATCTGGAACGGCGCGGCCATGTCGTCGAATGGGCGGACGAACCGATCGGCGGCGCGCAGGCGATCATGATCGATCACGAACGCGGCGTCCTGCTCGGCGCCTCGGATCACCGCAAGGACGGCATGGCGCTGGGGTATTGAGCGCGGGCTTTGCCAATCCACCGGAGCTATAGGCCCCTCAGATAATCCCGCCGCCGCCTGCCGCAGAGGCCGGGCGCTCGCTCGCGACCTTGTTCCGATAGCCGCTGGCCCTGTAGGTCGAGATCGGATCGATGGCGCCGCCGGTGCGGCGGCGAGCCTCGGCGAGGATCGACTCGACATCGGTGCGATAGGCGCGCTTCAGCGTCTCGGAGGCCATCAGCGCGTCATTGGCGTCCTGATAGCCGGCCAGCGCGTCGCGGTCGACGATCAGGGCCTGCGCATAGGCGCGGCGGATTTCGTTGGCGCTCGAGATCAGGCTTTCGATCGGGTCGGTGACATTGTGCGACTGGTCGATCATATGCGCCGGATTGAAATCGTTGACGCCGCGGCGCTCCGCATCGATCAGCTCGTTGAAGACGAGGAACAGGCGATAGGGTTCGATCGCGCCGGCGTCGAGGTCGTCGTCGCCATATTTGGAATCGTTGAAATGGAAGCCGCCGAGCTTGCCGAACTGGATAAGGCGGGCGACGATCATCTCGATATTGGTGTTGGGCGCATGATGGCCGAGATCGACCAGGCACTGGGCCTTGGGGCCGAGCGTCTGCGCGATCAGGTAGTTGGTGCCCCAGTCCTGCACGACGGTCGAATAGAAGGCCGGCTCGTACATCTTGTGCTCGGAAAACAGCCGCCAGTCGTCGGGCAGCGCCTGATAGATGTCCGCCATGGCGGCGAGATAGCGCTCGAACGCCCTGGTGAAATTGCTCTGGCCGGGGAAGTTCGAACCGTCCCCGACCCAGACGGTCAGCGCCTTGGAACCGATCGTCTTGCCGATCTCGATGCATTCGAGATTGTGCTCGACCGCCTGGGCGCGCGTTGCCGTGTCGACATGGCTGAGCGAGCCGTATTTGTAGGAATGGGCCTGGCCGGGCGCGTCGGAGAATGTGTTGGAATTCATGGCGTCGAAGCCGAGGCCGAGCGCATCGCCCTTTGCCCTCAGCTCCTTGGCATCCGCCTTGTCCCAGGGAATATGCAGCGACACATTGGGGGTTGCCCGCGTCAGCTGGTTGATGACGGCGCAGTCGTCGAGCTTGTCGAAAATGCCGCGCGGCTCGCCCACACCCGGAAAGCGGGCAAAGCGCGTGCCGCCGGTGCCCACACCCCATGAGGGCACGGCGACGAAGAACTCGGAGACTTTCGTGGTGATGGCGTCGATATCGACGCCGCGGCGGGCGAGCATGGTGCCCAGCGCCTCGTAATCGGATTTCAGCGCGGCGGCGCGCTTGTCGTTTTCGGCAGCCACGAGATCGGGCGCAATTCTGAACTCAGCCATTCTTTCCTCCCGGATATGTCATTCGAAAATCTATGTGTCTTGCGTGGTGCGGCAAACTCGATTTCCCCTCTCCCCTCGGGGAGAGGGTAGGGTGAGGGGGAGAGGAGCGCAGCGACGACTATGGCGAGCGTAAGCGAAAGATAGAACCGCATTTGCGGCACCACCCCCTCATCCGACCCTTCGGGCCACCTTCTCCCCGCTGGGGAGAAGGAAGAACGCATCCATTACCGCGTAAAGCTCTGCGCGTTGCCGGCGTCGACGTTGATGATATTGCCGGTCGACTTTGCCGAAAGGTCGGACGCCAGGAAATAGATCGCCTCGGCGATGTCCTCGGGGAAGACATTGAGCTTCAGCATCGAACGCTTGCGGTAATGTTCCTCGAGATCGTCCACCTCGATCTTCGAGGACGCGGCGCGCTGCTCGCGCCATTCGCCATTCCAGATCTTCGAGCCGCGCAGAACGGCGTCGGGATTGACCGTGTTGACGCGAATGCCGGCTTCCGCGCCCTCCAGCGCCAGGCAGCGCGCCAGATGGATCTCGGCGGCCTTGGCCGTGCAATAGGCGGCGGCGTTCGGCGAGGAGGCCAGCCCGTTCTTGGAGGCGACGAAGACGACGTTGCCGCCGAGGTTCTGGCGGCGGAACAGCCGGAAAGCCTCGCGCGAGACGAGGAAATAGCCGGTGGCGAGAATGTCGATATTGCGGTTCCACATCGAAAGCTCGGTGCTTTCGATCGGGGCGGAAGAGGCAATGCCGGCGTTGGAGACGAGGATGTCGATACCGCCGAATTCGACGCAGGCTTCCGCGAAGGAGGAGATGACACCCTCTTCCTTGGTGACGTCGAGCCTGACGCTGCGCACGGCATCGGCGCCATATGCCTTGGCGAAATCCGCCTGCGCGCGCTCGAGCGCCGCCTGGTCGATATCGGCCAGCACGACGCAGGCACCTTCGCTCACCAGACGCGCCGCCGTGGCACGGCCGATGCCGCCGGCGCCGCCGGTGACAAACGCGACGCGGCCGGCAAGGCTCTTCGGCTTCGGCATGCGCTGCAGCTTCGCCTCTTCCAGCAGCCAATATTCGATGTCGAAGGCTTCCTGCTCCGGCAGGCCCTGATAGTCTGAGACGGTGGAGGCACCGCGCATGACGTTGATGGCGTTGACGTAGAACTCGCCGGCGATGCGGGCAGTCGCCTTGTCGCGGGCGAAGGACAGCATGCCGACGCCGGGCACAAGGAAGATCACCGGGTTCGGATCGCGCATGGCCGGCGAATTGTCATGCTTGCAATCGTTGTAATAGCGGGCGTAATCGGCGCGATAGTCCTCCAGCGCCTTGTCGAGCCCGGCGATGATGGCCTCGACATCGGGCTTGGCCGGATCGAAATCGACGATCAGCGGGCGGATCTTGGTGCGCAGGAAATGATCCGGGCAGCTGGTGCCGAGCGCGCCGAGCGGGCGCAGGCTCTTCGAATTGACGAATTCGAGCACCGCGTCCTGATCGTCGAAGTCACCGAGCTTGCGCTCGGCCTTGCCGATGCGGCCGCGGATTTCCGGCATCAGCCTGGCGGCGATCGCCCGGCGCTCGGCCTCAGGCAGGCTCTGAACGGCAGCACCGCCGAAAATGGTCTTGCCCGCGGTCTTGGCGGCGAACCATTCGATCGCCTTGTTGATGATCTCAAGCGTCAGCTCGTAGCAATCCTTGGCATCGTTTGCCCAGGTGAAGAGACCATGGCTTTCGAGCACGACGCCCTTGGCGTTCGGATGCGCCTTGACGAAGGCTTCGAGATCGAGGCCGAGCTGGAAGCCGGGGCGGCGCCAGGGCAGCCAGCCGATGTCGTCGCCGAAGATTTCGCGGGTCAGTTCGCGGGAGTTCTTCGAGGCGGCGATGGCGATGATCGCATCCGGATGCATGTGATCGACATGGGTGAAGGGCACGAAACCATGCAGCGGCGTGTCGATGGAAGCGGCGCGGGCATTGAGGTTGAAGGTGCAATGCGGCAGGAAGCCGACCATGCGGTCCTCGTCGGCAACGCCATTATAGATGCTCTTCAGGCTGTCGAGCTTGTCCTGGTAGAGCGTCGCGAAGCCGTCGAGCTTGATCGTGCCGACATCGCCGCCGGACCCCTTGACCCACAACACCTTGACCTTTTCGCCGGAAAGCGGATCGGTTTCCATGACCTTGGCCGAGGTGTTGCCGCCACCGTAATTGGTGATACGCTTGTCGGCGCCCAGCAGATTGGAGCGGTAGAGCAACTTGCCCGGCTCGTCGAGCTTGGCCGCGTAGGCGTCGTCCCAACGATTATCCAGAAGTCGAACCTCGGCCGTCATGTCATCCTCCCATAAATCATCTGTCGCGAGCGCACCGAAATCATGGATGCCGCTCCGTTGCGATCAGGATATCGCTCACGAAGAGTCACTTTGTCAATCGAAAACGATCATAATTGCTAATGCTGCGATGCAATATGCAAGTTTGTGATCGTTTCTGATTGACACATTGCCATATTTACGAAATAACCCCCAGCCAGGAGGAACCAATGCACGAACGCGAACGCCATCGCATTATTTTGAGCGCCGTACAGGAAAAGCCTGTCGTGACGATTCAGGATATTTCTGAATTGACCGAGGCCTCGGAAGCGACCATCCGCCGTGATATCGCGGCCCTGCATGTGCAGGGAAAGATCCGGCGCGTGCGCGGCGGCGCCGAATCGATCCATCCTCCCCAGCTCGGCAATCTGGCCGGACGCCCCTTCCGCGTATCCGAATCCGTCAACATCGATAGGAAACGCGCAATTGCGCGCAAGGCTGCCGAATTGTGCAGCCCCGGCGATGCGATCATCATCAATGGCGGCACGACGACATTCCAGCTCGTGCATTATATCTCGGCCTTCCGGCTGCAGGTGATGACCAACTCCTTCG
>JASGEG010000139.1:0-7623 GCA_047606605.1 Rhizobium sp.
GAAAGGCCTTGCTTTTCAGCGAATTAGGATGGTGGGCGTGACAGGGATTGAACCTGTGACCCCTACGATGTCAACGTAGTGCTCTCCCGCTGAGCTACACGCCCATCCGATGGCGGCGCATAGATCATAAAACCTTGGGAGCCGTCAATAGGCTTTTTTCAGTTTTATGACGTTGTCCGCCGAAAGCCCTAGGCGGCAAGGAGTTTGTTGACTTCGTCGACCAGCTCGCGAAGGTGGAAAGGCTTGGAAAGGACCTTCGCATCCTTCGGCGCCTTCGAATCGGGGTTCAATGCCACAGCGGCGAATCCGGTGATGAACATCACCTTCAGGTCCGGATCGAGTTCGGTGGCGCGGCGTGCCAGCTCGATGCCGTCCATCTCCGGCATGACGATATCGGTGAGGAGCAGCGAAAAGGGTTCTTCGCGCAGCCGGTCGTAGGCGCTGGCTCCATTGTCATAGGACAAGACCTTGTAGCCGGCCTTTTCCAGTGCCTTTACAAGGAAGCGACGCATGTCGTTGTCGTCTTCGGCAAGAAGTATCTTCTGGGTCATCATCTGTTCGCTAATCAACTTTTGTCTTGTTGGACTTGTCCAAGCTCTAGGTTAGCCCTTGGCCGTAAACAAGCCGTGAATGGGCAATCGTGGCCGGGCGCCTGGTTTCATGGTTTCCGAACGGTTCTTCCCTTCAGGGGGCGGGCTTGGGCAAGGCCGGTCTCGCCGCTTTGGATTAAGGCCGTTTTCATTAAGTTAGTATGGACTTGCGGGCGTGCAACTGGCAACATGGATATCGCGACAAGTTGTTGAAACGGTAAGACGTTAGATGTCCGCAGAAATGCGTAGTTACGAGATTTTCGAGGTATTGGAGCCCGTCTCCCAGACAATCCCCTTTGTCTACAGTTCTCCTCACAGCGGCCGCATCTATCCGCCCGATTTCATTGCACAGTCGCGCCTGCAGGGCATCGCCATCCGCCGCTCGGAAGACCATTATGTCGACGAACTGTTTTCGGCCGCAAGCTCTCTCGGCGCGCCGCTGCTGCTCGCCAATTTCCCGCGTGCCTATATCGACGTCAACCGCGAGCCCTATGAGCTCGACCCGCGCATGTTCGACGGCGCGCTGCCGCCCTATGCCAACATCAATTCGCTGAGGGTTGCCGGCGGGCTCGGCACGATCCCGCGGATCGTCGCGGAAAACATGGAAATCTATGCGCGGCGCGTGCCGGTCGAGGATGCGCTGAAGCGCATCGACACGATCTACAAGCCCTATCATGCGACCTTGCGGCGGCTGATTGCCCGCACCCATGTCAAATTCGGCTTCGGCATTCTGGTCGACTGCCATTCCATGCCCGGCAATATCCGCATCGCCGGCAGCAATATGCGGCCCGATTTCATCCTTGGCGATCGTTACGGCACCAGCGCTTCGGCGGAATTGTCGCGCGCCGCGATGCAGATTCTCGAGGAACTCGGCTTCAACGCCGTGCGCAACAAGCCCTATGCGGGCGGCTTCATCACCGAGCACTACGGCCGGCCCTCGCGCGGCCTGCACGCCCTGCAGATCGAGGTCAACCGCTCGCTCTACGTCGATGAGACGACGCTGGAGAAGCGTCCGGATTTCGACCAGGTGGCCGCAGCCATCACCCTGTTCATGAAGCGAATCGCCGAACATGTGGAATCCTACGCGGGCGATCCGGCGCTGGCGGCGGAGTAGGTGCCGGCTTATCCGGCACGTCCATGGACGACGCATCAATGCGAATGGAGTGGTGGAATGGATCTGCTGCGATGGTTCAGGTCGTTGACCGGCCGTCGTGAACAGCAGGCCGAACCGAAGTCTCCCTTGGCCGATGCGCCGCCGAGCGATTCGGAAATGCAGGCAGCGCTTCACAAGCTGCAGCAGATGGTCCGCCCTGCCGTCTTTGCCTTCGTCGGAATTCATGCAAAGGCTGGATAAGATTTTCTTCTGTGTTGTCTCCGAGATCGAACATTGCTGCTCGGCATTGGCGGAGCCGGCGATGGAAAGGGACGCAATAAGGGGCAATATGCCGAAAAGCGCCCGAACGGTTTCTTCCACAATTCCCGCGATGATCCGGTCATGATCTACCGAATATCTACAGGAGCAAAGCCACGTCTGGAAGGCAACCGGAATATCGCAAGCTGCCTGAAAGCCGGGAGCGCAAGCTAACCTTCGGGACCCCTGCTCAGGCTTTCGGACGGTCCGAGGGACATTGGCGACAAAGTGAAACGTGGCGAGGGTTGATGCATAAGAGAGCCGTTGAAGTTACCTACAGCGAGGAAATTCTGCGGGATGCCGTCCGGACTTATGTTTGGCGGCAAGGTGTCGTGCGCCAGAAAGCGTTGTGGGCCGCCGAGGCCGTGTTGATCGCTCTCCTCATCTGGCTGCCTTTGAGGGGTGAGCAAGGCTGGCTGTTTGGTGCCGTCAGCGTTGTGGTTCTTCTTCCTCCTTGCCTGATTATCGCGATGTGGATCGCGCATCATCGCAACACAGTGGGAAAATTCCGCAAGATGCCGAGCCGGCGAGGCAACTTCACGTTTCTTGACGATGGACTTGAGATTGCCTCTGAACTGGGGTCGGCGAAAATCCCATGGTCGAGCATTACCGAGATTTGGGAGCGGCCGGCCTACTGGATGATCTTCATGGCTCCAAACCAGTTCATGACGCTCCCCCTCCAAACGGTATCAGGCGATGACCGAGATTTTCTGCGATCTAAAGTGCTGCTTGCGGTGCTGCAAAAGACCTAGATCGCGGGGGGGCGAGCGGTTTTGCGCTTGCCCTGCCATTCTCCCGACAAAAAAAGAACCGCGCTCGTGGCGCGGCTAAGTCTAGGGAGGAAACACCCAAGGAGGGTATTTACAGTCAGAAGACTGTGAGGGGATGATGCTATTGCATTGCACAATTGTCAAGCAGTTTATTGCAATGCAAGATATTTAGGCAATTCCTCGGTCATTGCCTGATTGCAAGGCAATGCGCCCGCTTCGGCGCCATCCGGTTTGCTTCGTCCTGTTTATGCGCTATGACTTCGCCCGCCTGTCATTCAATGGGATTGATCATGCTTCCTGACCGTTCGTTCTTCTACCGTCTGGCCGAAGCGGCCAAGGCCGAGACGCTGCCGCGTTTCCGCGCCGGCGTCGATGTCGTCAACAAGGAAGCCCAGGGATTCGATCCGGTGACCGAGGGGGATCGGGCTGCCGAAGTGGCGATTCGGTCGCTGATCGAGGCTGAATTTCCCGATCACGGCATTCTCGGCGAGGAGCACGGCAATGTCGGTCTCGACCGCGAGCATGTCTGGGTCATCGACCCGATCGACGGCACCCGCGCCTTCATCTCCGGCGTTCCCGTCTGGGGGACGCTGATCGGCCTGCAGAAGAACGGCCGCGCGGTCATGGGGCTGATCGACCAGCCCTTTACCGGCGAGCGCTATTTCGCCGACGGCAGCGGCTCGACCTATTCCGGCCCGGATGGCGAAAGGCGGCTGCAGGTGCGTGATTGCGGCAGCCTGTCGAATGCCATTCTCTTCACCACGTCGCCGCATCTCTTCGTCGGCGAGGAACTGGCGAGATATCGCGAGATCGAAAGCCAGGTGCGGCTGTTCCGCTACGGCACGGATTGCTATGCCTATGCGCTGCTGGCCGCCGGCCACATCGATCTCGTCGTCGAAAATTCGCTGAAGCCCTATGATGTCGGCGGCATCATCCCGGTCATCGAGCAGGCGGGCGGCATTATCACCACCTGGGATGGCGGCCGGCCGGAAATGGGCGGCTCCATCATCGCCGCCGGCAGCCGCGCCGTCTATCAGCAGGCGCGGGCGATCCTGTCGCGCTGACTCTTTTTTACGCAATTCCGGACGGAAAACCGCAGCACACTTTTCCTGGAATTGCGCTAGCTTCCGACCTCCAGCGCCTGCGCATTTGCCTCGGCGTCGCTGCCGGGAATGAAGGCGTTGATGGCCGCAAGGGCGGCGTTGCGGTAGACGTCGCGCTCCTGCAGGATTTCATGCTTGGCGCCGTGGATCGGGATGAGTTGCGCGGCACGGAAATAACGCGCCAGCCGCTCCTGGTCGGCATAGGGCACGATGCCGTCGCGGGTCGGGGCGATCAGGATGGTCGGGATGGCGATCGAAAACAGATGCTCGGGTGTGATGACGCGGCCGATGGTGCCGAAGGCTTCCGACAGCCAGCGCGCCGTCGGCGGGCCGAGCACGAGCTGCGGATAGGTGGTGGCGAGCGCGACATTGCGGCGATAGCGCGGTTCGTCGCCGGTCAGGGGATTGTCGGCGAAAGCCCACTCCCTGGTCTTCTTGCTGAACTGCATTCCGCCGAGGCCGATGGCGCTCACCGCGCTCGACAGGGTGCGGACCATATTGGCGGATGCGCTCTGGCCGGTGAGGCCGACAAAGGGCGCGAGCAGCACCATGCGCTCGATGCGGCTTGCAAGCCGCGGCGCCGCCGAGAGCGCAATCAGCGCGCCGGTGGAATGCGCCAGCAGGAAGAAGGGCAGGCGCGTATCCGGCAGCACGATCTTGTCGAGGAAGGCGGTGAGGTCGCGCTCGTAATCGGAAAAACGTCTGACATGCCCGCGCCGCGGGTCCTTCAGCAGCCGATCCGATTCTCCCTGGCCGCGCAGGTCGAAGGTCGCAACCCAAAGGCCCTTTGCGGTGAGATCGCGGATCGTCTCGAAATATTTCTCGATGAATTCGTTGCGGCCATGCAGCAGCACCACGGTTCCCTTTGCCACCGGCTGATCGCTGCGGAAGACGGCATAGCGCAGCCTCCGGCCGTCAAAGCTCTCGAAGAACCCTTCGATGCGGTTTTCCGGCACCGGATTGTCTGGCGTGGAATAGAGGATCGAATCCATGACGATGTCGCGCCTCGCTGACGGGTGTTTCTTTCGAAGGGGATAGCGCAGGCAGGCGGAATTGCAACAGCTTTGTTGCTGGTTGCCTTTGCCAAGCGGCGGCCTTGGCTGCGCATGCGGCTGATATTCCCCATCGACTTGTCGAAATACACGCTGAGAGGTTTTTCTCGAAGCGGCAGGCAGCAAAGCCGCCTACGGAACATCGATCCACCAAGTTAAAGCCCGGCGAGGAATATAGCTCAAGCAGCGCTGGTCGCAGGGCGCAATCCAAGTCGCAGATAGCGATATCCAAGCGTTTCGGCCAACCCATTTGATGAGTTTACGGCTGATCCCCTGCCAGCGAAACTGCGGCGCGCAACAAGCGAATGATTTCCAGCGTCTCGGTGGCAGCTGCAGATCGTATCTGGAGCATGGTTCGTCCGCATCAGCTCTCTGGTGTCGCACCGCGTCGTTCGAGTGCGGTCTTGCGGATGATGTCGGCGATTTCCGGGCTGCTGCTGGATAGCATCTGGAAATCCGACGAATAGAGCGACAACAGTGAGACTTCAGTCGCGGCGCTGACGGTCGCCGAGCGGGGCTGGCCGCTGATCATCGCCATCTCGCCGAAGAAGCTGCCGGAGCCGAGCTCTACAGGGTTTGGCGTGGCGACGCTGACGCGGCCCTCGACGATGAAGAACATCTGATCGCCAGTCTCGCCCTTGCGGCAGATTATGGCGCCGGCCGGCACGATACGAGGTCTCAGTGCTCTCACGATCTCGATGAGTGCGGTCGAACCAAGCTTCTGGAATAGCGGCACTCCTGCAACCAATTGCCAATTGCGCACGAAGTCCTGGCGGCGGACTTCCTCGTAGAAGCCTGTGGCGAGGATACCGGCCCACAGCGCAAAGATGCCGATTCCGCTCATCATGACCAATCCGGCAAGGACGCGACCGGCGAAACTTTGCGGAATCTCGTCGCCATAGCCGGTGGTCGATAGCGTGACCACCGCCCACCACATCGCCAGGGGGATGCTGCCGAACTTGTCAGGCTGGACGTCGCGCTCGATGATATAGGCTGCGAGTGCTGCGCCGAATAGAACGATGCCAAAAATCGAGGTGACGCCGATCAGGTTGCGCGCCTCTTTGGTCAGCACCCTGCCCAGCAGCCGGAAGAAGGTGGAGCCGCGCAGCGGCTTCAACAGCCAGATAGCGCAATAGAGGCTTTGGTCGCGCCCGCGGACGAAAAGGAGTGCGATCACGGGGACCAAAACCGCGAGCGCGTCGATGGCGGTTTCCAGCGCCCGGTCGCGGGCCCCTCTCGACCGTCGCATGAACAGCGTCTCGATCAATTGCAGAACGTAGGCGGCCCAGACGCTGGCGAGCAGCACTTCCAAGACGAGCCTGACCTGTCCGGCTATATTCGGAGTCGTCAGTGCAGCCACCGTCAACAGACCAACCACGGCGAGCAGCGCGTTTAGCGATGCGGAAATCTTCGAGAAAGGGAGTGCCGACATTCAATATCCCAACTGGCCCGTCGCTGCAGCTAAGTCCTGGCCACTGACACAAGCAATTTATGGCTGTCTTTTCAATCAGATTTCAATCTCTGCCCGACATCCAGCGGAAAACCCTTGAAAGGCTTGATTTCCTTCAGAACGAATGTCGTCTGCATTTCCTTGATCCGGGGCAGGCGTCGGACGATAGTCATGGCGAAGTCGGCGTAGCTGTCGAGATCCGCGGCCACGACCTGCAGGAAAAAGTCGGCGTCGCCGGCGATGCTGTAGCAGGCGACGACTTCGCTCAGCTTCAGGACGTCGCGGGAGAATTCCTCCGCCTCCGCCGCGCTATGGCTGTCGATCTTGACGCGGATGAAGGCAAGGACCCCTAGGCCGATTTCCCGCCGGTCCAGAACCGCGGTGTAGCTATGGATGACGCCGCTGTCTTCGAGTTGCCGCACCCGCCGCCAGCAGGGCGATGTCGAAAGGCCGACCTCGGATGCGAGCGCCTGATTCGTCAGCCGGCCGTCCTTCTGCAGCGCCGTCAGGATGCGAATATCGGTGGGCTCGAGTTGATGAGGCATAGTTCACCCATATTTGACTGGAATCTGGTAGACTCTACCATAATCGGGAAATCTCAGGCAATCAAAGGTAAGATAATCCATCCGGGCCGATATATCTTCCAGGAAATGTCATCGTTTCAGCAGGTTGCCATGCTCCCGGATATCCGTCTCGCCATCGTCGTCAATCCAGAACTGCCGCTCGGCCTGATCGCCAACACCGCCGGCGCCATCGCGATCGGCCTCGGGGCGCGCTTTCCCGGCCTGGGCGCCCGGCAGCTTGCCGACTGCGACAGCCGCGCCATCGATATCAGCTCGAACCTGCCGGTGCCGATCCTTCAGGCCGATGCGGACACGATCCGCTCGCTGATGCTCAAGGCTCTGCCACAGGAGGGCGAGCGAGCCGTGGTGCCCTTTCCGGCTTTTGCGCGCTCGTTGCACGACTATACGGATTACGAGGCGACATTTCCCAGCCGGGACCTGTCCTCGGAAGCGATCGATGGGCTCGGTTTTGCCGGCCCGTCGAAATGGGTGAGATCGTTGACCGGGTCGCTGAAACTTTTGCGATAGGCAGGCGCGGTCGCAGCGTAAAAAAAGGCCGGCTTGCGGAGATAGAGAGATCCGCGCAGCCGGCCGAGCAGGGACTGAAGAAGAAGGGACGATATACTTCAGTCATCGGACAATGGATGCATCCGACGGTTCAATTGATAGTCCCGCCAGCCTGAA
>JASGEG010000140.1:0-15059 GCA_047606605.1 Rhizobium sp.
AACACCGGATCGATCACCAAGGCGTTCCGGGAGCTCGGCGTGGCCGACTACATCCGGGTTGTCACGGAAATCACCGCCGCCCATGCCGAGGAAGGCGATCTCGCCGACCTCGAACTCTCTCCCGGCGCCATCGTCATGACGACGCGGGCACTGAACGCCGATCTCGACGGCGAGCCCGTGCAATATTCGATCTCACGCTTTGCCGCGGATCGGGTGCGGTTCACGATCGAGAATTGAAGACAAGCGCATTTAGAACCGAGCTAGGAAACCGGGCGAACATCGCTCGGTGGCCATTGTTGTGCCGCATGAAGAATGCGGATTATTCGCACTGTCTCGTCTGCGAGATCGTAAACCAGCAGATAGTTTCTGTGCACGACGAGTTCTCGGGTTCCGGATACGCGGCCAGGTCGGCCCGTCATCGGATGCGCAATAAGCTGCATCGACCGCTTCGCGAAGAGTTCGTCAAGCGCGAGTGCCGCGGCGGCATTATCCGCTTCGATGTAGGTATAGGATGTAGGTATAGATTGCGCGTCGGTCAGCTCTTGCTTCGGGAGTCCAAGCAAGCTTCACGAGGGTTTTCCGGCCAGCTTACGGCGTGTTTCTTCCCGCAAGGCAGCGAATTCGGCTTCGACATCATCGCTGGGGATGAGGTTGCCGGCATTGGCGGAAGCAAGACCCGCTTGAACCTGCTGGCGAAACCAGACCTCATATTCGGCTTCGTCTTGCTGACGTTTCACATAGTCGCGCATGAAAGCCCGAAGCAATTGCGCGCCCGTCTGATCGTGCGCTTTCGCAGCCTCACTGAAGGCGGACTTTAAGTCTTCTTCAACCCGAAAAGTGAATGTAGCGTCCGTCATATCTGACCCATGTGTTACATATGTAGTGCAATGTAACACATTTTGCCAGATTTTCCACCCCTCAGCCATGACGCGTGCGAGGGGTGGTTTTTCTGTCAGCTACTCAATGCGCGCCGGACATGTCGCCGAGGACTTCCTTGGAAGCGACGGTGGAGTCGGCGTTGAGCTTGTAGACCATCGGCACGCCGGTCGCGAGGTTGAGCGACAGGATCTGTTCCTTGGTCAGCCGGTCGAGGACCATGACCAGCGAGCGCAGCGAATTGCCGTGGGCGGCGACCAGCACCTTCTGGCCGGCGAGCACGCGCGGCAGGATCTCGGTGAGGTAATAGGGCCAGACGCGGGCGCCGGTATCGCGCAGGCTTTCGCCGCCGGGCGGGGGGACGTCATAGGAACGGCGCCAGATATGCACCTGCTCCTCGCCCCACTTGGCGCGGGCATCGTCCTTGTTGAGGCCGGAGAGATCGCCGTAGTCGCGCTCGTTCAGCGCCTGGTCCTTGATGGTTTCGAGACCGGGCTGGCCGACTTCATCGAGGATGATCTTCAGCGTGTGCTGGGCGCGGGTCAAAGCCGAGGTGAAGGCGATGTCGTATTTGATGCCGTAGTCGGCCAGCGCCTTGCCGCCGGTCCTGGCTTCCTCGATGCCGAGCGCGGTCAGATCGGGGTCCTTCCAGCCGGTGAAGAGATTCTTCAGATTCCAGTCGCTCTGCCCATGGCGAACGAGGACGAGAGTGCCGCTCATATTGTTACTCCTTGCTAGAGCAATTCCAGGAAAAGTGCGTAGCGGTTTTCCGTCCGGAATTGCGTGAAAAACAAAAGGCTGGAGCGGACCGGCAATTCCGTGCCGATCCGCTCCAGGATCGGATCAACGTGTGGAAAGCCCGAGGACATCGAGCATGGAATAGAGGCCGGGCTTCTTGTCGCGCGCCCAGAGGGCGGCCTGAAGCGCGCCGCGGGCAAACAGCGAGCGGTCGCCGGCGCTGTGCGACAGCGTCAGGCGCTCGCCTTCGCCGGCGAAAATGACCGAGTGGTCGCCGATGACGGCGCCGCCGCGCAGCGTGGCAAAGCCGATGGCGCCCGCCGGGCGCGGCCCGGTATGGCCGTCGCGCACCCGCACGGAATGATCGCCCAGATCGATGCCGCGCCCCTTGGCTGCGGCCTCGCCGAGCAGCAGCGCCGTGCCGGAGGGGGCGTCGACCTTGTGCTTGTGATGCATTTCCAGCACCTCGATATCCCAATCGGCCGGCGGCAGCGCCCGTGCGGCCTGCTCGACAAGCACGCTCAGAAGATTGATGCCGAGGCCCATATTACCCGACTTGACGATGCGGGCATGACGGGCGGCGGCCTTGAACTTGGCCTCGTCCTCGGCCGAGCAGCCGGTCGTGCCGATGATGTGGACGATGCGGGCCTGGGCGGCAAGCCCGGCAAAGGTGACGCTGGTGGCCGGCGTGGTGAAATCGATGACGCCCTCGGCATTGAGGAAGGCGGCCAGCGGATCGTCGGTGACGGGAATGCCGATCGGCCCCAGCCCGGCGATCTCGCCCGCATCCTTGCCGATGAAGGCCGAACCGGGACGGGCGACGGCGGCATGCAGGACAACGCCTTCGGTGCCATGAATGAGTCGGATCAGCGCCTGTCCCATGCGGCCCGCCGCGCCAACCACCACCAGCTTCATCGCATCGTCGCTCATGTCGTCTCTATCGTCTATTTACGGGAATTGCCGGAAACCGCCGGCCGCTGAAGGTTGTTGAGGCGAGCGTAAAGACCATTGTCGGCCTCCGCAAGCGTCTCGTGGTTGCCCTCTTCGACGACGCGCCCATTCTGCATGACAATGATCTTCTCGGCCCGGACGACCGTCGACAGGCGATGGGCGATGACGACGACCGTGCGGCCGCTCATGGCCTCGTCCAGCGCCTTCTGCACGGCGGCTTCCGATTCCGTGTCGAGCGCCGAGGTCGCCTCGTCGAGCAGCAGGATCGGCGCATTGCGCACCAGCGCGCGGGCGATCGATACGCGCTGCCGCTGGCCGCCGGAGAGCGTCACGCCGTTCTCGCCGACCGGGGTATCGTAACCCTGCGGCTGCGCGACGATGAAGTCATGGGCGTAGGCGAGCCTGGCCGCCTGTTCGACCTCGGCATCACTCGCCTCGGGGCGGCCATAACGGATATTGTCGCGGATCGTGCCTTCGAAGAGATAGGGCTGCTGGGAAACATAGGCGATCTGCTCGCGCAGCGACCGCTTCGTGACATGCGCTATGTCCTGCCCGTCGATATAGATGCCGCCGGCGACGGGGTCGTAGAAGCGCGGAATGAGATTGATGACGGTGGATTTGCCGGCGCCGGAGGGGCCGACCAGTGCCGTCGTCTGGCCGCCTTCGGCGACAAGGCTCACATCGTCAAGCACCGTGTCGTCGCCATAGGCGAAGCGGACGTTGCGGAATTCGATGCGGGCGTCGGTGACGACAAGCGGCTTGGCGTCCGGCAGCTCGCGCTGGCGCGGCTCCATGTCGAGCAGCTCGTAGATCATGCGCGCGTTGACGACGGCGCGCTCCAGCTGCACCTGCAGCTTGGCCAGGCGACGGGCCGGATCGTAGGCGAGCAGAAGCGAGGTGGCGAAGGAGAAGAACACGCCCGGCGAGACATTGTCGTAGATCGAGCGGTAGGCGGCATAGGCAAAGAGGCTGGCGATCGCGAAGCCCGCAACGGTTTCCATCAGCGGGCCGTTGCGCTCCGACAGGCGCGCGATCCGGTTCTGCCGATGCTCGGCGGCGGTGATCAGCTTGTTGATCTTGCGCTCCAGCTCGTTTTCCATCGTGAATGCCTTGACGATGGAAATGCCCTGGATCGTCTCCTGCATCGCCCCCAAAACGTGGCTGTTCAGGACGACGGCCTCGCGCGTTGCGGCGCGCAGGCGCTTGGAAATATAGCGCAGCGCCAGGAAGAGCGGCGGCGCGATGACGAAGAAGGCGATGCTGAGCACCGGGTCCTGAACGATCATGACGCCGAGCAGCGATATGAAGGTGAGAAAATCGCGCGCCGTGGAGGTGATCGTCAGGTTCATCACGTCGCGGATGCCGGAGACGTTCTGGCTGATCCGTGCCGCGAGCTGCGCGGAGCGCGCTTCGCTGAAGAAGCCGACCGAGAGCGTCATCAGGTGCATGTAAAGGCGGCGCTGATAGCGCGCGATGATATTGTTGCCGATCTTGGACAGGATGACCGACTGGAAATAGCCCGCGAAGCCACGCACCACGAAAACGAGAAAGATGCTGCCGCAGATCAGCCAGGCATCCGAGAGGTCGCGATCGACGAAGGCTTTGTCGATGACCAGCTTCATGATGTAGCCGATATAGGCCGTCGAAAGCGCCACCAGGATCAGGCAGGCGATCGCAATGCTGTAGCCGCCGATATGGTCCCGGCCGTTTTCACCGATAATACGCTTCAGCATGCCGGTGATGGCTTCGCTGTCGACGTTGATTTTCTTGGTGTCGGGTGATTTCAAAAATCGGCTTCCTGTCTCAAACCAAGCGAGCCGCACCTGGCTTATGCTTTCGCGGCTCTATAAAGAGTTAGCACGGCTTTGGCTAGATATGGCCTGCCGGCCTGGTTAAGAGGCAGGCCACGGAGCCGGGGCCATTATAAGCGAAGGAAGCTTCGTCAAAAAGGCTGCCGGCAGTCCCAGCCGGCTCAACCTCGCCAGCGGCGGCCGTCGGTCGCCAGGCCGAAGCTCGCCGGCACGCGGGCATAGGCGGCAAGGCCGGCCAGCGCCGCAAGCGGGTGGGTGACCACATGCGTCGGGATCGATTTCAGCAGCGCGTTGTGCGGCGCCTTGTCCTCGAAGGCGGCGCGGAATTCCGGCCCCTGCAGCGCCGGCAGGATCTTCTGCGAGATGCCGCCGGAAAGATAGACGCCGCCGCGCGCCATGAAGATCAGCGCCACGTCGCCGGCGACGCGGCCGAGATAGGTGACGAACAGCGTCAGCGTCTCCTCGGCCTGGGCGTTGCTCTTGGCGAGCGCCTGGGTGGTGATGTCGGCCGGTTCCTTCAGGCTGGGCTCGATGCCGTCGGCCTTGCAGATGGCATGGTAAAGGTTCTGCAGCCCGCGCCCGCAAATGACCTGCTCGGCGGAGATGCGGCCGCCGATCGTTTCCAGATGCGGCCAGATCTGCAGGTCGCGGGCGGTGCGCGGTCCGAGATCGATATGGCCGCCTTCGCCCGGCACCGGAATCCACTGATGCTGTGTATGGACGAGGCCGGCGACGCCGAGGCCGGTGCCCGGCCCGAGCACGGCGCGCGAGGCGACCATGCCCTCCGACGTCTCGCCGATCGTATGGCGGTGCTCATCGGAGACGACGGCGATCGCCAGCGCCTGCGCCTCGAAATCGTTGATGATCAGCACATCCTCGATGCCGAGATTGGCGATCATCGTCTTCGGACGGATGACCCAGTCGCAATTGGTCAGCGGAATTTCATCGCCGCGCACCGGGCCGGCCATGGCGAGGATCGTCGAACGCGGCCGCGCTGCCGACTTGGCAAGGACGCTTTCGATCGCCGCGTCGATCGTCTCGAAATCGGCGGTGCGCACATTGGGAAAATGCGCCGGCTCGGCCGTTGCGTCGGCAAGGATCGAGAAGCGGGCATTGGTGCCGCCGATATCGCCGATCAGGATCGGGAATGGCAGGGGGGCATCGCTGTGATTGAGCTCGGGCATGGCCAGGTCCGTGGTCTGCCGCCGCAAGGCGGATTAAGGGTTCAGTGTTTTGATCAGCCGTTCGGCGGTGGATTCGTTCAGCGCCATCGGAATGTCGTAGAGAACGGCAAGCCGCGTCAATGCCTTCACGTCGACATCGTGCGGCATGGGGGTGAGCGGATCGATGAAGAAGATGAGCATGTCGATCTCGCCGGTGGCGATCAACGCGCCGATCTGCTGGTCGCCGCCGAGCGGGCCGCTTTTGAAGCGGGTGACCTTGAGGTGGGGGCAGGCGTCGAGCACGCGCCCACCGGTGGTGCCGGTGGCGACGATATGCCAGCCCGTGAGCACATCCTGGTTGCGCCGGGCAAATTCCGCCATCGCATCTTTTTTCTGATCATGCGCGATCAGCGCGATGCATTTGCCGACGGCCATGAACCAATGCTCCCTAGTCTTTTAAATCGATTTGTTCCGCCTTCTATACCAAGAAACGGCGCTTTGAAAGACCGGGCCGGCCGGCGACCGGCCGTTCCCTTGTCATTGCTGCGGGATGCTGCCGGGCGGCGTGCTGCCGCTGCCGGAACTCGAAACCGGCATTGCGCCGGTCGCCGCCGTCGGCGCGGCCGCCTTGGTCCCGTAGGTGGCGGCGCGAGCCGAGGGAACCGAGGGGGCGTCCAGCACCGCCTGGCAGGCCTTGGGCAAGTCGGAAACCATGACTTCGCGCGGCTTTGCCGGCGGCTTCGTGCCCGGCTTCGGCTTGGCCCAAGGCTCGGGGCCGAGCCACCAGGCGAGCGACTTGTCGCAGCCGTCGCCGGCGGCGACCGGCGCCTGCGGCGTGCAGCCGACCGAGTCGGCCGGGCAACGGATGCGGATGTGGAAATGCGAATCGTGGCCATATTCCGGGCGCAGCTTGCCGAGATTGGTGCGGTCGCCCGTCCAGGTGTCGCACATCTTTTTCTTGATCGCCGGATTGACGAAGATGCGCTCCACTTCGGGGTAGCTTGCGGCGCGCATCAACAGGCGGGCATGCGCCGGCGTCCAGACCCGGTCGTTGATGGTCAGGAACTTGTCCTTGGCCAGCATCGAGGTGAAAGGCAGGCTTTCGCGCTCGGCCGCCGTCAGTGTCCGCGCCGGCATCGGCGTCAGCCAGACGTCGGCGTCGAGGCCGATCTGGTGCGAGGCGTGGCCGTTGAACATCGGGCCGCCACGCGGCTGGGCGATGTCGCCGACCAGCAGGCCCGGCCAGCCGTCGTTTTTGGCGGCATCGCGCGACAGGCGCTCGAGCAGCCCGATCATTTCCGGCCGGCCCCAGCGGCGATTGCGCGACAGGCGCATCGCCTGCCAGGTCGATCCGTCGGTCGGCAGCGCCACGGCGCCGGCAAGGCAGCCCTTGGCATAGAAGCCGATCGATTGCGGCGCTCCTTGCGTCGGCAGCGTCACCGCGCCGAACACCGCCTTGGCGCTGCCGGGCGTCGGAGCCGCCTGCTGCGCCAGAGCGTCGCCGGCGAGAAGGCCGGCGCCGATCGTGGTGGCAAGGGCAAGTTTGCTGAAGGTATCGAAGGTCCGAACCAGGAGGGAAATCATGTGGTTCCTTGAAAGGCTGCCGGCACCGGCCGAAGTGATTTGCGCTGGAATCTACCGCATAACCCCAAAAATCGGAATCCATTTTCGGAATGCTTATTTGCTCCCCCTTAAATTCGGCCGCGCAACGGCGGCGGCAAATCCACCCTGGGAAAGCCTCTGGTTTCGCAAACAGCCGGTTGACAGCAGCGGCATGGAACGCGGAAAGTCGAGCGGTCGCAATGACCTCGGTCCCGCCGCCGCTTCCGTTTTCCGGTGACGGCGGCCCGGTTCCGACGATCGGCCGCTTTAGGGGAGCGGCCGTCCAGGCGGTCCGGATTTGTACCGGGGGCGATTGCGATGATGTGACGCCGTGGGGATTGCAAAAGGGGACATCAGGGGTGGGGAAGCATGAGGATATCCTCATAACGGCTGACCGTGCGCAAGCCGCGCGGAAGTCGAACGAAGAACCGCAGACGCGGATACCCAAGCGCCGGCGCGGCCATGATCGTGTCGCCGTGCTGCTGGAAGCCGCCGCGAAAATCTTCGTGCGCAAGGGCTATGAAGCTGCGACGATGACGGAGATCGCCGCGGAAGCCAATTCGTCGATCGGCTCGCTCTATCAGTTCTTTCCGACGAAGCCGCTCTTGGCGGAGGCGCTGCATGTCGACCGGCTGGAACGGCTGAAATCCGTGCTCGGGGACATCGTGGAAACGAGCGGCGGTTTGTCGCCGGCCGATAGCGGCGAGGCGATCTTCGACCGGCTTGCCGCCTTCATCGAAACCTTTCCGGAATATCCGGTGCTGGCCGCGCGCCGCGATGTGCCGAAAGAGCGCAAGATGCGATCGCGAGCGGAGCTGAAGGCGCTGATCTGCGCCATCCTCAAGCGGGCGCGGCCGCCAGTCGGGGACGATGCGGCGCTGATGGCGGCGATCATTCTCGAACTGCTGCGCATCGCTGTCCTCGCCGCCACCGAACCGGAAGCGGCCGAGGATCGTCGCGTCGTGCGCGAACTGCGCCTGATGCTGCGCAAGCGTCTCGATGAAGCCGCTCGATAGGGCCGATGCCAGGATTGTGACAGGCATGGGCGCGAAGAGATCAGCGATTGCGTCCTGTTTTTTGCCCTCATTTGCCTTATGCTGATTCCGGACAAATCACCGGGAGATATTGAATGGCGTTGTTGCGGTTGAAGGCAGGCTTGGTCGTTTCTCTTTTCTGCCTGCTGGGCTTGCCCGCTGTATCCAACGCCGACGAGCCGCAATTCCGCATCGGTACGGCCATTCTCGGAGACCTGAAATACCAGCCCGGCTTCAAGCATTTCGACTATGTCAATCCGGATGCGCCGAAGGGCGGGGAGCTGAAGCTGCCGGGCATCGGCACCTTCGACACGCTCAATTCCGTCTTGTTCAAGGGTAATCCCGCCGACGGGATAGAGCTGGTCTACGATACGCTGCTGAAGAAGGCCGATGACGAGGCCAATTCTTCCTATGGCCTGCTCGCCGAGGGCGTTTCCTTTCCCGATGACGTTTCCAGCGCCACCTTCCGGCTGCGTGCCGAAGCGAAGTGGGCCGACGGCACGCCGGTAACGCCCGAGGATGTCATCTTCAGCTTCGAGAAGTTCAAGGAACTCAATCCACAGACGGCCAGTTACTACGGACATGTCGTAAGCGCCGAAAAGACCGGCGAGCGCGACGTCACGTTCCATTTCAACGAAAAAGGTAATGATGAGCTGCCCTCGATCCTGGGCCAGCTTATCATCCTGCCGAAACATTGGTGGGAAGCGCCGGGGCCTGACGGCAAGCCGCGCGATATCTCCCGCACGACGTTGGAGCCGATCATGGGCTCCGGTCCGTACAAGATCGTTTCCCTGCAGCCGGGTGCTTCGATCCGCTATGAGTTGCGCGACGATTATTGGGGCAAGAACCTGCCGGTCAACGTCGGCGAGAACAATTTCGGCGCGATAAACTATGTTTATTTTTCGGATTACGACGTCGCGTTCGAGGCGTTCCGCGGCGGCACCATCGACTACTGGCAGGACAATTTGACGAGCCATTGGGTGACCGGCTACGATTTCCCGGCGGCCAAGGACGGCCGCATCAAGCGCGACGAATTGCCCAACACGCTGCGCTCGGTCGGCATCATGCAGGCGCTCGTTCCCAATATGCGGCGCGACCGGTTCAAGGACGCGCGTGTGCGTGAGGCCCTGAACTACGTTTACGATTTCGAGGAACTGAACCGAACGCTTTCCTTCGGGAAGCTGACGCGCGTCGACAGCTTCTTCTTCGGCACGAAATTCGCCTCCTCCGGCCTTCCGCAAGGAGAGGAGCTCAATGTTTTGAACAGTGTCAAGGACAAGGTGCCTGCGGAGGTCTTCACCGCGCCTTACGCCAATCCGGTCGGCGGCGATCCGCAAAAGACGCGCGACAATTTTCGCAAGGCGATCGCCTTGTTCAAGGACGCGGGCTGGGTCCTCAAGGGCAACAAGATGGTGAACGCGCAGACCGGCGAGCCATTTTCGCTGGAACTGCTGCTGAACAATCCGTCGCTGGAGAGGTCGGTGCTGCCGTACATACAGAACCTGAAGCGAATCGGCATCGATGCCAGTGTCAGGACGGTCGATCCCTCGCAATACGTCAACCGTATTCGCAGCTTCGACTACGACATGATCTGGGTCGTCTGGGCAGAGACGCTGAACCCCGGCAACGAGCAGGCCGATTTCTGGGGCTCGGCCTCCGCCGGCCGGCAGGGCTCCCGCAACTATGCTGGTATAGCCGACCCCGGCATCGACGCTCTCATCCAGAAGGTGATCTTCGCAAAGACCGTGCCGGAAAAGGAAGCGACGGTCAGGGCGCTCGACCGCGTGCTGCTCGCCCACCACTATGTCCTGCCGACCTTCTACGGAACCACGACCAGAATAGCCTACTGGGACAAATTCGCCCGCCCGTCGGAGCTGCCCTATTACTCCATCGGCTTCCCCGATATGTGGTGGTCGAAAAGCGCCGCAAAATAGGCGGCTCTTGCAATGGCGGGCTGGCTGGCTCCAAATGGCCCATGCCGATTCGGCAATTTCAGCGTGACATGACGGCGCCGGGCTTTACGCGGCGGAAGGGAATAAGCGATTTGAACGACGGATGGATGCAGGCCGGGGCGGGCATGTTCCTCGATGAGGGAGTGACGGGCTGATGGGCGCTTATATCCTCAGGCGTCTCCTGCTGATGATCCCGACCATCGTCGGCATCATGGCGATCTCCTTCACCATCGTCCAGTTCGCGCCGGGCGGCCCCGTCGAGCAGGTCATCGCGCAGCTGACCGGCCAGGGCGACAACGCCAATGGCCGCCTGTCCGGCGGCGGCGACATGCTGAACCAGCCGGGCGCCGATGACAGCAGTTCGAAATATCGCGGCGCCCAGGGGCTCGATCCCGAGCTGATCGCCAAGCTCAACAAGCAGTTCGGCTTCGACAAGCCGGCGCTCGAGCGCTTCGGGCAGATGATGTGGAACTATATCCGCTTCGATTTCGGCGAAAGCTTCTTCCGCAACACGACGGTCATCGATCTGATTGCCGAAAAGTTGCCGGTATCGATCTCGCTCGGCATCTGGATCTTGATCTTCTCCTACGCCATTTCGATCCCGCTCGGTATCCGCAAGGCGATCAGCGACGGATCGAGTTTTGATGTCTGGACATCGGGCATCATCATCATCGGCTATGCCGTGCCGAGTTTCCTGTTCGGCATCATGCTGATCGTGCTCTTCGCCGGCGGCTCCTTCTTCGACTGGTTCCCGCTGCGCGGCCTCGTCTCGGATAATTTCGCCGATCTCAACTGGTGGCAGAAGGTCCTCGATTATCTCTGGCATCTCGTGCTGCCGCTGATCTCGCTGTCGCTCGCCGCCTTCGCCACCACGACGCTGCTGACCAAGAATTCCTTCATCGAGGAAATCAAGAAGCAATATGTCATTACCGCCCGCGCCAAGGGCCTGAGCGAGCGGCGGGTGCTCTACGGCCATGTCTTCCGCAACGCCATGCTGATCGTCATTGCCGGCTTTCCCGGCGCCTTCATCTCCGCCTTCTTCACCGGTTCGCTGCTGATCGAGAACATCTTCTCGCTCGATGGCTTGGGGCGCCTGAGCTATCTCTCCGTCGTCCAGCGCGATTATCCGGTCGTCTTTGCCACGCTCTTCATCTTCTCGCTGCTCGGCCTCTTCGTCAGCCTGATCTCGGACCTGATCTACACCTGGATCGACCCGCGCATCGATTTCGAGCGGAGGGAGGTGTGATGGACGTGCCGAACAATCCGCCGCAGGCCGCCGTTGCCCCGCCGCGCAAGGGCCTCTTCTCCCCGACCAATCTTCGCCGCTGGGAGAATTTCAAGGCGAACCGCCGCGGCTACTGGTCCCTGTGGCTGTTTCTGGTCCTGTTCGTCTTCAGCCTCGGGGCGGAATTCATCGCCAATGACCGGCCGATCCTCGTCTCCTACAAGGGCGAGATGCTGGTGCCGGTGCTGGTCGATTATCCGGAAGAGAAGTTCGGCGGCTTCCTGGCGCAGACGGATTATCGCTCACAGGATATCGAGGACGAGATCAACGCCCATGGCTGGATGATCTGGCCGCCGATCCGCTATTCCTACCAGACCGCCAATTCCAATCTGCCGCAGGGAAAATCGGCCCCGACGCCGCCCTTCTGGCTGATGAGCAAGGAAGAGCGCTGCTCCGGCTATCCGCAGGGCGTCGCCGATCCGAACTGCAGCTGGAGCAATCTCAACTGGCTCGGCACGGACGACCAGGCACGCGATGTCTTCGCACGCCTGGTCTACGGCTTCCGCATCTCGGTGCTGTTCGGCCTGGTGCTCACCATCTGCTCGGCGGTCGTCGGCATCGCCGCCGGCGCCGTCCAGGGCTATTTCGGCGGCTGGACCGATCTTCTGCTGCAGCGCTTCATCGAGATCTGGTCGTCGATGCCAGTGCTCTACATCCTGCTGATCATCGCCTCGGTGCTGCCGCCCGGCTTCTTCATCCTGCTCGGCATATTGCTGCTGTTTTCCTGGGTCGGTCTCGTCGGCGTGGTGCGCGCCGAGTTCCTGCGGGCGCGCAATTTCGAATATGTGCGCGCCGCCCGCGCGCTCGGCGTCAACAACCGCACCATCATGTATCGCCACCTACTGCCCAACGCGATGGTCGCAACCCTGACCTTCGTGCCCTTCATCCTGTCCGGCTCGATCACCACCCTGACCTCGCTGGATTTCCTGGGCTTCGGCATGCCGCCCGGCTCGCCGTCGCTGGGTGAGATGATCGCCCAGGGCAAATCCAACCTGCAGGCCCCCTGGCTCGGCCTCTCGGCCTTCTTCACCATGTCGATCATGCTCTCCCTGCTGATCTTCATCGGCGAGGCCGTGCGCGACGCCTTCGATCCGAGGAAGACGTTCCGATGAGCGAGAATTCCACTCCGCTGCTCTCCGTCCGCAATCTCTCCGTCGCCTTCCATCAGGGCGGGCGGACCTCGACGGCCGTCGATGGCGTCTCCTTCGATATTCATCGCGGCGAGGTGCTGGCGCTGGTCGGCGAATCCGGTTCCGGCAAGTCGGTCTCGGCCAATTCGATCCTGAAGCTGCTGCCCTATCCGTCCGCCAGCCATCCTTCCGGCGAAATCCTGTTCAAGGGCAAGGATATGCTGAAGGCGTCGGACAGCGAGCTGCGTGCCGTGCGCGGCAACGACATCACCATGATCTTCCAGGAGCCGATGACCTCGCTCAATCCGCTCCATACGATCGAAAAGCAGATCGGCGAGATTCTGGCGCTGCATCAGGGCCTGGCGGGCCATGCCGCCCGCGCCCGCACGCTGGAGCTGCTCAACCAGGTCGGCATCCGCGAGCCGGAAAAGCGGCTGAAAGCCTATCCGCACGAGCTGTCCGGCGGCCAGCGCCAGCGTGTGATGATCGCCATGGCGCTGGCGAACCGTCCCGAACTGCTGATCGCCGACGAGCCGACCACGGCACTCGACGTCACGGTGCAGGCGCAGATCCTCGAACTGCTGCGCGAGCTCAAGGGCGCGCACGGCATGTCGATGCTGTTCATCACCCATGATCTCGGCATCGTCCGCAAGTTTGCCGACCGTGTCTGCGTCATGACCAAGGGCAAGATCGTCGAGACCGGCACGGTTGAGGAGGTCTTCACCAATCCGCGGCACGATTATACCCGCCATCTGCTGGCGGCCGAGCCGCGTGGCGAGCCGCCGGTCAGCGATGCCGGCAAGCCCGTCGTCATGGAAGGAAAGGACATCAAGGTCTGGTTTCCGATCAAGGCCGGGCTGATGCGCAAGGTGGTCGATCATGTGAAGGCGGTCGACGGCATCGATCTCAAGCTTCGTGCCGGCCAGACGCTCGGCGTCGTCGGCGAGAGCGGTTCCGGCAAGACGACGCTCGGCCTGGCGCTGGCGCGGCTGATTTCGTCCCAGGGGCGCATCAGCTTCGTCGGCAAGGATATTGCCGACTATTCCTTCAAGGCGATGCGGCCGCTGCGCAACCAGTTGCAGGTCGTCTTCCAGGACCCCTATGGTTCGCTCAGCCCGCGCATGTCGGTCGGCGAGATCATTGCCGAGGGGCTGAAGGTGCATGAGAAATCCCTGTCGGCGGAAGAGCGCGACCAGCGCGTCTGCTGGGCGCTGGAGGAAGTGGGTCTCGATCCGATGACCCGCTGGCGCTTCCCGCACGAGTTTTCCGGCGGCCAGCGCCAGCGCATCGCCATTGCCCGCGCCATGGTGCTGAAGCCGCGCTTCGTCATGCTGGACGAACCGACCTCGGCACTCGACATGAGCGTGCAGGCGCAGGTGGTCGACCTGCTGCGCGACCTGCAGAAACGCCATGATCTCGCCTATCTCTTCATCAGCCACGACCTGAAGGTGGTGAAGGCGCTGGCCAACGACCTGATCGTCATGCGCTTCGGCAAGGTGGTGGAGCAGGGCCCGTCCGGGGATATCTTCCGGGCGCCGAAGGAGGATTACACCAGGGCGCTCCTCGCTGCTGCCTTCAACATCGAGGCCATGCCCACCGCTGCCATCCGGCAGTAAGGCCCGGGCGGCCCACAGGCCGTCGTCGGAACCATCCATGGCCGCTGCCGTTGTCCAAGGGGGGCGCGCGACGCTTTCGGCGGGTGCTCGGACCGGCACTCTTAATTTGGTATCAATTTTCCTTCAGCGACTGGACTTTCTCTCAACATTTTTTGATAAGAGGGGCATTATGCTTGGCCGCAGAGATCAAGCGGCAGGCGTGGAGCGCGATCTCCGGACGCAGGGAGACGGGGCAGGAACGACATGACCAAGACGGATATCGCCACCCGTGTCTATAACCATACCTGGAAGCTCGATCCGATCGTTCGCAGCCTGATCGATACCGACTTCTACAAACTGCTGATGCTGCAGATGATCTGGAAGCTCTATCCGGACGTCGATGCCACCTTCTCGCTGATCAACCGCACCAAGAGTGTCCGCCTCGCCGAGGTGATCGACGAGAAGGAACTGCGCGAGCAGCTCGATCATGCCCGCACGCTCCGGCTTTCCAAGAAGGAGGCGATCTGGCTGGCGGGTAACAGCTTCTATGGCCGCGCCCAGATCTTCGAGCCGGAATTCCTGGCCTGGCTGTCGAATTTCCAGCTGCCGGAATACGAGCTGTCGAAGCGGGACGGGCAATATATTCTCGACTTCCACGGTTCGTGGAAGGAAACCACCATGTGGGAAATCCCGGCGCTCGCCATCATCAACGAGTTGCGCTCGCGCTCGGCGCTGAAGGCGCTCGGCCCGTTTACGCTGGATGTCCTCTATGCCCGCGCCAAGGCGAAGATGTGGGAAAAGGTCGAGCGGCTGCGGGAATTGCCGGGCTTGCGCATCTCCGATTTCGGCACGCGCCGCCGCCACAGCTTCCTCTGGCAGCGCTGGTGCGTCGAGGCGCTGAAGGAAGGGCTCGGCGACCTCT
>JASGEG010000141.1:0-9720 GCA_047606605.1 Rhizobium sp.
CGTCAGCAAAAGCGGCAGCAGCCACATCCACGCGCCGGACTGGGTCACGCCGGTAAAGGCCCGCTGCGACAGATCGGCCAACTTGGCGAAACCGACGCTGATCATGCCGATCGCCAGAGCGCCCGTCCAGAATACCAAGCGCGGCCGCCAGAGATGGATCGAGCCCCAGAAGACGCGGGAACGGCGGAGGAGTTTGGATTTGCGATAGATGGGGGGCATGGGACGTGTGACCGATAGGCTGATCCGCATGCCTTTTGGAGACATGCTTGCGAGCGGCTCACCGCAAGGGCGGATTGCGATATCGGTCTTTCTTGCAGAATTTCCTTTTGCGGCCAAGGCTTAATCCACGTGTTGACGGCTCCCGGCAATCGAATAGAATGCATCGCAATTGCAATGCAGAGGAGCCGATGCATGAAATCCGCTTCCATTCCCTCCTTGCGGGTTGACCCCGCCTTGCGCGCCGCGGCCGAAAGCGTGCTGCAGGAGGGTGAGACCCTGTCCGCATTTGTGGAAAGTTCGCTGCGTGCTCAGATCGAACATCGTCGAACGACGTCTGAATTCATCGCTCGTGGCCTTGCCGCGCGCGAGGAGGCACGAAGAACCGGTGTATATCATAGCGCGGATGACGTGCTCGGCATGCTAAAGAGCAAGCTTGAAGCCGCAAAAGCATCTGCGAAAAAATGACATTTGCCGTCCGCTATTCCCAGGATGCGCTTGAGGACCTCGAGCGGCTTTATGATTATCTGCTTTCGAGAGATATTGAGCTTGCGGAAAGAGCCTATCAAGCGATCGCCAAGGCAACCGAATTTCTTGAGAGCTTTCCATTCAGCTGCCGCAAGGCGTCCTCGGACAACGCATTTCTCCGCGAACTCGTCATCCCGTTCGGCTCTTCTGGCTACGTCGCTCTATTCGAGATCGAAGACAGCGAGACAGTGACGATATTGGCGATCAGGCATCAGCGCGAAGAAGATTATCACTGACGCCGGCCCGCCTTACCGATCGCTCGTTTCCCACCGCGGATTGATCCACGGCTCCTGGTTCGAGCGCGCCAGCCTCGGCTTGCCGAGAATATGGTCGGCCGCCTTTTCGCCGGTCATGATGGAAGGACCGTTCAGATTGCCGTAGGTCACATGCGGGAAGATCGAGCTGTCGGCGACGCGCAGGCCGTCCACGCCGATGACGCGCGTGTCGGGATCGACCACCGCCATCGGATCGTCCTTCGAACCCATCCTGCAGGTGCCGCAGGGGTGATAGGCGCTTTCCAGATGCTCGCGGAGGAAGGCGTCGATCTCATCGTCGGTTTGCACATTTGCCCCAGGCTGGATCTCCGCGCCGCGATAGTCGTCGAAGGCTTTCTGCCCGAAGATCTCGCGGGTGAGGCGCACGCAGTGGCGGAACTTCTCCCAGTCTTCCGGATGGCTCATATAGTTGAAGCGGATGACCGGGTCGGCCTTCGGGTCGGACGAGCGCAGCGTGACGTTGCCGCGCGACTTCGACAGGTTGTAGCCGACATGCACCTGGAAACCGTGGCTCTTCGCCGCCGCCTTGCCGTCATAGCTGATGGCGACCGGCAGGAAGTGATACTGGATATCCGGCTGCTTGACGCCCGGCGCCGAGCGCAGGAAGGCGCAGGCTTCGAACTGGTTCGAGGTGCCGAGCCCCTTCTTGAAGAACAGCCACTGTGCGCCGGCGATCCCCTGCATGTACCAGGGCAGCCAGGAATAGAGCGACACCGGCTTCAGGCTGGTCTGCTGGAAATAGAATTCCATGTGGTCCTGCAGGTTGGCGCCGACGCCCGGCCGGTCGACCTTCACCTCGATCCCCATGTCGCGCAGATGCTGACCCGGTCCGATGCCGGATAGCATCAGCAGCTTCGGGGAGTTGAAGGAGGAGGCGGAGATGATCACCTCGCGGTTGGCCCTGATGACCTCGATCTGGCCGCCGCGCTCGACCTCGACACCTACGGCACGGCCGTTCTCGATGACGATCTTGCGGGCAAAGCAGCGGATGAGTTCGACATTCGGCCGCTTGAGGGCGGGCTTGAGATAGGCCGTCGCCGCGGACCAGCGCCGGCCCATCCAGGTCGTCTGCTCCATCAGGCCGAAGCCTTCCTGCTTGCTGCCGTTATAGTCCTCAGTCGCCTCGAAGCCCGCCTGCTTGCCGGCCTCGATGAAGGCGTGGAACAGCGGATTGCGGGCATCGCCACGGCGTACATGCAGCGGGCCATCGGTGCCGCGCCAGCCTTCCTCGCCGCCATGCGAATGCTCCATCCGCTTGAAATAGGGCAGCACGTCGGCATAGGCCCAGCCTTGGGCGCCGAGCTCCTCCCAGCGATTGAAATCCTCCGCATGGCCGCGCACATAGACCATGCCGTTGATCGAGGACGAACCGCCGATCACCTTGCCGCGCGGGGCGGTGATGCGGCGGTTGTTGAGCTGCGGCTCAGGCTCGGAGAGATAGCCCCAATTGTAGCGGTCCATGCTCATCGGCCAGGCAAGGGCTGCCGGCATCTGGATGAAGGGCCCGAAGTCGCTGCCGCCGAATTCCAGCACGATGACCGAATGCTTGCCGTCTTCCGACAGGCGGTAAGCCATGGCGGAGCCGGCCGAACCCGAGCCGACGATGACGAAATCTGCTTGCTGCATATGTGTCTCCCTGTGGCCGCCCCGACCCTTCGAGGCCGCCTTTGGCGAGCAGCTCAGGATGAGGCGGGTCATCGTCCGCGCGTGCGGTTGGTCGTTCTCGTCCTCACCCCGAGGTGCCGCCGCAGGCGGCCTCGAAGGGCGAGGGCGAGAACCGAGGTTGCGTTAATAAGGCGCCTGCACCGGCCCCATGCCGACATAGACCGTCTTCAGCTCGGAATAATGCTCCAGCGCTGCCAGCGAATTCTCGCGGCCGAAGCCGGATTGCTTGGAGCCGCCGAAGGGGATTTCGACCGGGCAGAGATTGTAGGTGTTGATCCACAGCGTGCCGGCCTCGAGCTGGTCGACGACGCGGTGGGCGCGGGTGAGGTCGGCGGTGAAAACGCCGCCGGAAAGGCCGAATTCCGTATCGTTGGCGCGGGCGATCACCTCGGCCTCGTCATCGAAATCGAGAACGCACATGACCGGCCCGAAGATCTCTTCGCGAGCGATCGCCATGTCGTCGGTGACGTCGGCAAAGACGGTCGGCTGGATGTAGTAGCCTTCGCCGGAGACATTGTTGGGAATGCCGCCGCCGGTCAGCAGCGTCGCGCCCTCGGCCTTGCCCTTTTCGATATAGGCGAGCACCTTTTCGCGCTGCGCCCAGGAGACCATCGGGCCGATCTGCGTTGCTTCGTCCATGGGATCGCCGATCAGCATCGCATCGGTGCGGGCCTTCAGGCGCTTCAGGAATTCGGACTTGATCTTCCGGTTGACGAAGACGCGCGTGCCGTTCGAGCAGACCTGGCCGGTCGAGTAGAAATTGCCGAGCATGGCGCCGCCGATGGCGCTGTCGATGTCGGCGTCGTCGAAGACGATCAGCGGCGACTTGCCGCCGAGCTCCATGGTGACGTGCTTCAGGCTTCCGGCGGCGGCGGCGGCGACCTTGCGGCCCGTCGGCACCGAGCCGGTCAGCGACACCTTGGCGACATCCGGATGGTTGATCAGCAGCGGTCCGGTTTCGCGGTCGCCCTGGATGACGTTGTAGAGCCCCTTGGGCAGTCCGGCCTCGATGAGGATCTCGGCGATCTTCAGCGCGCCGAGCGGCGTATTTTCCGAAGGCTTGAACACCATGGCATTGCCGGCGATGAGCGCGGGGGCACCCTTCCAGCAGGCGATCTGCTGCGGATAGTTCCAGGCGCCGATGCCGACGCAGACGCCGAGCGGCACGCGCTTGGTATAGGCGAAATCGCCGCCGAGCGGGATGTAGGAGCCGTTGAGGCCGGCAGCCGCGATGCCGCCGAAGAACTCGAAACTGTCGGCGCCGGAGGTCGGGTCGGCGACGATGGTTTCCTGGATCGGCTTGCCGGTGTCGAGCGTCTCCAGTTCGGAAAGCTCGCGGTTGCGCTCGCGCATGATCTCGGCGGCGCGCTTGAGGACGCGGCCGCGCGCCGTGGGGCTCATCGCTGCCCATTCCGGCTGGGCGCGCTTGGCGGCCGCGATCGCCTTCTCGACGATGGCGGGCGTTGCCGCATGCAGGCGGGCGATCACCTCGCCGGTCGCCGGATAGATGCTTTCGATGACGGTGCCGTCGGTATCCTCGACATAGTCGCCGTCGATGAAGTGCGAGGCGGTGGGCTGGGCTTTGAGCGTCATGTTTCGGTCCTTTGAACGGCGGCCCCTCCGGAAAGCGGCGCAAGCAGGGAATTGATGTAATCTTCCGTCAGCGCGATCGAAGCCTCGATGCTGATCGGCGCTGATCTCAGACTCTGACGGATATAGAGGCCATCGATCATCGCGGCAGCGCCCTCGGCGATGCGTTCTGCGTCTTCGCCTGGGCATAGCGCCCTGAGATTGGCAAGCAGGTTGGAGCGCAGCCGTCTCGCATAGATGACGAGGAAGCGGCGCGTCTCCTCCGAACGCTGTGCCTCGGCATAGAAGGCGAGCCAGGCGGCGATCGTTTCCGGCGCGAACTGATCGGCCTGGAAACTGACACGGATGATGGCGGAAAGTTTTTCGCGCGGTGTCCGCGCGGCCTGAAGAGCCGTCACCACGCTGTCGCGCAGCCGCTGTAGATGGGTACGGACGGTCTCGATCAGCAGCTGTTCCTTGCTGCCGAAATAATGATGCGCCAGGGCAGGGGAGACGCCGGCCTGCTTGGCGATTTCGGACATGGTGACGGTCAGCGAGCCGTGATCGCCGATCACGCGCATCGCAGCATCCACAAGCGCCTTGCGGCGCACCGGTTCCATTCCGACTTTTGGCATGAATTACCCCTGAGCTTCCTTGATTGTATTTTTGATTGACTGATCAATCAACAAAAAAATCGCTTGCAGGCCCGTTATGGATTGAAAATCCACGCCCTCTTTCCGCGAGGCATTTCTGTGCCATACTCTTTGGGGAGGAGGAGGTGTGGTCATGGTCAATGTTCTCGATGAAATCCCCCCGTCCGCGATGCGCGACAAATGGGGCTGGTTCGTTGCGCTCGGCGTGTTTCTGCTCATCTGCGGCGCGATCGCCTTCGGCAATCTCTTCGTCGCCACGGTCGCATCGGTCTATTATATCGGCATGCTGATGCTGCTCGGCGGTATCATCCATCTGGCGCATGCCTTTCAGGTGCGCGGATGGGAGCATGTGCTGTTCTGGGCGCTGAGCGGCCTGCTCTATACGGTGGCCGGCATCCTTGCCTTCGCCAATCCCTTGCTCGCCTCGGAAGCGCTGACATTGTTTCTTGCCATCGCGCTGCTGATCGCCGGCACGTTTCGCGTCTGGGTCGGCCGCAAGCTGAAGCCGGAGAAGGGCTGGGTGTGGATCGTCGTCAGCGGCGTGGTGACGGCGCTCGCCGGCATTGCCGTGGCGCTCGGCTGGCCGGTCAACAGCCTCTGGGTCCTCGGTCTGTTTCTCGCGGTCGATCTGACCTTTCAGGGCTGGACGCTGCTGGCTTTCGGCTTTGCGCTGCGGCGATAAGGGCGGGGAAGGGCGGCGGTAACGGAACTGGATTTTTTGACAAGAAGCGTGAGCGGCGCTACTCTTTGGGGGTAAGCCATACGGATGAAGCGGCGGCGAAAGAGTTGATCTTCGGCGCCCGATGTCCGGAGCCGGCGTGTCGATACGGATACGCCTTGATGGTTCCGGCTGCATATCCTGGAGCAGGTCTCCGGCGCAGAATTCTACCTAAGAAAGAATAGGGAGGAATATCATGCCGATGGTAACGGTTTCCATCTCGCCGCTTCAGGCTGCCGGCATCCGAGCGGCCGTCGACGCAGGCACCTATGCATCCAGCAGCGAAGTCGTGCGCGAGGCATTGCGCATGTGGGATGCCGCCCGCAAGCGCGGCGACATCTGCGCCGTACCTGTTGCGGCCAACGCTCCCGACGACGCATCGAAAAGCAGCCGTTGCGTTGCCGATATGTTTACCGACTACGAGACGGAAAGAGCCCGGCACAATTGAGCGGCGGGAATCGCTCCGCGGATTGCGCCAGCGGTCGCGGGTTTCGCGTCGCTGCGGCCCGGCCTTGGTTAACGCTCTTTTACCATTCATGAAACTTTCACATGAGGGAAAGGTTTCGTTGACGCTTGTGGCCCATCTTGGGCCGAAAACACAGGAAACCCAAGTTTCTCAAAAACTTAATCAAGAATTCTGAGTGGAGATGGGCATGTCCCTGACTGCCGCCGTCGAGCCCGGCATATTGCGCCGGTATGCCAGCGACCAGATTGTCCCGCTTGCCAAGCTCGTGATCGAAAATGCCTTCCAGCCGATCGTCGAGGCCGGAACCGGCACGGTCTTCGGCTATGAAGCCCTGATGCGCGGCCAGCAGCGGATCGGTTTCGACAGCCCGGTCGATATTCTCGACGAAGCCGAGCGTACCGGCCAGCTTTTGGGATTGGAGCAGATGGTGTCGAGCCGCGCGCTGGCGAAGTTCGCGACGCTTCCCGATGCCGCCACGGCGACGCTCTTTCTCAATCTCGATGTCCGGTTGATCCCGCAGGGCGCGGCACTGATCGATGGTTTGCTGCAGCACATGAAAAAGGCCGGCATTGCGCCGTCCTCCGTCTGTTTCGAGTTTTCCGAGCGCTTCGACAATACCAGCGTGCCGGAGTTCTCCGATCTGGTCGCCAAGATGCGCAATGCCGGGTTCAAACTGGCGATCGATGATTTCGGGGTCGGCCATGGCGAAATGAAGCTCCTGTCCGACTATCCCGTCGACTATCTCAAGATCGACCGGTATTTCGTCGCCAACATCGACGGCAGCGCCCGCAAGCGCCATATCCTGCGCAACCTCGTCAACATCGCTCATGTGCTCGGCACCCGCGTCATCGCCGAGGGCATCGAGACCGAGGCGGAGTTCCTGACCTGCCGCGAATTCGGCGTCGATCTCGTCCAGGGCTGGTTCATTGCCCGGCCGACGACGCTGGTCAACGAGCTGAAGCCCGCCTTTCCGCATCTTCAGGATCTCGGCAGGACGGTACGCAACAGCCAGTCGCTGGACGAGATCCTCATCCGCAAACAGATCGAGGTGCTGCCGGTCATCCGCGAGAATGACAGCATCGACAGCGTCTTCGAGCTGTTCCGCCTCAACCCGCGCCGCGCCTATTTCCCGGTCGTCAATGCCAATGGCGAGCCGCGCGGCATCATCCACGAGTACCAGCTCAAGGAATATATCTATCAGCCCTTTGGCCGCGATCTCCTGAAGAACAAGGTCTATGAGCGCTCCATCGCGCATTTCGTCGAGATGGCGCCGATCGTCGGGCTGGATTCGGATGCCGATACGCTGATGGCGATCTTCGCCAATATGGACAGCAGCGATTGCCTGATCGTGACCGAGGGTACGCATTATGCCGGCATCGTCTCCGCCGCCTCGCTGATCAAGGTCATCAACGAGAAGCAGCTCAAGGTCGCGCAGGACCAGAACCCGCTGACCGGCCTGCCGGGCAACCGCGCCATCCATGATTTCATGCAGAATGCCGGCCGCGACGGCGATACGGTCAGGCATTTCTGCTATTGCGACTTCGACAATTTCAAGCCGTTCAACGATGCCTATGGCTTCCACCTCGGTGACCATGCCATCTCGCTCTTCGCTGCCCTGATGCGGCGTTATTTCTTCGCCGAGGGCCAGTTTCTCGGCCATGTCGGCGGCGACGATTTCTTCATCGGCGTCGCCGGCTGGACCATGGAGGAGTTGCGGGAGGTCCTGGATCGGCTGCTTGCCGATTTCCATGCCGATGTGCTGGACTTCTATTCCGCAGAGGATCGCGCCGCCGGTCGCATCCGGGGACATGACCGCAGCGGCGCCGAAGCTGTGTTTCCGCTGATGCGCTGCTCCATCGGCATTCTGGAGCTGCCCGAGGGTCTCGTCATCGACGATATCAACCGTGTCGGCACCTCCATTGCCGGCATCAAGGCCAGGGCGAAGGAGAGCGAAATCGGCATTGCGCTGCTGAGCCTGGGCGAGACGAATTGACGCCCTCGCGCACCGGCTTCTTTTCAAGTCGGATGCGCTAGACTATCTCCACTGCTGTATCGGGAGAGGAGAGTCGAGCCATGCGCTTGCCGTCAGAGATGCGTTTTGTGGATTTGCCGTCTTTCGGTGGTCCCGAAGTTATGACCATTGCCCGTAAGCCCCTGCCTGTCCTGAAGGATGGGGAGATACTGGTGCGTGTCGAGGCGGTTGGCGTCAACCGGCCCGATGTGGCGCAGCGGCAGGGAACCTATCCGCCGCCGAAGGATGCGAGCCCTGTCCTCGGGCTGGAAGTGGCCGGTGAAGTGGTCGATGTCGCGCCCGGCGTCACGGAGTTCGCCATCGGCAACAAGGTCTGCGGCCTCGCCAATGGCGGCGCCTATGCAGACTATTGCGCTTTGCCCGCCGGCCAGGCGCTGCGGTTTCCGAACGGCTACGATGCCGTGCGCGCGGCGGCACTGCCGGAGACCTTCTTCACGGTCTGGGCCAATCTGTTCCAGATGGCCGGCCTCACCGAAGGCGAGAGCGTGCTGATCCATGGCGGTTCGAGCGGGATCGGCACGACCGCGATCCAGCTTGCCAAGGCCTTCGGCGCGACGGTCTATGCCACCGCCGGCTCGAAGGAAAAATGCGAGGCTTGCGAAAAGCTCGGTGCGACGCGGGCGATCAATTACAAGCAGGAAGACTTCGCCGAGGTGATCAAGGCGGAAACCGGCCAGGGCGTCGATATCATCCTCGACATGATCGGCGCTGCCTATTTCGAGAAGAACCTCGCCTCGCTCGCCAAGGACGGCTGCCTCTCGATCATCGCCTTTCTCGGCGGCGCGGTGGCCGAAAAGGTCAATCTGCAGCCGATCATGGTCAAGCGCCTGACGGTGACGGGATCGACCATGCGCCCGCGCACGGCGGAGGAGAAGCGCGCCATCCGCGACGATCTCCTGTCGCAGGTCTGGCCGCTGCTCGACGAGGGCGCGATCGCCCCCGTCATCTTCAAGACCTTTGCCTTCGATGATGTCGTTGCCGCGCATCGGCTGATGGAGAGCAGCAATCACGTCGGCAAGATCATGCTGACGCTGGCCTGAGGGTAACGGAGACGACGATGGCGATGAGGCCGGGCAGGGCCATCAGGGCATAGAGCCAGGTCGCCGCCGACAGGCTGCCGGCGATGCCGCCGGGATCGGCGAGGCCCGCGCTGTTGACGATGACGCCCGAAAGCGAAGCGCCGAAGGCGCCGCCGAGCGACTGTACCATCGAGATCGCCGCCGAGGCCTTGTCCTGCTCGCTGTCGTCGACGCGCCCGATGATCCGGGCGATCAGATGCGCCCAGCCGAGGCCCACGCCGAAGCCCATCAGGAACATGGCGGCGATGGCGGGGGCGAGCGAGACGAGTGCGCCTGCTGGATCGTGCTGCGCCACGAAAGGGATCAGCGAGGCCGTGGCGACGGTTTCGAGCGTGCAGCCGATGATGATCGCCATGGCCGCCTGTCTGCCGGAAAAGGATGCGCTGAAAAAGGCACCCATGGTCCAGCCAAGCGCCACCAGTGCGACGAGATAGCCGGAGGTAAGCGGCGTGACGCCATGCAGGGTCTGCAGGAAATAAGGGATGTAGATATCGCTGGTCAGCACCAGCATCATGGTGA
>JASGEG010000142.1:0-9390 GCA_047606605.1 Rhizobium sp.
CATAAAAGTTTCCAAGATCGAGATCGACACCCTCAACATCACCGGCGATGACTTCCATCCAGAATGGAACTACTCCATCAGACCCAGACAATCGACGTAGTTATTATTCGGAGTGTCCTAACGCGCGAGGGAACGCAACTTGCCAGCGCCGTGCATGAATCCCTTGCCCTGCTGGCCAGAGCCTGCGAGCGCATCGTTGACCCCATGGCCCCGACAGTCCTCTGCGTCAACGCGCCGCCGGCAATCGCTTCGCGCTGGCTGGTACCGCGCCTGAAACGCTTCATGCAACTCAATCCACAGATCAAGGTAACGCTGCTTGCATCCAACGACACGGTGAATTTTGACAGGCAGGACATAGACATCGCCATTCGCTGGGGGCGTGGCGACTGGCAAGGTGCGAGGGTAGAGCGGCTCGGCCCCGACGCGCTATTCCCGGTCTGCAGTCCTTCCGTGCTGCGTGAAGGCTATCCGATCGTCGGTCCGCGTGACCTTGCCCGCCATACGCTGTTACAGGACATGAATTCCAGCCTCTGGGCCACCTGGTTTGCAACGGCCGGCGTCGCCGGCGTCAATTTCGACGAAACGCTTTATTTCAACGATGCGGGCTTGCTGCTGGATGCAGCCGTGCAAGGCCAGGGCATTGCGCTGGCAAACCAGATGCTCGTCGAAAACGATCTGAAAACTGGAAGGCTGATCCGGCCTTTCGATATCGAAATACAGGCCGGAGAGAGCTACCATCTGCTAACAAGTCCTGACTTTGCGGATAAGGTCGCTGTGGCGGAATTTCGCCAGTGGATTTGTGCCGAAGGTGGTTGACCCGGCAAACCCACAATTTGACACGGCGTCGGTCTTTGGTCCGCCGGCCTTGTTCTTCTAGAGCCCTCATCCGATCGTCGCCCAGACACCCTTGGTCTGCGTATAGGCATTGAGCGCAGCCATGCATTTGTCGCGACCGTTGCCGCTTTCCTTCCAGCCTCCGAAGGGAAGCTGCATATCGCCGGTCATGTAGCTGTTGATGTAGACCATCCCGGCCTCCACATCGCGGGCGAAACGATGCGCCTTGCCGAGGTCCGAAGTCCAGATGCCGGCGGCGAGACCGAAACGGGTGTCGTTGGCGATCGAAACCGCCTCCTCGAAACCATCGAAGGCGATGATGCTGGCGACAGGGCCGAAAATCTCCTCGCGGGCAATCGTCATCTGGTTGCTGACACCGGTGAAGATCGTCGGCGAAACGAAGGCGCCCTTTTCCAATCCGGCCGGAACGCCGCCACCGAGCACGCATTCCGCGCCGGCCTGTTTGCCAATGCCGATATAATTCAACACCCGCTTCTGCTGCCCGAAATCGACCAATGGCCCCATGCTGGTGTTCGGGTCCAGCGGATCGCCCGGCCGATAGTCCGCTGCAGCCTTGTGCCGGAAAATATCGACAAAGTCCGCGAGGATCTTTTTTTCGACCAGAATGCGCGAGCCGGCGCAGCAGACCTCGCCCTGGTTCCCGAAGATACCCATGGCCGCCCAGGAGGCGGCCGCCTCGAGATCGGCGGCATCGGCCATGATCACATGCGGAGACTTGCCGCCGCATTCGGTCGAGACCTTCTTGAGATTCGACTGCCCGGAATAGACCATCATCAGCTTGCCGACCTCGACCGAGCCGGTGAAGGCGATCTTCTCGACGTCGCGATGAAGCGCGAGTGCCTTGCCGGCCTCGGGTCCGAAGCCGTTGACGACGTTGAGCACCCCCTCGGGGCCGCCGGCTTCGACGAAGAGACGGGCGAGAAGGACGGCCGACAGCGGCGATTGCTCGGCCGGCTTCAGCACCACCGAATTGCCCGCCGACAGCGCGGGAGCGATTTTCCAGGCCGTCATCAGCAGCGGATAATTCCAGGGCACGATGCACCCGACAACCCCGAGCGGCTGGCGCAACACATAGGAAAGGACGTCGGCAGATGTCGCCCCTACGCTTCCCTGCACCTTGTCGATGCATTCGGCGGTGAAGCGGAAGCAAAGAAGCGCGAGCGGAATGTCCACGCCCAGCATCTCGCTGATCGGTTTGCCCATGTCCATGGTGTCGATCAGGGCGAATTCCTCGCGATGCGCCTCGATGAGGTCGGCAAAGCGCAGCATCACCGCCATACGCTCGCGTGGTGCCTTTCGCGACCAGACGCCGGACTTGAACGCTTTCAGGCCGGACGTGACGGCGCGATCGATATCGGCGGCATCGCCCTGGGCCACTTCGGCGATCACCGCGCCGTTTGCCGGATTGATGCTTTCGAACAGCTTTCCGGACCTCGCCGGCTGGAGCGCCCCGTCGATAAACAACATTCCCTCGGGCTTCAGTCTTTCGGCCTTCGCGTGCCAGGTGGCATGGGTGGAAACAGCGGTCATTTTCATTCTCCTCAAGCCGCAAGTATTTTCTGGCAGGCGCGCTCGGCGACCATGATCGTCGGTGCGTTGAGATTGCCGGACACCATTTTCGGAATGGCCGAAGCATCGGCGATATGCAGGCCTTCGAGGCCATGCACCTTCATCGTGACGGGATCGGTGACGGCGAGCCTGTCGACGCCCATCCGGCAGGTGCTGGAAGGATGGTAGAGCGTCGTCATGTGCCCGCGGACGTAATCGGCGATCTCGGCATCCGTCCCGCACTCCGCGCTCGGCGACAGTTCATGGTCGATGAGCTCCCGCATCGGCGATTGGGCCAGGATATGTCGGTTGATCCGTACCCCGGCGATCATCGTCGCAAGGTCGGTGCCATCGGGATCGGAGATGAAATATTTCGGATCGATCGCCGGATGCTCCGTAGGATCGGCCGAGCGCAGCCTGATCTCGCCGCGGCTGTTCGGCCGCTGGAGAACGCAATGGGCGGTAATGCCGGACCGGCCACCGAGGAAACGGGCATAGTCGCGATGCGGGCTGATGGCGCCGTAAAGCTGAAGATCCGGCTCGACGCCCTCCCGGCTGCAAACGTGAGCACCTGCCGCCACCCAGGGCGAGGTACGGATGCCGCTTCGATGGTCACGCCATTGCGCAAAACTGTGTTCGAGGACGTCCTCTGTCCACGCCCCGATCCCCATGGGTTCCCTGGTATAGACGGATATCGGAATATTGAGGTGGTCCTGCAGATCCTTGCCGACGCCGGGAAGGTCATGAACCGGCGTGACGCCGGCTGCTTCCAGCTCCGCCGCCGGACCGATGCCGGACAGCATCATGATCTGGCATGTGCCGATGGCGCCGGCCGCCATGATGACTTCGCTCGCCGCATGGGCCGTCTCGGGAATGCCGTTGACCAGGTAGTTTACACCGATGGCCCGACCCTTCTCGATGATCAGGCCGGTGACGAGAACGCCCTTCTTCACGGTCAGGTTCGACCGTTGGAGCGCGGGACGCAGATACGCCTTGCCGGTCCCCCACCGTTCGCCATTCCTGATCGTGAACTGGAAGAGCCCCACCCCCTCCTGCCTCTCGCCATTGAAATCCGGATTGACGGGGAAACCCGCCGCCTGGGCGGCTTCGAGCCATAGACGCTCGTGCCGGTCGACATAGGGGACGTTGGCGACATGAAGCGGCCCCTCGGTGCCGTGATAGGGCGATGCCTGGAAATCGGCATTGCTTTCGCAAGCAAGGAAGGCCGGAAATACATCCGCCCAGCTCCAACCGGCGCAACCCATCGCCTGCCAGGCATCATAGTCCGACGGCAGGCCGCGAATATAGATCATGGCGTTGAGCGCGCCGGACCCGCCGACCATCCTGCCGCGCGGCCAGAAGATGCGGCGGCCGCGGCAACCGGGCTGCGGCTCGGTGTGGTAATTCCAGTCGACGCCGGTGTTGAACATCGTCACCCAGTCGGCGGGAATATCGGAGGCAACCGGCGCATCCCGCCCGGCCTCCAGGAGCAGAACCTTCCGGTTCGCATCGGCGCTCAGGCGATGGGCCGTCACGCAACCGGCGGAGCCCGCACCGATAATGATCGTATCGAACATCATCCCGTTCTTTCATTGGAAATCGGCAGACAGCCATGCCTTGCCCCATGCCGGCGAACGCGACGCCGCCGGCATTTCGGGACTGTCAAAATCAGGCCTTCGCCGATGCTTCCAGCGCCGTCACCAGCGTCACGGGGCCATCCAGGATCGGGCTTGCGATGGCAAAAAACACGCCCACCGCATCCGAGCCATTGTGACGATCCATGGCGGCGCGATCGGCGAAGCGTTCATAGGTGGTGAACAGGCACGGATCGTCCTCGCTCTGGGAAATGAAGAAACCGATCGTGTCCGGCTCGTTCATGTCCACATGCGAGGCGACCGCCATCAGGGCGTCGCGCATGATCGCTTCCTCGCCGGCCTTGACCCGGATGATCGCGCTGATGGTGTGCATCAGAAGGACCTCCAGTCGCCATCGGCTTCAAAGGCGCTCGCCGCACGATAGATCGTGCTCTCGTCGTAATCCTTGGCAATCAGCATCAGGCCGACGGGCAACCCGTCCACCAGACCGCAGGGCAGCGACATGGCGGGATGGCCGGTAACGTCGAAGGGGCTGGTGGAGGCGGTCATCTCGAAAGCGCGCTCTATGATCTCGGATAGCGGCGCGTCCTTCTCGGGCAGTTTCGTCGCCACGCAAGGCAGGGTCGGCATCAGCAGCAGGTCATATTGGCCGAAGACCGCATCATAGGCCGCCTTTGCCGCGATGGCGATATTGCGGGACTTGGCGTAATAGCGGCCACGGTAATGGGTCAGCCCCCACTGACCGACCAGCATGCAGAGCTTGAGGGTCTTGGACAGATCATCCGCCTTGTTGCGCCAGGACGAATGCGCATCCAGGAGACCGACGTCGTAAAGCCCCTTCCAGTTGAAGCCCATGCCGTTGCCATGCATCATCTGTACGACGAAACCCTCCAGCGTGATCGGGTTCCAGGCGGCGAGCGCATTGAGGTGGTCGGGAATGGAAACCTCGGAGATCTCGGCGCCGAGACCGGCAAGGCGTTCGGCGCCCGCTCGCACCTTGTCGGCAACCGCCTCCTGCATGTTCGACACGGCAAAGCCTTCCTTCAGCAAGCCGATCTTCAAGCCCCTGACGCCCTTGCCCAGGGCCTCGGTATAGGCCGAAACCTTCGGCGCATACTGGCGCGGATCGAAACCGTCGGCGCCGGCAAGCACTTCCAGCAGAAGCGCGTTGTCGGCCACCGTCGCGGTCATCGGCCCGGTATGGTCGATGGTCGATTCGATCGGCATGACGCCGGTATAGGGAACAAGGCCATGCGTGGCCTTCATGCCGTAGATGCCGCAATAGGAGGATGGAATCCGGATCGATCCGCCCTGATCGCCGCCGATCGCCATATCCACTTCGCCGGTCGCCACCAATGCGGCGCTGCCCGAGGACGAGCCGCCGGCCGAATAGCCCATGCGGTGCGGGTTGTGGACCGGGCCGGGGTCAGAGGTGTGACTGCCGCCCGACAGGCAGAAGTGCTCGCAGACCGCCTTGCCGACGATCGTCGCGCCGGCATCGAGCATGCGCGTGACGATGGTTGCGTCGGCCGCCGGCACGAAACCCTCAAGCGTCGTGGACCCGTTCATCATCGGAACGCCGGCGAGCGCGACATTGTCCTTGAGAACGACGGTTCGTCCCTTGAGCTTGCCCTCGGAGGCCCCGGTCACTTCGCTCTTGTAGGCCCAGGCCCCATATTTGTTTTCCTCGGAGCCCGGCTTGTAGCCGGGAGTGCGCGGATATTTGGCTGGCGGCAGCGGATTGGGCAGCGAGTCGACCACGTCATAGGCGTCGAACATGCCCCCCATCAAGGACTGATAGCTGGCGGCCTCTTCGTCGGACATGTTCATGTGAAGGCTGGAGGCGAGTTCGACGACATCGGATACGGTTGGGCGGGTTATGGACATGCGTCATCCTTTCTTGTGAAGACAAGCGTTCAAAATCTGATTTTCGTTGAGAGCGGAGCCTGAACGGTTCCGATGGACTAGACCGGAGCCATGCCCACCTCCCCGGCCAGGATCGCCTCTCGGTCCACTTCGCCGGTGATGCGCCCCTTCTGGATATGCAGTATCCGGTCGGACAGCGACGTGATGAATTCGAGGTTCTGCTCGACGACGATCAGCGACAGTTTCCAGCGGCTTTTCAGCGCAATCAGCGTCTCGACGATCTCATCGATAATCGATGGCTGGATGCCCTCGGTCGGCTCGTCGAGCAGGATGAGCCGCGGCTTGGTGCACAGGCAGCGGGCAAGCGCCAGGAGCTGCTGTTCACCGCCGGAAAGCGCGCCGCCGCGGCGGTCGAGCAGGCGTAGCAGTCGCGGAAAATCCTGAAGAACGGTATCGATGATCGAGCGATCCTCCTTGCGGGCGGCAACGAGCCCCATGCGCAGGTTTTCATAGACGGAAAGCTCCGGAAAGATCTCGCGCCCCTGCGGTACCAGGCCCATGCCGAGCCGCGACCGCTCGAACGGTTTCAGCCCCGTCACGTTGCGGCCGGACAACTCCACCGCCCCGGCCGTTGCCGGCAGGTGCCCCATGAGGGTTCGCATCAGCGTCGTCTTGCCCATACCGTTGTGGCCGAGAATGCCGAGATACTCGCCCTCCTCCATGGCCATGTCGACACCGGCAAGGATGGGAATACGCCCATAGCCGGATCGCAGGTCCTTCACCTTGAGAAGCTCTATCATGCAACCACCTTCTTTCCGAGGTAGATGTCCCGCACCTTCTGGTCGGCAAGCACGCGGTCGATCGTGTCTTCCACCAGCACCTTGCCCTGATGAAAGACCGTGACCTTCTTGGCGATCAGCTTGATGAAAGCCATGTCGTGCTCGACGACGATGATGGCGCGCGACTGGTTGATGTCGCGAATGATTTCGGCGGTTCTCAGCGTCTCCTCGTCCGTCATGCCGGCGGCGGGCTCGTCGAGCAGGATGAGGTCGGGTTCGGCGGCAAGCACCATGCCGATCTCGACCCATTGGCGCTGACCATGCGACAGCGTCGCGACGACCCTGTCGGCAAAGTCGTTCAACCGGATCAGCGAGAGCACGCTCTCCACCATGGGCGCCAATCCCTTGGGCGTCGCCTTGCGGCGGGCCGCCATCCAGATGTTTTCTCGCACGCTCAATCCATTGAAGACGCTCGGAACCTGTGTCTTGATGCCGATCCCCATGCGGGCGATTTCATGCGGGAGCTTGCCCGCGATCGGCTGGCCCCGAAAAGCGATCGTCCCCGAGCTCGGCGTCTGCTGGCCAGTGAGCGACTTGAAGAAAGTGCTTTTTCCGGCTCCGTTCGGGCCGATCAGGCAACGCAGCTCCATTTCCTCCAATGCGAAGTTGATGTCGTCATTGGCGACGACGCCACCGAAGCGCATGGTGAGATGGTCCGTCTTCAAAAGCAAAGTGGGCTCGGGCATGTCACTTGGCTCCGGCGGGTTGGATGGAGGTATCGCGAACTGGATTGGCCGATTTCGGCTCGATCTTGGGGACGAGCCGTAACAGGAGGTCGCGGACGGTCGGCACCAATCCCTTGGGCAGCAGCAGGACGAAGACAATCAGGACGGCGCCAAGCACGAGGTTCGAATTCAGCGTCTGCTGCGAACCGATGGCGGCAACGGCATATTCGATCAATATGCAGCCGATGATCGGGCCGAGAAGAGTGCCAAGACCACCGATGGTGATCCAGATGATGATCTCGGCCGACAGCGACAGGCTGAAGATCGTCGGACCGACGAAGGCGCCCCAATTGACATAGAGCGCTCCGGCCAGCCCGGCGATCGCGCCGCCGATCACGAAGGTCACCAGTTTGATGAGCCGGGGATCGTATCCCAGCAGGGAGGCGCGTACTTCGTTTTCGCGCACGGCGACCACGACCCTTCCGAAGGGGCTTGCCAGAACAAGACGCAGCAGCAGATAGACGGCAATGAGCGCGCCGCCCGTCACCCACCACGACTGTTCCGGCGACAGCGGGGTCGAGGGATCGAAGGGCATGTTGAAGGTCGGCACCGCCGGAATGCCGTTGAAGCCTCCCAGCATCGCCGTGCCGATGTGATATTCGTCGCCGGAGGTCGAGTTGACGACATTGAACAGGATCAGGGTCACCGTCAGGGTGATGACCCCGAGATAGACGTCGGAAATCCGCCCGTAGAAGACGAAGTAGCCGAGCAATGCCGAAAATACCGACGGGATGAACACCGCCAGCATGACGCCCTGCGTGGAATCCTGGAAATTGATGGCCGAGATCGCATAGACGTATCCGCCAAGACCGAAGAAGGCGGTCTGTCCAAAAGACAGGATACCGCCGAATCCCCAGATGAAGGCGAGGCTGAGCGACAGCACCGCCATGGCGGCAAACAGCGTAATCTGCATCAAGGTGAAGAGTTCGAGTTGGCCGGGAGCAATTGCGACGGCGATGATGGCCGCGAGAACAGCCAGGACCTGTGCGACCAAGCGAAGGCGCGGCGTCATCAGAGATTCCCCTTGAAAAAGCGCCCGGAAATGCCCTGTGGCAGCAACCGGATCAGGACGATGGCAGAGGTGAAAACGATGACTTCGCCATAGACGGGGGTGGTGAGATAGGCGCTGATCTGGTTGATGGCGCCGAACAAGGTCGCCGCCGACAGCGTCCCGGACAGGATCGCCGCGCCGCCGCCGACGACCGTTATGAAGGCCTTGGCGACATAGGCGCCGCCCATGACCGGGGTAACGCCCGATACGGGCGCCAGCAGGCCGCCGGCCAGGCCGGTAATGGCAGCGCCGGCGGCGAAGGTCGCCATATAGACGCGGGCCGGGTTGACGCCGAGCGTGTTGGCCATGGCCGGATTCTGCATTGTGGCACGCGCGATCAGGCCGAACCTGGTGTAGCGCATGACCGCATAGACCAGCGCCATCATGATGATGGCCATCGCCAGCAGGAACAGCGTGTAGTAGCTCGACCGGTAGGCGCCGATGGAAAAGCCGCCGAGCGGCGGCGGCACGCCCTGGATCGTATTGCCGAAGATCGTGGTGACGATGCCGATGATCAGGAGGCTCAATCCCCAGGTCGCCAGCATGGAATCGACCAGGCGCCCATAGAGGAAACGGATCAGGCAGCGCTCGACGACAAGCCCGACAAGTCCGACGAAAAGCGGCGCGATGATCAACATGGCGACCCAGATATTAACGCCCGCATTGGCGGAAATAACCGTGGCATAGGCACCGAGCATGATGAATTCGCCATGCGCCAGATTGATGATTTTCATCATCCCGAAGATGATCGCCAGTCCCAGGCATAGAAGAAATAACGAGGCCGTGCCGTTGATGACGTCGAGCGCCAGTATGATGTAGATGTCCAAAATCGGCACGGCCTCGTTATTTCTTCTATGCCTGGGACTGGCGATCATCTTCGGGTTGATGAAAATCATCAATCTGGCGCATGG
>JASGEG010000143.1:0-28505 GCA_047606605.1 Rhizobium sp.
CAACATGGTTCGAAGCCACAAGGACAACCGAAGCATCAAGCTCAGACGAAACAAAGCCGGGCGAAACCCAAAATACATGGCCGAAATCATCGCCGCATAACCGTTAACCTGGATTCAGGGCCGTGGCTCGGCCCTCGGCACGATTGCCTTGCCCACGCCATGTGCTATGACTTCGCCAGATCGGAAAATTGCGGTGAAAGCGCGCAGGGAAGGGGTTGTGGCTTGATTCTTAGCGCGCTTTGCTGCATATGCGCCGCCGGCGTGGATTTGGTCGGGCATTTCGAATGACGACCGTCCGTCGAATGGTGACTTCGTCTCGCCCGAGCGATCGGCGTTGTTTATGTCGAGCGAAGGATTGGTACAGCAGCGCAATGAGCATGGACACGGATTCCCGGCCGCACCGGCGGGATACCACCGGAGTTTTATGAGTTTTTTTCATTGGCCATCGACAGGATCGCGGCGAGGGTGCACACAGCGCCCCGGTGACGGCTGTGCCTCGAAGGCGCTGGGAGCGATCCGGTGATCACGGCCTATTGTTCCGATTCCAAGTCGATCGAACTCGACAATCTCTCGGCCATGACCGCGTTGCCGGATCATGTCGTCTGGATCGACATGATCGAGCCGTCGCGCGAAGAGGAAGCCAATATCGAGCGCCTGCTGGGCCTCGAGGTGCCGACCCGCGAGGACATGAAGGATATCGAGCCGTCGGCCAGGCTCTATGTCGAGAACGGCTCGGTCTTCCTGACGGGCTCGCTGCTGTGGAAGGCCGATACCAATCTGCCGATGCTGACCGATGTCGCCTTCATCCTGACAGGGCATCGCCTGGTCACGATCCGCTATGCCCGGCCGAAATCCTTTGCGCTGTTCATCGCCGCCCTGCAGCGGATTCCGCATGAGCGGCTGACGGGCGTCTCGCTGTTGTCGAAACTTCTCGAAACAATTGTCGATCGTACGGCCGAGGTTCTTGAACAAACGGTCGCGAGCATCGATATATTGTCCGCGCATGTATTCGGCGACCGGGTGAAGAAGATCCGTCGTCCGGCAAACTATCTGGAAGAGAAGCTGAAGGATATCGCAGGCTACCACCGCACGATCAGCAAGGTGCGCGATAGCCTGAGTTCATTGTCCCGGCTTCTGACCTTCCTCAATACCATCCCCGCCATGCAGCAGGACCATGAGGCCAAGGAATTGTGCCGCAATGTCTCGCGGGATGTGCAGTCTCTGTCCGAGCATGCGTCCTTCGTCGCGGGTAATATTACCTTCCTGCTGGATGCGTCGCTCGGCCTGATCAATATCGAGCAGAACGCCATCATCAAGATTTTCTCGATCGCCTCCGTGGTCTTCCTGCCGCCGACGCTTGTCGCCTCGGTCTACGGCATGAATTTCGCGCATATGCCCGAACTGCAATTCGCCTACGGGTATCCGGCATCGTTGCTGTTGATGGTGGTGTCCGCCATCGTTCCGTTTTTCTTTTTTCGCTGGAAAGGCTGGCTCTGAGAGTCTAGTGATCCTGAATGTCTGACGAAACCCATCATTCTCCCGACGGGAAAATGGACCCCCGCAAGCTCTTCTACCTCGCCCTTGGGTCGATCGGCGTGGTGTATGGCGATATTGGCACCAGCCCGCTCTACGCCTTTCGCGAAGCGCTGAAGCCGGTGGCCTCCGACGGCCTGACGCGCGGCGAGGTCATCAGCCTCGTCTCGCTGATGTTCTGGGCGCTGACCATCATCGTCACCATCAAATATGTCCTTTTTCTGCTGCGCGCCGACAATGACGGTGAAGGCGGCACGCTGTCGCTTCTGGCGCTGCTGATGAAGACGGCGAACGGCCACACCGCCGTGCTGATGCTGCTCGGCCTGCTGGGCGCAGCGCTTTTCCTCGGCGATGCGATGATCACGCCGGCCCTGTCGGTTCTGTCGGCCGTCGAGGGCCTGAAGCTGGTCACGCCGACATTGGCCGACTATATCGTGCCGATCTCGGTCGCGATCCTGGCGCTGCTCTTTGCCATCCAGTCGCATGGAACCGGCGCGGTCGCGCGCTTCTTCGGCCCGATCACGGCGCTCTGGTTCATCGTCATGGGCGTTGTCGGCATCATGCATATCTCGGATGATTTCGGCATTCTGGCCGCCTTGAACCCCTGGTATGCGGTGAATTTCCTGATGAACGAGGGTTTCCTCGGCGTCGTCGTGCTCGGCGCGGTCTTCCTGACCGTCACCGGCGCCGAAGCGCTCTATGCCGACCTCGGCCATTTCGGCCGCCGGCCGATCCAGTGGGCCTGGTTCGCGCTGGTGTTCCCGTCGCTGACGCTGAACTATCTCGGCCAGGGCGCGCTGGTGCTGCGCGAGCCGCTCGCCATGTCCGACCCCTTCTTCCTGATGTATCCGCACTGGGCGATCCTGCCGGTGGTCATCCTCGCCACCATGGCCACGATCATTGCCAGCCAGGCGGTCATCACCGGCGCCTTCTCGCTGACGCGCCAGGCCATCCATCTCGGCTTCCTGCCGCGCATGGAGATCCTCATCACCTCCGAGACCAATACCGGCCAGATCTTCCTGCCGTCGGTCAATACGGTCCTGTTCTTCGGCGTCATCTTCCTGGTGCTGAGCTTCAAGACCTCGGATGCGCTGGCGACGGCCTATGGCATCTCGGTCACCGGCGCGATGGTCGTCACCTCGATCATGGCCTTCGAATTCGTCCGCGTTCGCTGGAACTGGACCTTGCCGATGGCGATTGCCGTGCTGACGCCGCTGCTGCTGCTCGAATTCGTCTTCCTGGGCGCAAACCTCCTGAAGATCCACGACGGCGGCTATATTCCGGTGCTGATCGCGACCGCCTTCACGGTGATCATGTGGACCTGGCGCCGCGGCAGCGCGATCCTGATGGAAAAGACCCGGCATACGGATATCCCGCTGTCGTCCTTCGTCAGCTCCATCGAGCGCAAGAGCGATCACTCGCCCGCCCATGTGCCTGGCACGGCGATCTTCCTCACCAGCGATCCGGAATCGGCGCCGGCTGCGCTTCTCCACAATCTGAAGCACAACCACGTTCTGCACGACAAGAACGTCATCCTGACGATCCGCACCATCAACAAGCCGCGCGTCGCCCAGGAGGACCGCTATTCGGTGGAGAAGGTTTCCGAGCGCTTCTCGCGCGTCGAGCTGCGCTTCGGCTTCATGGAATCGCAGAACGTCTCGCAGGCACTGGCGACGCTGCGCAAGACCGGGCTGAAGTTCGACATCATGTCGACCTCCTTCTATCTCGGCCGCCGCAAGCTGGTGCCCGATGCCAAGTCCGGCATGCCGCACTGGCAGGACCGGCTCTATATCGCGCTCGCCAATGCCGCGACCGACCCCTCCGACTACTTCCGCCTGCCGGCCAACCGCGTGGTGGAACTGGGATCGCACGTCATCATCTGAGGCATCGGAAATATCGCTTTTCCAGGAAACCCGGCGGCCCCACCGCCGGGTTTTTGCTTGCGGGCGGCGCTCTCATGTCCGTGACCATGGATTCGTCCTGGAGCCTTTCCGCTTTTCTTCGAATCGCGAAAACGCTCTATCTTTTGTTTCTTTGCGCATTCCGGACGGAAAACCGCTGCGCACTTTTCCTGGAAATGCTCTAATTAACCATCCATCAAGGTTAATGGGAGATTATTCCGGCTCCTGGTTCCGAGTGCCGTTGGAGTTCGGTGTTGTCTCGTCCGCGTCGCATTTCCCGCAAGTTCGGTTCTGTGCCGAAAAACTGGACTTCGCCAGCTGTCTTCGGGCTGTGCGCCTGGCTGATTTTTCCATCGACGGCCGCCTATGCCGATCTTGCCGCGCTGCTGGCCGGCATCGACAGGGGCGGCGACACATGGCGCATGGTGATGACCAATTCGCCGGCCGGCTCCACCCATCAGGCCGAGCTTGCCTTCGGCAGCGCCAGGACAGCGTCGGCCGTCGGCGATGGCGGCCTCGTTCTGCCCGATGGCCGTCGTGTTGCCTTCCTGTCGGAAGAGAAGGGCAGCGATCCCCGGCCGGATGAAGAGCGCATCAATCGCGAGGACAAGAAGAGCCGTGTGGTCGCGGTCTCGCCGATGCAGCCGCCGAAGGATTTTTCCGCAGGCTCCGTGCTGCAGCGCCAGAGCATGCTGTTCCGGCCCGAACCGAACACCAAGGAACGCACCGCTTTCCTGAAGCCGAAGATCGGCGGCAAGGAGATCCAGATCGCCACGGCCTTCTACAAGAAACAGCCGCCGAAGCTGGACAATGGCGTGCCGTCCTATCTTGCGAGCCTGGTGACCAGTCAGGATGCCGATGTCCTCGCGACGGCCTACGCATCACCGGCGCCGGACTATGCCCGCGTCTCGCCCTTCGATTCCATTCTCGCCAAAGACCAGGACAATCAAGGCCGCTTCGTGCCGCAGATCGGCCCCAAGGACCATGCCTGGGCGGCAAGCGTGCTGCCGCCCTCGGTCTTCTCCTCCGACGAGCAGCAATGCCTTGCGACCGGCATCTATTTCGAGGCGCGGGGTGAATCGGTGAAAGGGCAGGCGGCCGTCGCGCAGGTCATCCTCAACCGCGTGCGCAACCCCGCCTATCCGAAGACCATCTGCGGCGTCGTCTATCAGAACGACGACTGGCGCAATGCCTGCCAGTTCTCCTTCGCCTGCGACAATGTCAAGGACCGCGTCAATTCGCAGGAACATTGGAAGATCGCCCGCCAGGTGGCGATGGCCGTCACCGCCGGCAGGATCTGGCTGCCTGAGGTCGGCTCGGCCACGCATTATCACGCCGTCTATGTCCGGCCCAAATGGGCGGCCGAGATGGTAAAGGTCGGCCGCATCGGCATGCACGTCTTCTATCGCACCTATGGCGGCGGCTGGAGCTGAGGCCGCTGCCGCCGGGGTGACCGGTCCGCTGCTGCGGGCGACAGGTATCGGCAAAAAAGCCACGCCGGCCCACGGCCTGAAGAGGATTCTTCGGCTCAGATTTCGCCCGGTGCCGTCTTTTGGCGCTAAGGTGATGATTTAATTCGGCTAATTTATGGCTGGACAGATGACGTCTACGCCTTGACTATGCTTTTTCCTAAAACTATGTTGCGCGCGACTTCAAAACGGGCCGAAAGGTGGCGAAACCTGCTGTTCGTTTACGCGTTGACCGGGGTAATGGGACTGCGCGCGAGACGAAAAGGGGGGTGTCATCATGACGGACGACCGCGACGAAGGTCTGGAAGAGCGTCGGGCGCACTTGGGAGCCGAACTGGCAAGCAAGCGCGCCGAGATGAAAGAGGATGAACGCGGGGAGGTTCGCGCCGAGACAAGCCGGAAAGGCTATGCTCAGGCGATGAAGCTTTCCAGTGAATTCATCGCTGCCATCATCGTCGGTGCTGTTCTCGGCTATGTCTTCGACCGTTTTGTCGGCACGGCGCCGTGGGGCATGATTGTTTTGCTGCTTCTCGGATTTTGTGCTGGTGTGCTGAATGTTCTGCGCTCCGCGGGCAAGGTGACGACACCGAAGCTCGATGCGACGCGCGGGCCTGACAAGAAATGAGCGGAAGCTGCGCTGTCGCGTGGTTTCCTGGTGAGAGGCATCCGCTCGGTGGAGCGGAAAAATGAAAGAGAACAAGCGGTGGCAAACGGTCCTACCCATCAGTTCCTGATCTTCAAGATTATCCCGATCGATATCGGCGGAATTGATTTTTCGTTCACCAATGCCTCGCTGTTCATGGTTGCTTCGGCAGTGATCTCCGCCGGCTTCCTCTATTTCGCGACCTCGGCGCGCAGCGTCGTTCCGGGCCGCTCCCAGTCCGTGGCGGAAATGGCCTATGAGTTCATCGCCTCGATGCTGAAAGAAGGGGCGGGCACCAAGGGGATGAAGTTCTTCCCGCTCGTCTTCTCGCTCTTCATGTTCGTGCTGACGGCGAACCTGCTCGGCATGGTTCCCTATTTCTACACCGTCACCAGCCAGATCATCGTCACCTTCGCGCTGGCGCTTCTGGTCATCCTGACGGTCATCCTCTACGGCTTCTTCAAGCACGGTTTCGGCTTCCTCAAGCTCTTCGTGCCGCATGGCGTTCCGGGCGTTCTTCTGCCGCTGGTGGTGATCATCGAAATCATCTCCTTCCTGTCGCGGCCGATTTCGCTCTCCGTTCGTCTTTTCGCCAACATGCTGGCCGGCCATATCACGCTCAAGGTGTTCGCGGGCTTCGTCGCCTCGCTCGGAGCCCTCGGCGCGCTTGGTATCGGCGGCGCCATTCTTCCCCTCATCATGACCGTCGCCCTGACCGGTCTCGAATTCCTCGTCGCCTTCCTCCAGGCCTATGTCTTTGCGGTGCTGACTTGCATGTACCTCAATGACGCAGTCCATCCGGGTGGCCACTAAGGATAAAGACATTGACGTCTGCAGGGCGTCAGTCAATTGCCGCAACAACAACCATTTCAAAGGAGTTCAACATGGAAGCGGAAGCAGCAAAGTTCATCGGCGCAGGTCTGGCTTGCTTTGGTATGGCCGGTACGGCTCTCGGCCTCGGCAACATCTTCGGCAGCTACCTGTCCGGCGCACTTCGCAATCCGTCTGCCGCTGACAGCCAGTTCGGCCGTCTGGTATTCGGCTTCGCCGTTACGGAAGCTCTGGGCATCTTCTCGCTGCTCATCGCTCTCCTCCTGCTCTTCGCCGTCTGATATCAGCGGTGTGTGATAGATCACGGTTCGCGAGATAGCGAGCCGTGATTCTTTGTATTTGCAGACCACCTGGAGGTGAGCATGTTTGTGACCCCGGCATATGCTGAAGAAGCACCGCCGGCAGCCGGCGAGGTGCATACGGAAACGGGTGCGCCCGATCAGGGCCATCACGCAGGCGTTTTCCCGCCGTTTGACCATACGACCTATCCGTCACAGCTGCTTTGGCTGGTGATCACCTTCGTCATCTTCTACGTGGCCATGCAGAAGATCGTCATTCCGCGCGTCGGCGGCATTCTGGAAAGCCGGCATGACCGTATCGCGCAGGACATCGACGAAGCTTCGCGCCTGAAGGCCGAGGCCGACGCCGCTGTCGCGACCTATGAAAGCGAATTGGCCACAGCCCGCGCCAAGGCGAATTCCATCGGCGCGACCGCCCGCGATGCTGCCAAGGCCAAGGCCGAGGAGGATCGCAAGGCGATCGAAGCCAATCTTTCCGAGAAGCTGAAGGCTGCCGAATTTCGCATCGCCGAGATCAAGGCGAAGGCATTCGGTGATGTCGGTGCGATTGCGGAAGAAACGGCCTCTGCCGTCGTCGAGCAGCTCGTCGGCAATGTCGCCGGCAAGACCGACGTCGCTTCGGCCGTCGCCGCAGCATCCGCGAAGCGGGAGGGTTGATCCATGACATTCGCTCTTGACGAAACTTTCTTCGCTTTTGTCGCTCTCATCGTCTTCCTCGGCCTCATCGTCTATCTGAAGGTGCCGGGCATGATGGCGAAGTCGCTGGACGACCGCGCCGACCAGATCCGCAACGATCTGGCTGAAGCCAAACGCCTGCGTGAAGAGGCCCAGCACCTGCTGGCCGAATATCAGCGCAAGCGCAAGGAAGCGGAAGCGGAGGCAGCGCAGATCGTTGCCGCTGCCGAACGCGAAGCCGAAATGCTGACGTCCGAAGCCCGCAAGAAGACCGAGGAATTCGTCGCCAACCGCACGGCCCTGTCCGAGCAGAAGATCAAGCAGGCCGAGGCCGATGCGATGAAGGCGGTTCGTTCCGCCGCCGTCGACCTGGCCGTCGCCGCCGCCGAATCTGTCATCGCCAAGAAGGCCGGCGCCAAGGTGCAGTCCGACCTCTTCACCAACGCTGTCAGCGAAGTGAAGACGCGGCTGAACTGAGCGCGCAAGCGATCGACTTTTCGAAAGGCCCCGCTTCGGCGGGGCCTTTTGTTTTGCGCCCCTCCGCTGTTTGACGATGGCTGAAGGCTCGAACTACATTGCCGGTATCGCGGGGAATTATCATGCTGACAATGGACGATGGCGAAGGAGAAGACGGCGAAGGTCCGTTCCGTCAGGGCGATCACATCCTCCGGCCTGCCCGCCCGTGGACGGCCGGCGTGCAGGCCTTGCTGGCGGCACTGCGCGCGCATGGTTTCACCGAAGCACCCCTGCCTGCGGGCTATGACGCCACATGGGAAAGGGTGAGCTTTCTTCCCGGCCTCACCGGCGATCTCGATACGAGCGAGGACATGCGGTCGCTCCGGGCGCTGCAATCGGCGGGGGCTTTGCTGCGTCGCTATCATGATTGTTCGGCATTGTTCGTCGGGCAACTTGCTGCCGCTCATTCGTGGCAGCTACCGGCACGGACACCGGCCGAGGTCTTTTGTCACGGCGATTTCGCGCCCTATAATGTCGTCCTCAATGACGGGACGGCGACCGGCATCATCGATTTCGAAACGGCCCATCCCGGTCCTCGCTGCTGGGATCTGGCCTATGCGCTCTATCGCTGGGTGCCGCTCTCGACGGTGATCGCCGGGGAGGCGATCGGTGGATTGCATGAGCGGATCGACCGTGCCCGCATCTTCCTCGATGCCTATGACTTGCCCGGCAAACAGCGCCGCGCGCTGCCGGACATGCTCGTCGAGCGCCTGCAGGCGCTGGTGGGCTTCATGGAGGGCGAGGCGGCGCGCGGCGTCGAGAAATATCGCCAGGATCTCCAGCAAGGTCATGACCGCGTCTATCGGCGCGACATCGCCTATATCGGCGAGCACCGCGAGGTGATCATCGCCGGACTGGGAGCATGAGCGGATAAGGCGCGGCCGTCAGGCCTCGACTTTCCTCAGCGGCCGGAAGCTCATGCGATGCAGGGAACAGGGCCCATGCTTTTCGATGCCGGCACGGTGCTGGGCGGTGCCATAGCCGGCATGGGCGGCAAAGCCATAGGCGGGGAAGACATCGCCGGCACGCGCCATCATCCGGTCGCGGGTGACCTTGGCGACGATCGAGGCGGCGGCGATGGAGAAGGAGCGGGCATCGCCCTTGACCACCGCTTTGCCGGGGCAGGCCAATCCAGCCGGTACGTCCAGCCCGTCCGTCAGCACATAGCTCGCCGGCACGGCAAGGCCGCAAATGGCGCGGCGCATGGCGTCGAGGCTCGCCTTGCGGATGTCGGTGATATCGATGCGGCCGGCGCTCGAGGAGGCGATGGAGACCGTCGCGGTCGCGAGGATCTCGACGAACAAGGCCTCGCGCCTGGCTGCCGTCAATTGCTTGGAATCGTTCAGTCCCTGCGGGATACGCTCGGGATCGAGAATGACCGCTGCGGCCACCACCGGCCCCGCCAGTGGCCCGCGTCCTGCCTCATCGGCGCCGGCAACCGGCCAATGTCCGGCGCGGCGCGCAATCAGCTCCAGCTCGAAGGTCGGAACGATCGGGCCTGCGTCGAAAAGCATGGGAGAATCGGGTGGTGTGCTGCGTGGCATGCGGCGAAGCTCGCACACCACCCGATCTCCTGCAAGCCCCCGGTGGATCAGAGCGGCAGAACCAGGGGCGTTTCCAGCGGGCAGGGAAACCCGCAGGGAATGGTCAAAGCAGCGAGAGCTGCACGCCGCTGCCGTCGGGCGGAACGAACAGGTCGTCGCGCAGCGCGATATTGCGGCGGGTGAGTTCCAGCCGCCTGGTCGCCATTTCGAAGCGACGGCTGATCTGCCAGGCATAGGGGCCGGCCCCCTTCATCCGCTTGCCGAATTCGGCATCATAATCCTTGCCGCCACGCATCGAGCGGATCAGCGACATGACGTGCCGATAGCGGTCTGGATAATTCTGCAGCAGCCAGTCGCGGAAGAGCGGACTGACCTCCAGCGGCAGGCGCAGGATGACATAGCTCGCTTCCATCGCGCCGGCGGCCTTGCCGGCGTCGAGGATGCGCTCGATCTCGTGATCGTTGAGGGCCGGGATGATCGGCGCCATCATGATCGCGGTCTGGATACCAGCCTCGCTGAGCGCCCGGATCGCCTCCAGCCGGCGTTGCGGCGTCGCCGCGCGCGGCTCCATGGTGCGCGCCAGCTTGCGGTCGAGCGTCGTCACGGAGATGCCGACCCGCACGAGGTTCTTGGCCGCCATTTCCTTGAGAATATCGATGTCGCGTATGATCAGCGCCGATTTCGTGACGATCGCCACCGGATGGTTCGCCTTGTTCAATACCTCGAGGATCTGGCGCATGATCCGCCATTCCTTCTCGATCGGCTGATAGGGATCGGTATTGGTGCCGATGGCGATGACACGCGGCTTGTAGCCGGGCTTTGCCAACTCCCGTTCGAGGAGCTTCGCCGCATCCGGCTTGGCAAACAGTTTCGATTCGAAATCGAGCCCGGCCGAGAGGCCCATATAGGCATGGGTCGGGCGGGCGAAACAATAGATGCAGCCATGCTCGCAGCCGCGATACGGATTGATCGAACGGTCGAAGGGAATGTCGGGCGATTCGTTGCGGGTGATCGCCGTGCGCGGCTTTTCCACCTGTACTTCGGTCTTGAAGGGCGGAAGCTCCTCCAGCGTCTGCCAGCCGTCGTCGAATGCCTCGCGCTGCAGCGGCTCGAAGCGCCCGCCCGGGTTCAGCCCGGCGCCGCGACCGCGCCTGCGGTCGATCTCGACCCTGAGACCGGCGTCGGCGATCAAAGCGTTGGCAATATCTGCCGTATTGGCAGGCGCAAACGCGGCCTGCCCTGCAAGGGACTGCTCGTTCATCGGTAACTCCGGGACGGTGCGTGGCACAGCATGCCGCGTCTGAGATGATTAAATTCCTATCCGACAAATGAGAACATTGCAAGAACAAAATTGCAGGATCGCCCTCCGCGTCCCCTCGCTTCGGGGTTAGGCGAGGGAGCCGTCATGGCGCTTTTCAGGTTGCATATGATTCTTTTCTTAAACGCTCCGGTTTGCCGCTTAGGTGCTGGCAATAAATTGTGCGGCGCTCTATAAATGGGCAATGTTGACGGTCATAATTGAATGCCAGGATCAGGAACCTGAGCTGGCGCAGACATTGGCGGCATTGGTGGCGGGCGCGATCGAGGGGCTGGTCTGCGATGTCGTCATACTTGACCACGGCTCGCGGGACGGCACCTCGCGGGTTGCCGATGCCGCCGGTTGCCGCTTCTATTCGCAGTGGGATATCAAGGACATATTGCGTTCGGCGCGCGGCGAGTGGCTGCTGCTGGTCGAGCCGGGCGCCAGGCCGCAGGCCGGCTGGATCGACGAGATCGCCGAATATGTCTCGCTGAACAAGGTGCCGGCCCGCTTCACCGCGTCGCGCGGTTATCGCCGGCCGTTGCTGCAGCGCATCGGACGCAGCTCGCCGCCGCTGGAACTTGGCCTGCTGCTCTCCAAGCGCCAGGCCATCGCCGCGGCAAGGACCGGCATGCGGCTTGCGGAATTCGCCAAGGGACAGAAGGGCCGGCGGCTTTCCAGCGAAATCATTCCCTCCTGGGTGGCGCGCTCGGCGCGCTAACCTCGTTCCAACAGCCATTTTCGATTTCATTTGAAAATAGGAGAATAGCTGTCATAATTTAATCGTGGCGGCACCTCTCGCGTGTCGCGTCGGGTGGCCGACCATAAGATGCCGGTATGCGGCAGGACAGGTCAGCGGAACTCTCCTTTTCTGCCGGGGTGCCGGCGAAAGGAGGTGCGTCATGGAACGCACGATGCTCTGCCGCCTCATCGGAACGGCCCTTGTGGCAATGGCAATCCTCTATCCGAGCCCCGCAGCGTCACAGGCGATGCTTGCCTGCGCCGAGCGCGCCAATCTCGTCGCTTTCCTTGGCGAACATTATTCCGAGAAGCTTTCGGCCGTCGGTCAGCTCGATGCGAAGACGATCGTCGAGATCTTTGCGTCCGAAAACGGCAGCTGGACCATGATGATCACCAATGTCTCCGGCCAGAGCTGCGTCATTCTCACCGGCCAGAATTGGGAATCAATTCCTGTCTTGCCGGGACCGAAGGCATAGGACGTCAGATCGCCGGCGGTCGTTCCGGCAAGCGCCGGCTCTATCTGGAGCCGCCGCCGCGCTTCAGGTGCTCGTCGAGGCGCGGCATGATCTCCACGAAATTGCAGGGCATGTGCCGATAGTCGAGCTGCGCCTTCAGGATTCCGTCCCAGGCATCCTTGCAGGCGCCGGGCGAGCCGGGCAGCACGAAGATGAAGGTGGCATTGGCCACGCCGCCCGTTGCGCGGGACTGGATCGTCGAGGTGCCGATCTTGTCGTAGGAAATCCGGTGGAACACTTCGGAGAAACCATCCATCCGTTTTTCGAACAGAGGTTCCAGCGCCTCGGGCGTGACATCGCGGCCGGTGAAGCCCGTGCCGCCCGTGGTGATGACGACATCGATGGCTTCATCGCGGGTCCAGGCTTCCACCTGGCCGCGGATGCGCTCCTTGTCGGCGGGAACGATGGCGCGGGCCGCCAGTCTGTGGCCGGCTTCCGTGATCCGGGCAACCAGCGTATCGCCGGATTTGTCGTCGGCAAGCGTGCGCGTATCGGAGATGGTCAGCACCGCGATGCCGACAGGAATGAAGGACCTTGCTTCGCCTGGGCCAGCCATCACGCATCTCCTCCAATCGTTTCCGTCGCCTGGAAATACCAGTCCGGCCTCCGCCTGTGAAGCGCCGAGGCGGCGGCTGTCGCCTGCTCCGGATCATCAAACAGGCCGAAGCAGGTGGCGCCGGAGCCGGACATGCGGGTCGTGAGCGCCCCTTCATCCGTGATCATCTGCGACAGCACGGCGATCTCGCCGCATAGCGCCCGCGCCGGCGGTTCGAGATCGTTTCGCAGCCCCGCCATGATCTCGATCCAGCGAGTGCGGTCATTCGAGCGGCGTGAAGAAAGCGCCAGCGCCGGATTGTTCTTCCGTGCCAGATGGCGAAATACCTCCGGCGTCGAAACGCCGACGAGGGGATTGCCGAGCACCATGGCAAAGGAGGGGAAGTCCGGCAGCAGCTCGATCGCCTCGCCGATGCCCCGCGCGATCAGCGGCCGGCTTGCCAGGCACATCGGCACATCGGCTCCAAGCTTCAGGGCAAGCGCGGTCATCTCGTCGGGGGGCAAGCTCAGACCCCAGAGCCTTGCCAATCCGCGCAGGGTCGCAGCCGCATCCGCCGACCCGCCGCCGATCCCCGAAGCGACCGGAAGGTTCTTTTCCAGATGAATGTGCACGGGCGGCGCCGCCAGCCCGGCCTGAAGGGCGGCCTGCCGCAGCAGGTCACGCGCCCTCAGCACCAGATTGCCGCCGGCATCGGCCTCGGGGCCGAGAAGCGGCGAGAAGCGCCCGAACAGGCTGAATACGTCATGCTCGCTCGCGCAAAAACCCAGGCGGTCGCCATGCCCGGTAAAGGTCACCAGCATGTCGAGCAGATGGTATCCGTCCGCCCGTTGGCCGGTGACATGCAGCGCGAGATTGATCTTGGCGGGCGCGTCCTCGGTGAGGTCGAAATCATCAGCCGCGAAGATCGTGGTCATCGGCGGTCTTAGGACTTCTTATCGACTGGCGGCGTATTCGTGTTGGGATCGGTTGCCGGCGGCGGTGTGGGGTCCGGCTGCTTGCTCTTGTCGACCGTCTTGGGGTCGGTATCGAGCGCCGGCAGGCCCTTTTCGATCTTTTCCTTGATCTTCGGAATATCCGCTTCCTCCGGCTTGGAGGCCAAAGCGCGGTTCCACTGGTAGACCGCTTCGAGCTTGCGGTTGACGCGCCAGTAAGCGTCGCCGAGGTGATCGTTGATCGTCGGGTCGCCGGCCTTCAGCTGCGCCGCGCGCTCCAGTTCCGTCACCGCATCGTCGAAGCGGTTGAGGCGGAAATAGGCCCAGCCGAGCGAATCGACGATGTAGCCGTCATCCGGCTTCAGATCGACGGCCCTGCGGATCATGTCCAGGCCCTGGTCGAGATTGGTGTTCATGTCGACCCAGGAATAGCCGAGATAGTTCAGCACCTGCGGCTGGTCCGGATTCAGTTCCAGCGCCTTCTTGAAGTTCGGCTCGGCCTGCGGCCACTTCTTCAGCCGTTCATAGGCGATGCCGCGCTGGAAGAACACGGCCCAATCGCTGCGCTTCGGCAGAGCGCCGATAACCTCGACGGCCTTGTCGTAATTCTCGGCCATGGCCTGGAAGTCCTTGGCGTCGGAGAGAACGCTGCCATAGGCGAGATAGCTGCGGATATCCTTGGGATCGGAATCGATCAGCGCCTTCAGGTGCTTGCGAGCATCCTCGACCTTGCCGGCCTGGGCAAGCGCGAGACCGAGCTGCAGCTCGGAGATGCGGGTCATCGGCGAATTGGCGGGCACCTTCCGATAGAAGGCGATGGCGCGATCGACCTGCTCCTGCTTTTCGGCGAGCCCGCCGAGCAGCACCAGCGTATCGGCGCTCTTCGGATCGAGCGTATTGGCGATCTGCAGGTAGAGCGAGACGACATCCTCGGCGCCGTCGCGGTTCAGTGCCGCGCCGATGGTGAAGAGCACGGAGGCGGCGCCCTGCGTGGCGTCGGTCACCTGCTGCTCCGGCTTTTCGCCCTTGTTGATGCTTTCGCGCAGCGCGTTCAACGGCGCGTAATTGTTGATCAGATTGTCGCCGACCGAGACCGTGTCCAGCGCCTTCTGCTTGTCGCCGACCTTGGCTTCCAGCCGTGCCAGCGCCATGACCGCGCGCATGAAGGTATCCGGGGCGGTCGCGCCGCCGGCCTTGTCGAGGATGGCGTCGTTCAGGTGCGAACGGGCGGACTTCGTATCGCCGATCGTCAGTGCGATGGCGCCGGCATGATAGTTCTTGAAGATGTTGAACCAGTCCGGGCCCTTCATCTTGTCGATCATGGAGATCGCTTCCTTGCCCCGGCCGGCGCCGGCGCGCGCCCAGGCAAGCAGCAGATTGTTCATCATCCGGTCGAGATCGTTCGGGCCGTTATATTTGAGGATCTCCTGCGCGGCCTTGTAATCGTGACGGCGGATGGCTTCCATGCCGCGCACGATCGTGGTGACGCGCTCGACGGAGGAATCGCTCTTCAACTCGTTGGCGTATTTCACGCCTTCTTCGAGATTGCCGTTGAGCAGCAGCGAGATCATCAGCCGCTGACGGATTTCCGGATTGCCCGGCTCGAGCATCAGCGCCTTCTTATAGAGGGCGATGGCATTGTCGTAGTCATGATCGACATCGGCGGTGCGGGCGGCGAGGAAGGCGCCGGCGAAGGTGTCGACGGCTTCCGCATCGAAGACGACCGCCTCGTTCTTGGTTTCCGGCGTCTTTGCGGCGTCTTCCGCGCGAGCGCTGTTCAGCGCCGACATCGAAAGGATCGCGGCCAAGGCAGCGCCCGAGAGGAAACGGATGGCAAGTCTCTGCCGCATTAGAAAGCCTTTCATCAAGGGATTGCCGGCGAGGGGCCGGCGACACAAAGCGTTCGTGTCAAGTGATTCACAACAGGATGGCTTTTTTGAAGCGGCCGCGCAAGAAATTCGGCCTGTCGCGATCAGTTCACGCGTTCGATGCAGAAATCGATCACTTCCATAAGCGCGGATTTCCACGGCGTTTCCGGAAGCGGCGCCAGTGCGTCGCGGGCGATGGTGCCGTAATGAACGGCACGGGCGATGGTGTCGGTGAGCGCACCATATTTGGTGATCAGACCCAGTGCCTTTTCCAGGTTCTCGTCGCTGTTGTTGCCGCTCTCGATGGAGTCGCGCCAGAAGGCCCGCTCCTTCTCCGTGCCGCGGCGGTAGGCGAGGATGACGGGAAGCGTGATCTTGCCTTCGCGGAAATCGTCGCCGACATTCTTGCCGAGATCGGCAGCCTTGCCGCCGTAATCCAAGGCGTCGTCCACCAGCTGGAAGGCGAGGCCGAGATTGGTGCCGTAGGATTTCAGCGCATTGCGCTCGGCCTTGCCGGCATTGGCGACGATCGGGCCGACTTCGGCGGCGGCGGCAAACAGCGCCGCCGTCTTGGCGCGGATGACGGAAAGGTAGTCGTCCTCGGTGGTCTCCATGTTCTTGGAGACGGAAAGCTGCAGCACCTCGCCCTCGGCGATGACGCAGGCGGCCGACGACAGCACGTCGAGCGCCTCCAGCGAGCCGACTTCCACCATCATGCGGAAGGCCTGGCCGAGCAGGAAGTCGCCGACGAGCACGCTCGCCTGGTTGCCCCAGATCATGCGGGCGGTGGACTTGCCGCGGCGCAGGTCGCTCTCGTCGACCACGTCGTCATGCAGTAAGGTCGCGGTGTGCAGGAACTCGACCGAGGTTGCGAGCTTGATGTGATTGTCGCCCTGGTAGTTGTAGAGCGCGGCGGAGGCGATGGTCAGCATCGGCCGCAGGCGCTTGCCGCCCGACGAGATCAGATGTTCCGCCACTTCCGGGATCATCTGCACATCGGAACCGGCCTTCGACAGGATAAGCTGGTTGACACGTTCCATATCCGCCTTGGTCAGATCCACCAATGGCTTGATGGAGGCCTGTTTATTCTTGCTTTCTTCAAGCGGTATCACGACGCCCAACTGTCCGGACTCCTGTTCATTTTTCACAAAGCACAATAAGAAGGGGCGAAAGAGGCGGCAAGAGGCGAATTGTCTCGTCGCGTAAATTTGACAGGAAACCCGAGCCTTATGCACGAGCTGATCCGCACCAATGATCCCGTCCTCCTCTCCTTCGCCGAGAGCCTGATGAAGGATGCCGGGATTCATTGCTTCGTGGCGGACCAGGCCATGAGCATTCTCGAGGGGTCGCTCGGCATGTTGCCGCGCCGCTTCCTGGTGGAGGAGGATCGTGCCGATCAGGCGCGGCGCATCCTGATCGACGCCGGTCTCGGCGACGAATTGCGCCCGGCGCGCGGCTGAGGTTTCCCATGGCCGGCCAGTCTTCCGAAACCATCGATGCCTTCCATCGCGGCGCGTTCCATATCGTCCAGCCGAAGGGCCGGGGCCACCGTGCCGGCATGGACGCCATGCTGCTGGCCGCGCTGGTCGATGACGGGCGCGCCATCCGCGTGGCCGATCTCGGCGCCGGCGCGGGAGCGGCCGGCCTTGCCGTGGCCTCGCGGCTGGAGCGCGCCGAGGTGGTGCTGTTCGAACGTTCGGCCGAGATGGCGGAATTTGCCCGCAAGAGCCTCGCCCTTGCCGAAAACGAACGGTTCTCGCGGCGCGTCTCGGTCGTCGAGGCGGATGTGACCCTGACGGGCAAGGACCGCAACGCCGCCGGTCTCGTGGATGACAGTTTCCATCATGTCATCATGAACCCGCCCTTCAACGATGCCAGCGACAGGCTGACGCCGGACGCCTTGAAAGCGCAGGCGCATGCCATGACCGACGGCCTGTTCGAAAGCTGGGTGCGCACGGCGGGCGCGATCATGATCCCCGGCGGCCAGCTGTCGCTGATCGCCCGGCCGCAATCGATCGCCGAGATCATCGCCGCCTGCGGCCGCCGTTTCGGCGGCGTCGAGATCACGCCGATCCATCCGCGCGAGGGCGAAAATGCCGTCCGCATCCTGGTGACGGCCATCAAGGGCTCCAGGGCGCGGCTGGTCTTGCGCGCGCCTCTGGTGATGCATGGCGAGGGAACGCACAAGTTCTCCGACTTCGTCGACGATCTGAACAACGGTCGGGCCGCCTATCCGCGGAAGTGACCCACGGCACCGTCCCTGCCGCCGGCGGCGCGACTCGCTTGCCGTGGGAACAACCTCTCCGATTTCGTTCACGGCATCAGGCGGATTTGGTATAATCCGCGATAACGGAGGAATATCCGCGATAGCGAAGATTGGCCGACATCGAGCGGACAGGTTTCCATTCTGTTGGAGGAAAGAATATTGGAACAATTTTTTATGTTGAACCTTATTTTTAGTCGCTCTAACTCAATTCTCATTGGAAGCCGAAATAAGGCTAAACACTGGAGATGACGACGATGAACCCTGCCATGAACATGATGCCGATGATGAACCCGATGATGGGTGGGATGATGAACCCGATGATGAACGGCATGATGCCGATGATGAATCCCATGATGGGCGGCATGATGAACCCGATGATGGGTCAGATGCCGATGATGAATGGCATGATGATGCCCATGATGCAGATGATGATGAGCAAGATGACCTGCAAGATGACCCCGAAGGGCATGGTCTGCGAAATGATGCCGATGGACGGCATGGACAAGGACATGTTCATGGAATGCTGCAAGCGCATGATGTCCATGATGTCGTCCGGCATGCCCATGATGATGATGTGCGGCAACATGATGATGTGCTGCATGATGGAAGCTGCCTGATTTCTTCAGGCTGACGTCCGCTGGATAACAAGCAGACCTCCATCCGTCTCCGGCCGCCCTGCGAAGGGCGGCCTTTTTGTTGCCGGAGGCGGAAAGGCCTCAGCCGCGAACTTCCTCGACATAGGTGGTGACGAGATAGAGCACGGCCTCGCTGCTGGTCATGTTGCGGTAGCTGTGCGCGACGTCGGCGTCGAAGATCGCGGCATCGCCTTCGCCAAGGATCTGCGCCGGATGCCGGCCGGCGACGATTTCCACAGTGCCGCGCGAGACGACGAGGTTCTCGATCGTGCCGTGATGATGCGCCTCGGCAAGCTCGGTATGATAGGGCGCAATGCGCAATTCGTAGAATTCGACCTTGCGCTCGCTTTCATAGGGAAAGAGCGCCCGCGTCTGGAACTTGCCTTCCGAGGCGATCAGCACCTTGGCCTTGGCATGGGTCAGCACCTGCAGGGAAGTATCGCGCGGCTGTGCGATCAACGAACCGCAGGGGACGTCGAGAGCGGCGGCGATCTTCCAGAGAATGCTGATGGTCGGGCTGCTCTTGCCGGTTTCGATCTGGCCGAGCATGGCGCGGCTGACGCCGGAGATCTTTGCCAGCCGATCCAGGGAGTAGCCGCGGCGCGTGCGTAGGCGCCGGAGGTTCTGACCCGTCAGCGCCGAAATCTCATCGACCGACTCGGGCCTGGGGGCCGCATGGAATGTCTCGACGGAATCAAGCGCCATAGTTCGGAATGCCGAGCGGCATCACCGGCACGAAGCCCATGAAGGGGACCCACATCAGAAAAGGCTGCTGCGGCCATGCGGATGCAGGGACGTGCTCCGCCGGCGCGCTCCTGGTGCGGGCGTCACGGTAGGCCTGGAAATCGATGACATTGGCAGCCTGGCTGGACATGCGATGCTCCTGCAATTCGATGGTATAAATCTATTTTTTTGATCGACTATTGTAGAGGGAGCCGGACCCAAACTTGGCGCGGACGGAGAAATGTTTTTTCGAGGTCCGGCGTCGGCGGCGAAAGGTCATCTCTCGCTTCCATCGATGAAAAACACGACCGCCGGCGAGATAAGGGCCATGAAAATGCAATGATCCATGTTGCGTTTGCCGTTTCCATGCATACATCACCGACACAAACATCATGATTCAGGGACGACGAATGGCTGGTTTTTTCAGGCGCATGCTTCCGAAGCGGTTTCGCAAGGAAAGGGTGGTTGTTCCCGTCGTCCGGCTGAGCGGCGTCATCGCGTCCGGCGGCGGACCTCTCCGGCAGTCGCTCAATCTCGCAGGCGTGGCGCAGGCGCTGGAAAAGGCCTTCGACATGAAGGCCGCGCCGGCCGTTGCGCTCGTCATCAATTCGCCAGGCGGTTCGCCGGTGCAGTCGCGGATGATCTATAATCGCATCCGCGATCTCGCGCGCGAGAAGCAGAAGAAGGTGCTGGTTTTCGTCGAGGATGTCGCGGCATCCGGCGGCTATATGATCGCGCTGGCCGGCGACGAGATCTTTGCCGATGCCACCTCCATCGTCGGTTCGATCGGCGTCGTCTCCGGCGGTTTCGGTTTTCCGGAGCTGCTGAAGAAACTCGGCGTCGAACGCCGCGTCTATACGGCCGGCGAGAACAAGGTGATCCTCGATCCGTTCCAGCCGGAAAAGGAGAAGGACATCGAATATCTGAAGAGCCTGCAGCTCGAGATCCACAAGGTCTTCATCGACATGGTGCGCGAACGCCGGGCCGGGAAGCTGGCTGCCGACGAGACGGTATTCTCGGGCCTGTTCTGGACCGGCGGACGCGGTTTGGAACTCGGTCTGGTCGATGGGCTCGCGGATATGCGCCAGGAGCTGAGGAAGCGTTTCGGCGACAAGACCAAGCTGGAACTGATCACCGCGCCGCGCAGCCTCTTCGGCCGCCGTGCCCCCGGCATTTCGCTGCCGGGCATCGACAATGTCGGCGCCGGCCTTGCCGCCGGTCTTGCCGAAGCCGCGGAGGAAAAGGCATTGTGGGGTCGGTACGGATTGTAATCGGGAGCGCTGCGTGATGCCGCAGATCATCTTCTTCGCCGTCGCCATCGGCGGTATCTGGTGGCTTTACCGCCGCTTCGTGCGCGACGCCCGGAGGCTTGCCGAAAAATCCCGCCGCGCCGAGACGGAAAGACGGACGGGCGCGATCGGGACTCTGGTGAAGGACCCGAAGACGGGGGAGTATCGGGTGAAGCGGGAGGATGAGTAGGCTCTCATTGTCTAGCATTTGAACAAATGATATACATTGTGTATCGTATATCACGGAGCATCCCATGCAAGTTTCAAAATGGGGAAATAGCTTGGCCATTCGTATTCCTTCCGCGGTCGCAGAAGCCTTGGATTTGAAGGAAGGCGATGATGTTGTCGTGCGTATCGGAGGAGATCGTACTTTCGAAATCGAACGGGATGACCGGCGGCAGAGGGCTTTGGAGAGAATGAGGGCGTTTCAGCTCAAGCTTCCAGCGGATTGGAAGTTTGATCGCGACGAAGCCAATTCCCGCTAATGCCTGTTGTCTCTTCCTTTCTTGATACGAATGTTCTGCTCTACGCATTTACGGAAGACGCACGAGCATCAAGGGCACAATCGCTCCTGGCGGAACCATTTGTAACAAGCGTGCAGGCGTTGAACGAATTTGCCAACGTTGGACGCAAGAAGCTCCGGTTGCCGTGGACGCGCATTTATGACGTTGTTGAAACGGTAGTCGATTTGTCTGCTTCGATTCTCCCGATCGATGAGACGACAACCCTCTCGGCGCTCAAGCTGGCGGAGCGTTATAATTTTTCTTATTACGATGCGGCGATGGTCGCGGCGGCTCTGCAAGGCAAGTGCGAAAGATACTATTCTGAGGATCTGCACGATGGCTTGATTGTCGAAAAACAGCTAACGATCATTAATCCATTTCGTTAGCAGAGAGCCCCATCATCATGCTATCATGGCTTGGGCCGTCGGTGCATGCGCAAGCAGGCATCCATCGATGCAAAAACCTTGACCCCTGTCTTCCATCGTGGCACCTGTCGCGCCAACGTACACCAAGCAGATAGTAGCTGATCTCCATGACCGCCACCGTGCCCGACAATATGAACCCGAAGCGCTCGTTCCAGGCGTTGATCCTGACCCTGCATAACTACTGGGCCGACAAGGGTTGTGCGGTTCTCCAGCCTTACGACATGGAAGTCGGTGCCGGCACGTTCCACCCGGCGACCACGCTGCGCGCGCTCGGGCCGAAGCCTTGGAAGGCCGCCTATGTGCAGCCGTCGCGCCGCCCCTCGGACGGCCGCTACGGCGAAAACCCGAACCGTATGCAGCACTACTATCAGTATCAGGTCATCCTGAAGCCCAATCCGCCGAACCTGCAGGAGCTCTATCTCGGCTCGCTGAAGGCGATCGGCCTTGATCCGCTGGTGCATGACATCCGCTTCGTCGAGGACGACTGGGAAAGCCCGACGCTCGGCGCCTGGGGGCTGGGCTGGGAATGCTGGTGCGACGGCATGGAAGTGTCGCAGTTCACTTATTTCCAGCAGGTCTGCGGCATCGAATGCGCGCCCGTCGCCGGCGAGCTGACCTACGGTCTTGAGCGTCTCGCGACCTATGTCCAGGGCGTCGACAGCGTCTACGACCTGAATTTCAACGGCCTCGAAGGCGACGAGAAGATCACCTATGGTGACGTCTTCCTGCAGGCCGAGCAGGAATATTCCCGGCATAATTTTGAATATGCCAATACCGAGATGCTGCATCGTCACTTCATCGATGCCGAGAAGGAGTGCCTGGCGCTCCTGGCTGCTGGCGCCCCCGGCGACAGCGACAATCAGCGTCTGCACAAATGCGTCTTCCCGGCCTATGACCAGTGCATCAAGGCAAGCCACGTCTTCAATCTGCTCGACGCGCGCGGCGTGATCTCCGTCACCGAGCGCCAGAGCTATATCCTGCGCGTGCGCACGCTCGCCAAGGCCTGCGGCGAAGCCTTCCTGCTGACGGATGCCGGCGGGGTGAACTGGGTCAATCAGGCGGCCTGAACGGCGCCACGGTCGCAAAATCGGGTGACAACGGCCGCGAAGCTGCATAGTGTCCCTTCGGTTGCAATCGCAACGGGGGAATCGCGATGCTCATTATCCTGGCCATCATCGTCCTGGCCGCGCTCTATGCCGTTTTGGTCTATAACGGCCTTGTCCGTGCCCGCCAGGTGGCGGAGGAGGCCTGGTCCGGCATCGACGTGCAGTTGAAGCGCCGCGCCGATCTCATTCCCAATCTGGTCGAGACGGTCAAAGGCTATGCCGGGCATGAGAACCAGACGCTGCGGGAGGTCATCCAGGCCCGCAATTCGGTGCAGGCCGTGCCCGCCGGCGACATTGCCGGCCGCGCCGCCGCCGAGGGTGTCCTCAGCCAGGCGCTCGGCCGCCTGATGGTTGTTTCGGAAGCCTATCCCGACCTGAAGGCCAATACGAATTTCGTCGAATTGCAGCGCACGCTGGAAAGCCTCGAGGGCGAAATCCAGATGTCGCGCCGCTATTACAACGGCGCCGCGCGCGATCTGAACGTCAAGGTCGAAAGCTTCCCCTCCAATCTCATCGCCGGCCCGTTCGGCTTTGCCAAGCGCGCCTATTTCGAGATCACCAACGAAGCGGATCGCGCCGTTCCCACCGTGAAGTTCTGAGATTCCGGCTATCGGTTTTTCCAGCAAGGCGGTAAAGGAGGCGACCGCAGGCCATCGGCCGCCTTCCTGACTGACCAAAGAGAATGATGATGGGTAGAGCCAAACTCACGATTATCCCGCCGGGCAAGCCGCTTGTGGGCCGCGCCATGCCGCCGGGATCGAAGTCGATCACCAACCGCGCGCTGCTGCTCGCCGGCCTTGCCAAGGGTACCAGCCGGCTCACCGGCGCGCTGAAGAGCGACGACACCCGCTATATGGCCGAAGCGCTGCGCGCCATGGGCGTCGTGATCGACGAGCCCAACGACACCACCTTCATCGTCACCGGCAGCGGCAAGCTGCAGCCACCGGCCGCGCCGCTGTTTCTCGGCAATGCCGGCACCGCGACCCGCTTCCTGACGGCCGCGGCCGCGCTGGTCGACGGCAAGGTCGTCGTCGACGGCGATGCCCATATGCGCAAGCGGCCGATCGGCCCGCTGGTGGACGCGCTGCGCTCGCTCGGCATCGACGCCTCGACTGAGACCGGCTGCCCGCCGGTCACCGTCAACGGCACCGGCCGTTTCGAGGCGAGCCGGGTCGAGATCGACGGCGGCCTCTCCAGCCAATATGTCTCGGCGCTGCTGATGATGGCCGCCGGCGGCGACCGGTCGGTCGATGTCGAGCTGCTGGGCGAGGATATCGGCGCTCTCGGCTATATCGATCTGACCGTCGCTGCCATGCGCGCCTTCGGCGCCAGGGTCGAGCGCGTCAGTCCGGTTGCCTGGCGGGTGGAGCCAACCGGCTATCACGCGGCGGATTTCCATATCGAGCCGGACGCCTCGGCCGCCACCTATCTCTGGGCGGCGGAAGTGCTGAGCGGCGGCAAGATCGATCTCGGCACGCCGGCAAGCGAATTCTCGCAGCCGGATGCCCGCGCCTATGAGGTGATTTCGCAGTTTCCGCATCTGCCGGCCGTCATCGACGGATCGCAGATGCAGGACGCCATCCCGACGCTTGCCGTGCTGGCCGCCTTCAACGAGACGCCGGTGCGCTTCGTCGGCATCGCCAATCTCCGCGTCAAGGAATGCGACCGCGTGCGCGCGCTGTCGAGCGGCCTGTCGCGCATCGTTCCCGGCCTCGGCACGGAGGAGGGCGACGACCTGATCGTCGCCTCCGACCCGAGCCTCGCCGGCAAGGTGCTGGCGGCCGAAATCGACAGTTTCGCCGATCACCGCATCGCCATGAGCTTCGCGCTCGCCGGCCTCAAGATCGGCGGCATCACCATTCTCGACCCCGATTGCGTTGCCAAGACCTTCCCGTCCTACTGGAACGTGCTGGCATCGCTGGGTGTCGCCTACGACGAATGAAGCCACGCTCCCCAAGGGGCGTGGCCTGAGGTTCACGCTATGCGGGGCCGTCCATGAAGGGCGCCGCGGGTTGCTTGGGGGTGTGATGACGCGCTGGCTTTCCGGGCTCTTGCCGGCCCTGCTTCTGCTTTTTTCGGCAATGGCGGCATCGGCGGCCGAACTCATCACGGCTTTCGACCAGGCGATCACGCTGAACCGCGACGGTTCGATGCGGGTCACCGAGACAATCGCGGTCAATGCGGAAGGCCGCGCCATCCGGCGCGGGATTTTCCGGGATTTTCCGCTGACCTTCCTCGATGCCGCCGGCCGTCGCGCGCAAGTGGATTTCGACGCCGTCTCCGTCGAGCGGGACGGACAGCCGGAGGAATGGCGGCTCGAGCGGATCGAGGGCGGAGAGCGCATCTATATCGGCCGGGCGGATCAGGACGGCCGGCAGTTCCTGCTCACCCCCGGCCCGCACACTTTCCGGATCACCTATACGACGAACCGGCAGATCCGCTATTTCGACGATCACGACGAACTCTACTGGAACGTCACGGGCAATGGCTGGCAATTCCCGATCCTGCGCGCGTCGGCAACCGTCACCCTGCCGGACGGCGTTAAGCCGCAGCAGCTTGCCTACTACACCGGTCCCCTCGGAGCCTCGGACCGCAATGCCAGCGCCAGCGAACAGGCCGGCAAGGTCAGCTTCGTCACGACGCGTCCGTTGGCGCAGCGCGAAGGCCTGACGATCGCCATCAAGCTCGCCAAGGGCGCGATCCTGCCGCCGAGCGCCAGCCAGCAATGGCGCTGGTTCCTCGCCGATCATCTCGACGCGATCATCGCCATCGGCGGTCTGATCCTGCTGTTTTTCTATTATCTCAAGAGCTGGATCGCCGTCGGGCGCGATCCGCCGGCGGGCGTCCTCGTTCCGCGCTGGGACCCGCCGGACGGCATCTCGCCGGCGCTGGTCAACTATATCGACAATCGCGGCTTTTCCGGCGCCGGATGGACGGCGCTGTCGGCGACGGCGATCGATCTTGCCGTGCGCGGCTACGTCACCCTGGACGATCTGAAGAACAAGCTCGTCATCAAGCCGACCGGCAAGGCGGCTGGCCGCGATCTGGGCAGCGGCGAGAAGGTGCTGTTCGGCGCGCTCGGCCCCTTCACGCCGCTGGTGATCGATGCGGCGCATGGCGAGACGGTGCAGCGGATCGGCCAGCAGTTCCGCAGCGCCATCGAGCGCGACCATCGCGACGAATATTACAAGGCCAACCGGCTCTATGTCGTCATCGGCATCGCGCTGTCGCTGCTCATCCTGGCGGCCATCGTCATCTTCGGGCGCCTGCATGAAAACGCGTTGCCGCTGATCGTCCTTCCCGGTTTTCTGTCCGTCGTCGTCACCATCCTCGCCGGCGGCTTGGGCCGGGCGTTCTTGCGCCGCGACGCCGGTCTGGGTCGGCGGATCTTTTCCGTGCTGATCTTTGCCTTTGCCGGCTTCGTCATGGTCTCCTCCGCCGTAGGCACCTTCGCTGCCGTCGTCCTGCCGTTGCTGCAGGCGGGCGAGCTGCCGCTGCTGGTCGGCGTCGTCGGCATCTTCGCGCTCAATGTCCTCTTCTTTTTCCTGATGGGGGCGCCGACGCCGCTCGGGCGCAAGATGATGGATGGCATTGCCGGTCTCAGACAATATCTGACGCTGGCCGAACGCGACCGCATGAACATGCAGGGCGCCCCGCAAATGTCGCCGCAGCATTTCGAGACGCTGCTGCCCTATGCCGTCGCCCTCGGCGTCGAAAAGCCCTGGTCGCGCGCCTTCGAGGCATGGCTGGCGACGGCCGCGGGGGCGGCGGTTGCCGCAGGCTACGCTCCCGGCTGGTACATCGGCAGTTTCTCCGGCGGAGATATCGGCGGCCGGATCGGCGAATTCTCCTCCTCCATGGCCTCGACCATCGCCTCCACCATCCCCGCACCGACCTCCAGCTCCTCCTCCAGCTTCGGCAGCGGCGGTGGCTTCTCCGGCGGCGGCTCTTCCGGCGGTGGGGGAGGCGGCGGTGGCGGCGGGGGATGGTGATCCGCGAATTGGAGTGAATGGGGCGTCAAGAGAATATCGTTGGGGGCAACGTATGGGGAAGTGGAATGCAACCGGGCTCGGTGTCTGCGGGCTCCTGCTGATCCTGGCGTCGATTTTTTCAGCGGGGCCTGTGACGGCGGCTGAGATTATCACCGGATTCGATCAGACGATCACGGTGGATCGCAATGGCTCGATGCAGGTCGTTGAGGCAATTGCCGTCAATGCCGAAGGCAAAGTTATCCGTCGCGGTATTTTCCGTGACTTTCCGTTGGATTTCTTGGATGCCACCGGACGCAAGAAGCGGGTCTATTTCAGCGTGATATCCGTCGAGCGGGACGGTCAGCCGGAGGAGTGGCGCCAGGAAGACATCGATGGCGGCACGCGCGTCTACATCGGGCGCCCCGACAAGGACGGAAAGACGTTCCTGCTCAACCGTGGCAAGCACACATTCCGTATCACCTACCAAACGGATCGGCAGTTCCGGTTTTTCGATGATTATGACGAGCTTTATTGGAACGTCACCGGCAATGGCTGGCAGTTCCCGATCCTCCGGGCATCGGCAACGATCATCTTGCCTGATGGGGTGAAGCCGCAAAGGTTTGCTTACTTTACCGGCGTTGCCGGTGCGACCGGCAAGAACGCGACGGTTATTCAACAGCCAGATAGGATCGTTTTCTCGACGACGCGCCCTCTGGCGAAAGGCGAAGGGTTGACCGTCTCGGTCATGCTGCCGAAAGGATCTGTTGTCGTGCCGGACGACGCGCCGGCGTTGATTGTCGCTGCGGCACTCGGGTTACTTGTTCTGGTCGCTTATCACCTAGTGGCTCGGCGCCGGGCCGGCAAAAATCTTTCTTCGAAGATCATCGTGCCGGATTGGAACCCGCCCGAGAATGTTTCGCCTGCCGTCGCAAACTATATCGACAACAAGGGTTTCCCCAATGGCGTGGGAACGGCAATGTCCGCCGCTCTTCTCGGACTTGCCGTCAAGGGATACGTGAAGCTCGATGATCTCGGCGAGAGGCTTTTGGTTCACGCGACCGGAAAGCCGCTGTCGGAAATGCTTGATAATTCCGAATTGGTACTGATGAACGCTATCGGGCCCCGCGACCCGCTGGTGTTCGATCGTAAAAATGATGCCGAAGTAAAGCGCGTCGCCTGGGCGTTTCGAAAGGTGATCGAGCGTGATCATGAGGGGCGATACTTCAAGTCCAACGCTTCGTATCTGGGAGGAAGCCTTCTGTTGACCCTGGCGGCGCTTGGCGTCGTCTCGATGAGCAGCCGAGATAGCGGCGGTTTCGCAATGGCAGTGGTCTTTGGTCTGTTGGCATTGACGATCGGAGTGCTAACCACGTTTCTCCGCCGGCGCGGCATCAGTCGGCAAACGCGTATCTCTGCCATAATGTGCCTTGCCATCGTATTCGGCTTGATCGCCCTGGCGTTCATAGGCGCCGTGGTGTCCGACCGGCCTGGGACAGTGCGCCCAGAAGGGATTCTGCTTGCCGGGTTGATCATGGCCATCGTCGGCGTCAATTTCGTCTTCGCTCCCCTCATCGAAACATGGACGAATCTCGGTGCCAAGGCGATCGGGCAGATCGAAGGTTTGAGGCAATATCTTTCTCTGGTCGATGAAGGGCGGATGGTCGTGCAGGACGATATCCGCATGTCGCCGGAGCATTTTGAGACGCTGCTGCCTTACGCGGTCGCGCTCGGCGTGGAAAAGAAATGGTCGCAGGTGTTCGAGACATGGATCACCAAGGCTGCTGGCCGCGCGGCGGGGCTGGAGCGGGTGTCTTCTTATCAGCCGACATGGTGCCATCGATACGACTGCCATCACAACCATGGTTTGGGATGGGTGAGAGACGCCGCCGCACTGCCGTCTGCAGTTGCAGCATTCATCCCATCCACCATTTCCGCGCCACCGGTTTCAACTGAGGCTTCTGCCTTTTCGGGAAGCGTTTCGTCCGGTTCGTCCGACCGAAACGAAACATCCGACGATGCGCCGAACCGGCGTGGCGGCTCCGTCGGCGGTGGCGGAGGCGGTGGGGGCGGTGGCGGATGGTAATTTCGCCGTTTGCCGTCGTGACTTTTGTTGCCGGGCTTGCTAAGTCCGCCCGGACCCTTTTTGCCTCAACGTAAAGACAATTCCCATGCCCGATCTCCTTCTCGAACTCCGCTCCGAGGAAATTCCCGCCCGTATGCAGCGCAAGGCTGCCGGCGACCTGAAGAAGCTGGTGACCGATGCC
>JASGEG010000144.1:0-3640 GCA_047606605.1 Rhizobium sp.
GGAACGAGAGGCGGGAATCGGCGAGAAGGGCGCGCACTGTGCGGGTGTCGAGGCTGGTGCGGGACGCGGTCGTGTCGGCAGCGCCGACTTTCGGCCGTCCGGCAAAATCATCGAGCATCTCAAGGACGGGGCGCAAGCCCTTGAGATGGCCGAAGAAGAAATGTCCGCCGACGCTTTCCGTGATGATATCGGCAAGGCCGTAGCCGGATACGACGACAGCGACCGGGGCGGCAATCGCGTCGGCGACATTGCGGGCGAAGGCCGCCGCGCCGAGGGCCGAGCCGCCGATGCCGGCGACCGCAAGCGCGGTTACATCCCGGCCACCGCGCAGGACGAATTCGTCCGGCGTTTCGCACAGAACCACTGCCTCGCCGCCACTCGGTGGCACGATCATGATGGACCCTTCGGCGGACAGGGAATCGCTGATATAGATCGCTTCCTCCGGCGTGATGACCTTGATGTCGTAGAACAGGGCGTCGAGCGCCGTATTGCGCTGGCGCAGCGCTTCGAGCGCAAGATTGCGCGCGGGCGAATGCTGCAGCCGTTCAGGGAGGCTGAGGCTGCGTGCGAACTGGGTCACGGTGAGGGTGAATGCCGTCTGGAACATGGGTCACCTCGCCAAGGTTGCCGTAAGTTAGAGCATTCCGACGAAAAGCTTCTCACACTTTATCCAGGCTGCCAACGGCAATTCACGGCCAATGTGCTCGCGCGTGGCGTGACATTATGACCACTGCGTCTGGCGCAGGGCCTCGCCCGATATCATCGCGACGGACATGGCCAGATTGATGGAGCGCTGACCCTCGACCATCGGGATGAGAATGCGGCTGTCGGCCGTCTCGTGCACATGGTCGGGCACGCCGGCGCTCTCACGGCCAAAGAGCAGGATGTCGTCGTCCCGGAAAGCGAAATCGCTGTAGCGTCCGGCCGCTTTGGTGGAGGCGAGCACCAGCCGTCGCCCGCTTGTCGCCCGCCAGGCTTCGAACCGGTTCCAGTTGACATGGCGCGTCAGCGCAACGGCGGCGAGATAATCCATGCCGGCGCGCTTGAGATTGCGGTCGGAAATGTCGAAGCCGGCCGGCTCGATGATGTCCACGCCAAGGCCGAGGCAGGCGGCGAGCCGAAGGATGGTGCCGGTATTGCCGGGGATGTCGGGCTGATAGAGGGCGATGCGCAGCGAAGTCATGATCTGCCACTAGCGAAATCGCCTCGATTTGTCTCCGATTTTTGCAGGACCTCGGTTCCTGTGATGCTTCCCATCAGCAGAATTGAAGAATATAGCCCATTTTTGCGGCATATTTTGCTTTTCAAACGACAAAAGGCGCGCTAGAAGGCAAGCGCTCTACAACTTGCGAAAGAAGGAGGCTCAGATGGATATCTTGTTTACGATGATGCGCCTCCGGGCCGTGAATCCACGGATTTGAAGAGCGCTACAAGGCGCGTATTCGCAAGTACCCCCCTTCTTTAAGTCATCGCGCGGCCGGCATGGCCTCGTTGTTTTATCACCCGGCCACCATATGAGTCCGCGATCCTTGGGCGCAGTGGGTGGTCGAAGGGTCGAGTCTCTGGAGCATTTCAATGTTTGGCTGGTTCGAACGCCGACTGAATCCATTTCCGAGCGAGGTGCCGGATGCGCCGCCGCGGGGTCTCTTTGCCTTCTGCTGGCACTATACCAGGCCGGCCGCGCCCTGGCTGATCGCCATGAGCGTGCTTACGATGCTGATCGCGATCGGCGAAGTGGCGCTGTTCCAGTTCCTCGGCGATATCGTCGACTGGCTGACGAAGGCCGACAAGGCGACCTTCCTGCAGGCCGAATGGCACAAGCTCTTCTGGATGGGCGCCATGGTGCTGGTCGGCCTGCCGCTGGCGGCCGTGCTCGACAGCTTCATCATGCACCAGGTGCTGCTCGGCAACTATCCGATGATCGCGCGCTGGCAGATGCACCGCTTCCTGCTGCGTCACAGCATGACCTTCTTCGCCAATGAGTTTGCCGGCCGCGTCGCCACCAAGGTGATGCAGACCTCGCTTGCCGTGCGCGAGACGGTGATGAAGATCCTCGACGTCTTCGTCTATGTCGTGACCTATTTCCTGTCGATGATCCTGGTCATCGCGGCGGCAGACTGGCGGCTGATGCTGCCGATCCTGCTGTGGCTCGCCGTCTATATCGGCATCGTCTCCTATTTCGTGCCGGTGCTGCGCAAGATCGCCGCGCAGCAGGCCGACGCGCGCTCGACCATGACCGGCCGCGTGGTCGACAGCTACACCAACATCGCCACGGTGAAGCTGTTTTCGCATGCCGGCCGCGAGGAGACCTATGCCAGGGCGGGGATGCAGGAGTTTCTCGACACCGTGCACAAGCAGATGCGCAAGGTGACGATGTTCCATGCCTCGGTCTACATCAACAATTGCGCGGCGCTGTTCATCGTCTCGGCGATGTCGATCTGGTTCTGGCTCAATGGCTCGATCTCGGTCGGCGCCATCGCCATCGCCATCGGCCTCGCCATGCGCGTCAACGGCATGTCGCAATGGATCATGTGGGAAGTCTCGGCGCTGTTCGAGAATATCGGCACGGTCTATGACGGCATGGAGATGATGACGAAGCCGCATGACATCGTCGATACGCCGGCGGCAGCACCAATCGCCGTCAAGCAGGGCGCGATCCGTTTCGATCACGTCCGCTTCCATTACGGCAAGGCCAAGGGCGTCATCGACAACCTGACCTTCGATATCCGCGCCGGCGAGAAGGTCGGCCTTGTCGGCCGCTCCGGCGCCGGCAAGACGACGCTGATGAACCTGCTGCTCCGGTTCTACGATCTGGAAAGCGGACGGATCACCATCGACGGCCAGGATATTTCCGGGGTGACGCAGGACAGCCTGCGCTCGCTGGTCGGCGTGGTGACGCAGGATACCTCGCTGCTGCACCGCTCGATCCGCGACAACATCGCCTATGGCCGTCCGGAGGCAAGCGATGAGGAGGTGATCCAGGCGGCCAAGCGCGCCAATGCCTGGGACTTCATCGAGGGGCTTGTCGACATGCAGGGCCGCAAGGGGCTCGACGCCCAGGTCGGCGAACGCGGCGTCAAGCTCTCGGGTGGCCAGCGCCAGCGCATCGCCATCGCCCGCGTCTTCCTGAAGGATGCGCCGATCCTGGTGCTGGACGAGGCGACCTCGGCGCTCGATTCCGAAGTGGAAGCGGCGATCCAGGAGAACCTCTTCGCGCTGATGCAGGGCAAGACGGTGATCGCGATCGCCCACCGCCTGTCGACGCTGACCGAGATGGACCGCCTGATCGTCCTCGACAAGGGTCACATCATCGAGGAGGGCACGCATCAGGACCTGATCCATCGCGGCGGCATCTATGCCGATCTCTGGAACCGCCAGTCCGGCGGCTTCCTGGCGGATCACGAAGAGACCGAGGCGGCGGCGGAATAATGGACTGGACGATTGGGGCGCTACGGCGTCCCAATCTCTATTCTACCGATCTTCCCGTCCGTGCCATATGCGTAGGATGAAAACAGTCGAAGCTGCGATTTCGTAGCGCATTTCATAAGCGCCCACGACGATGCGTCTCACGTCACGAGGCTCGAATTCCTCAAGCCTTTCGCCGACGCGTGGATATTGCAGCAACTGCAGCGGCGCGGCC
>JASGEG010000145.1:0-7209 GCA_047606605.1 Rhizobium sp.
CGAAATCGCGCCGGGCGTACCCGTCCTCGGAACGGTCGGCAATGCCCAGGGCAATATGCTGCTCGCCCTCAAATCCGGAAATTTCGGCGGCGACGACTTCTTTGCCGCCGCCCTTTCCATGATGCACTAAGCAATTCCAGGAAAGTGCGCAGCGGCTTTCCGTTCAGAATTGCGTCAAGACAATAAGATAGAGCAGTTCAGCGCTTCCGTGAGCGCTGAACTGCTCTAAAGACCGGAGACGAGAAACGATGACCGAAGAAGCCGAATTGCGCGAGAAGATCGCCCGCATGGGCGCATTGCTCTACAATCGCCAGCTCGCCCATGGCAGCGCCGGCAATCTCTCCGTCCGTCTCGCAGACGGCTCGATCCTGGTCACACCGACCAATTCGAGCCTCGGCTTTCTGGACCCGGCCCGAATCTCGAAAGTCTCGCCTACAGGCGAGCTTCTGGCCGGCGAACCGCCCTCCAAGGAAGCCTTCTTCCATCTCGCCGTCTATGAGGAGCGGCCGACGGCCCGCGCCGTGGTGCATCTCCACTCCACCTATTCGGTGGCGGTCTCCTGCCTGTGCCACGACCAGACCGACGATGTTCTGCCGCCGCTGACGGCCTATCACGTCATGCGGGTCGGCAAGCTTCCGCTGCTGAAATATTTCCGGCCAGGGGATCGGGCGCTGGCGGATGCCGTCCGCCTTGCCGCCCGCGACCATCGCGCCATGTTGCTTGCCAATCACGGGCCGATCGTGTCGGGCAAGACATTGGAAGAGGCAATCTATGCCTATGAAGAGCTGGAGGAGACCTCCAAGCTCTTCTTCCTGCTGGGCGACCGCAAGACGGCGCCGCTCAGCTTGGAGGCGATCGCGGAACTGAATCAGGCATTCCCAAGCTAAACCTGTCTTGCATGGGCTCATTGCTGCGGACACTCGAGCAATAATAGAGAGCCGCCAGGGCGACCACGGCGGCAATCAGGAACCTGATCATCCGCGTTCCTTTCATGGATATCGACGGCCACCGGCCGAAAATGGCGGCCTATCCCTGATATTGCGCGTCGCTGACGTGCTCCATCCAGTCGACCACCTTGCCGTCGAGATTTTCCTGGATGGCGATATGGGTCATGGCCGTGGTCGGCGAGGCGCCATGCCAGTGTCTTTCGCCCGGTTCGAACCAGACGATATCGCCGGGGCGGATTTCCTCGATGGGACCGCCCTCGCGCTGGACGCGCCCGAGGCCCGCCGTCACGATCAGCGTCTGGCCGAGCGGATGCGTGTGCCATGCGGTGCGGGCGCCCGGCTCGAACGTCACGCTGCCGGCGGCTCCCCGCCGTGCCTCGTTGGCGGCAAACAGCGGATCGATACGAACCGTGCCGGTGAACCAGTCGGCCGGTCCCTTGGCAGAGGGTTGACTGCCGTTCTTCTTGATATCCATGCTTTCACTCCTTCCGGTTCGGACGGGTTTCACCGTCCGCTCGGGACTATCTAGGATATCGCATCGACCGGGATTAGCCCGCAATTCCCGCATGGTTTTATGAATTGCGCTCATGAATTCCTTCGCCACAAGCGGCCGAATCCGAGTGAAAAACGCGAGAATCATCCAGAAAAATAGCTGAACGGCGCATTCACGCCACGTTCAGATGAACATAGTCATTCTACGAACAAGCTGATTGGCTGCATCGAACATTTGCATTTCAAGACGCATCGCGTCGGAGGTGATCATGATCAAGAAAACAGTTCTCACGGTATTGCTCGCGGCGACAGTTGCCGGCACCGTATTGGCCCCGGCCGGTTTCGCCCAGGCGCAGGAATATGACCGCTACAATGATTGGCGCGACGCGCCGCGGCGTCATCATCGCCACCATGATGGCAGCGCCATCGTCGGCGGCGTGGCAGCCGGGCTCATCGGCGGCATGATCGGCGGCGCGATCGCCAATGGCGGTCCGGTCTATGCCGCCCCTCCTCCGCCCCCGCCCCGCTGCTGGCACGAAAGCCGCCCCGTTCAGAACGAATATGACGACGGCTGGCATTACGAGCGGATGCGCGTCTGCGACTAAGCTGCGCGGATTTGCCCAGACCTGACCGAGAAGGCGCCGCATAACGGCGCCTTTTTCGTTAATGGGTGGCCGGTTACTGCGCCGGTCGCGTCTGGCAATTGCTCGACCACACCCGATGAGCGTCTGACTCAGGCTCTTCCGGAAGACGGCATCGGGGAAGGAGCCGCGATAGACAAAGACCCGTCAAAGTTCCGGCGTGGTGGACAGGACGGCTTCCTTCAGTGCCCGCGAATAGGGGTGCTGCGGATTGTCGAGAACGGCGCGCGCCTTGCCCTGTTCGACAATCTCGCCCTTCTTCATGATGATGATCCGGTCGCTGATATAATAGGCGGTCGCCAGATCATGGGTGATGTAGATGATCGACAGGCCGAGCTCCCTCTTCAGCTGGCCGAAGAGATTGACGATCGCCATGCGCAGCGACGCATCGACCATCGACACCGGCTCGTCGGCGACCAGAAGCCGCGGCTGCGGGATGAGGGCGCGGGCAATCGCCGTGCGCTGCAATTGGCCGCCCGACAGCTCATGCGGAAAGCGGCCCTTCACCTCGGCAAGGGTGAGGCCGATATGCGCCAATGCCTCGTCGGCCATGCGCTCCACCGCGGCGCGATCCGGCCGCTTGCCGTCGGGCGCGAAGCTCCTGGCCGTTTCGAACAGGTAGCGATCCACCCGCTTCAGCGGATTGAAGGCTTCGAAAGGGTTCTGGAGCACCGGCTGGACCTGCCGCATGAAGGCGCGCCGTTCGGCCTTGCCGTGTACGGCGACGGGACTGCCGTGAAAATCCAGCCGTCCCGCCGTCGGCGCCGTCTGGCCGAGGATCATCGCCGCGATCGTCGACTTGCCCGAGCCGGATTCGCCGACGATGGAAAGGATCTCCGGCTCCTCCCCCAGTGTCAGGCTGATATCGCTGACGGCGGTGATGTGGCGTCGGCTGAGGAGACCGCCCTGCCGGTAGACCTTGGTGACATGCGAGAGCGACAGCAGATCGTTCATGCCCGTTCCCCCGTCACGGCAAAACAGGCCACACGCCGGTCCGGCTCGACATTGACCATCGGCGGCACCTCGCGGCTGCAGATGTCCATGCGCTTCGGACACCTCGGATGGAAACGGCAGCCTTCCGGCGGCATGGCGAGATTGGGCGGGCGCCCCTCCAGCGACGGCCGGGTGCTTGCATCGCCGATCCGGGGAAGGCTTGCCACCAGATGCTGCGTATAGGGATGCAACGGCATGTGGAAGAGCTTGCGGGTCGGCGCCTCCTCCACCAGGCGGCCGGCATAGACGATGCCGATGCGGTCGGAGACGGCGGCATGCACGCCCATGTCATGGGTGACGAACAGGAAGGAGGAACCCATCTCCCGCTGGATTTCGCGGATCATCGTCAGGACATCGCGCTGCACGATGACGTCGAGGGCCGTGGTCGGCTCGTCGGCGATGATGAATTCCGGCGTCAGGATGGTGGCGAGCGCGATGGTCATGCGCTGGCGCATGCCGCCGGATAGCTCGTGAGGATAGGCGTCGAGCAATTGCGGGTCGAGCTTCAGCCGCTGCAGATGGCTGCCGACCCGCTCGAGGAAGGTGGCCTTGTCCACCTTCATATGGCGAAAGGCAAAATCGGTGAAGGAATGGCGGATGCGCCGCACCGGATTGAGGACATTCATCGAACCTTGCATGATGTAGGACAGATACCGCCAGCGCAGTGCCGCCCTCGCCTCCGGCGTCATCGCATGGATATCCTGCGTGCCGCCATCGAAATGGAAAGTGACGGCACCGGAAACCACCCTCAGCGGCGGGCGGATGGCGCCGGCAATGGTCTTGATCAGCGTCGTCTTGCCGCTGCTCGATTCCCCGGCCACACCATAGATCTCGCCACGTCCGATCGTCAGGCTGATATCGTCGACCGCGCGCACCTCGCGATCGACGCCATAAAGGAAGGCCCGGTAATAGGCCTTGAGATTCTTCACCTCGACCACTGCGTCCATGACTTAGCCCCCCATCCGGTTCAGCCGGCTGCGCGGATCGTTGTATTCGTTCATCGACATCGACAGCAGGAAGAGCGCCATGAACAGCACGATGATGGCCGCGACCGGTGCGGCCACCCACCACCAGGTTCCGGCGATCAGCGCCGAATGCGCGTTGGCCCAATAGATCATCATGCCCATGGTCGGCGTCTCGATATCGGTGAAGCCAAGCACCGACAGCGTGATTTCCATGCCGATCGACCAGATCATGTTGTTCATCGTCGTGGCAAAGACGATCGGCAGCACATAGGGCAGATGTTCCTGCGTCAGGATCTTGTACATGCTCATGCCGGAATAGACGCTCTGGGTCGTGAAGGGCCGGCTCTTCAGGCTGATCGCCACCGAGCGGATCAGGCGCGCGTCATAGGACCAGCCGAGACAGGCCATCACGACAATGAGCACGCTCCAGGTCATGCCGTCCTTCAGCACGAAGTAGAACAGGATCAAGAGCGGGAACTGCGGAATGACCATGATGCTGTCATTGATCGCCATCAGCACCCGGTCGACCATGCCGCCGGCATAGCCCGCCACCAGCCCGACCACCAGCGAGATGATGCGCGACAGAAACGCCACCCCGATGCCGAAATAAAGCGTGTTGTGCAGAGCGGTCGTGAGCTGCCAGAAGACGTCCTGGCCGCGCGAGGTCGTGCCCAGCCAATATTGGCTGTCGGGCGGCATGTCCGGCGGCAGCAGATAGATGTCCGACGGCCCGTAAGGCGAGAAATAGGACAGGATCACCAGCCCGACGATGACGGCGAACAAGATGAGGCCGCAGAGGAATTCCGCATTCTGGCGGGCAAGGTCGCGAACGATCGTGAACATGGCCTACTCCACCTTGATGCGCGGGTCGATCAGCGGACCCAATATGTCGATGATGAAGACGGCGGCGGCGACGCCGGCGATGGAAAGCGCACTCAGCCCCAGCACGAGGCTGTAATCGCCGGCATGCACCGCCGAGATCAGCAGGTTGCCGATGCCGGGATAGCCGAAGACGATCTCGGTGATAACAGTGCCGTTGAAGACCGCGCCCAGCGACATGGCGAGCCCGGTGAATTGCGGCACCATGGCGTTGCGGGCGATGTAGGAGCGCAGGATGCGGCCCTTCGGCACGCCGCCGAGCTCGGCGAAGGTCACATAATCCTCCGTGATGATGTTCGACACCAGCGCCCGCATGCCGATCAGCCAGCCGCCGGTGCCGACAAGGATCAGCGATAGCGCCGGCAGGATCGAGTGCTTGAGGATGTCGAGCACCAACGCGAAGGAAAATTGCAGATTGGTGTTCATCTCATAGCCGCCGTTGATCGGCAGGATCGGCCAGAGATAGCCGAACAGGATGATCAGCACGAAGGCGAGGATATAGTAAGGGATCGGCTGCATGGCGATGAAGACCAGGCTGACAGCCTTGAGCGCCATGCTCTTGCGATAATAGCCGGCCAGCGCACCGATCATATTGCCGAGGACGAAGGTCATCAGCGTCGCGACGGTCATCAACCCGATGGTCCATGGCAGGGATCGCAGGATGATGGTGGAGACCGGCGTCGGAAATGCCGAGAGCGACGGTCCGAGATCGCCGGTGGCAAGCCGGCCCCAGAAGTGCAGATATTGCTGCCAGAGCGAGCCCTGCATGCCGTAGAGCTCGCGCAGCGACTGGCGCATGAGCTCGATGGCGCGCGGGTCGGACTGGCCCATCTGCTGGATGGCGCCGATGCTTTCCTCGACGGGGTCGATCGGCGTCAGATGCGTGATGAAAAACGTCGCGGAAATGCCGAGAAAGACAACGAGCAGGAACTGGCCGAAACGCCTCAAGACGAAGATGGGATAGGAGGTCATACCGCCTGTTTCCTTGCTGCCTGCATGGGATCTCGCTTCAAGAAAGGTCGCCGGACCCGCCTATGGCCCGGCGACAAGGTGCCCGACGCAACGCCTATTGCGTCGGGGTTGGGAGGATTACGGCTGCGCCGGCTTCAGCTTCACCATCATCAGCCGCGAGTTCGCCCAATTGGGAACCGGGTCCGTATAGGGATCGGCGATGGTCGGGTAGCCTTTCCAGTAGGTGGTATCCATCGACGTGAAGACGTTGTAGGACATCAGCGGAATGGTCGGCATTTCGCGGGCGACGAGCTTCAGATACTCCTTGCCGAGTTCGATCCCCTTGGGGTCGTCGGCGCTGACCCGGCGGATACTCTCGATGATCTTGTCGAGCTCGGGATTGGACCAGCGCTGCCAGTTGCGCGCTGCCTGGTTCTCACCCTTCTTGGCGACGAAATCCGAATGCCAGCTGTCGAGGAAGAAGGACAGGTCGGGATCGCCGCCCCAGGTCTCGACGCTCCAGGCGATGGCGACCTGATAATTGCCCGGCTGTAGCCCCACCTGCCAGAGGTTTGTGGTCGGCAGAGCCTTGGAGTCGATACCGAAAGCTGCCCATTGCTGCGCGATCAGCGTGCCGGCGCGGGTGAAGACGGAGCGGGTGTCGCCTTCGACCGTCAGGCGGATCTTGAAAGGCTGGCCGTCCGGCGTCATCCACTTGCCGCCGACTTTCTTGAAGCCTGCCTTTTGCAGAAGCTCGGCGGCGGCCTGCGGATCGGGTTTCCACCAGCCATAGCCGAAGGCCGTGCTGATCGCCGCCGGATCAGTCGGAATCTGATCCTTGAACTTCGGCTGCTTGCGCAGAATATCGGCGATCTGCTGGCCGACCGTCGGATCGTAAGGCTTGATCTTGCGCTTGCCGGTATCGACCTCAAAATCCTTGAGCCAATCCTGCATGGGCGCCTGATAATCCTTCATGGCGATGGCCGTCGGCGGAACGCCGAGCGCCGACAGGGTCGCGGCACCGCGATAGCTCGCCATGTCCACAGCCTTGATATCGATGAGCAGCGCCAGCGCCCAGCGCACGTCGGCATTCTGGAACAAGGGGTCCTGATTGTTGAAGATCACCGCCGGCAAGGTGGGATCGGGGTGAGCGAAGGGGAAGCCGGGGAACCAGCTTTCGATCGTCTTCGACTTCTCCTTCAGCGTGAACATGCCTTCGGGCGTGTTGTCGTGAATGATATCGAGATTGTGCTCCAGCTGGGCGATCGTGCGCTTATCCGGCGGGCCGGGATCGACATAGGACACATATTTCGGTCCAGGCTCGCCGAGGCGGGCAAGGGA
>JASGEG010000146.1:0-4430 GCA_047606605.1 Rhizobium sp.
CCCCAGCATACGTCATCGCATGGTCATGTTGGAGACGCGCCCATCAGGCAACCGCGCGACGAGCTCATTTGAAAATAAAAATGCAACTGTAATGCTAGGTTCTAAACTCAACGGACGTATTGTGATTCAATCGGCTCATTGGAGAGGTAAGTCTCATGAGCCGATTGTTCTGGTTGAATGATGAGCAGTGGTCGAAGATCGAGCCGCTGCTGCCGCATTATGGCAGCCCACCTCGAGTCGATGACCGGCGCATCCTGAGCGGGATCATCCATGTGCTTCGTTGCGGTTGCCGCTGGTGCGATTGCCCGGCGGAATACGGCCCCTATACGACGGTCTACAATCGCTTCAATCGCTGGTCCCGAAAGGGGATCTGGCAGAGCATCTACGCCGCCTTGACCGGTGATAGGCGTACGCATCGGCAGCTTCTCGCCGACAGCACCCACATCAAGGCGCACCGCGCGGCGGCCGGTGCCGAAAAAGGGGGGAGCAATGTCAGGCGATTGGTCGCTCCCGCGGTGGTCGAACGACTAAGATCCATGCCCTGAGCGACGGCGACGGGCGCCCTCTCGTTCTCGCGCTCACGCCTGGGCAGGCCTCGGACATCAGGATGTTGCCCGTTATGCTCGACGCCGCACCGAGAGCCGGCGAGCTTCTGGCCGACAAGGCCTATGATAGCGATGCCGTCCGTGAGAATCTCATCGAAAGAGGCATGCGCCCGGTCATCCCCAACAAGGACGATCGCAGGTTCCTCCATCCCTTCGACCGCAAGCGCTATCGTGATCGCAATGCCATCGAGCGCATGTTCTGCCGCCTCAAAGACTTCAGGCGCATCGCAACCCGCTACGACAAGCTCGCCAGGAATTATCTGGCTTCGCTCTGCCTCGCCGCTCTCGTCACATGCTGGCTGCGTTGAGTCTCGACCCTAGAGCCGTGACTCTAGCCGGGAAAATGATCTTCGAACCCGGATCGCCAATTCAGTGTGGTGCTTCAGCACCGGAAACGGAGACTGAATGTTCGGTCGTCTGGCCGCATGGATCGAGAACCGCAGACAGATTCGCCAACGCTGGCAGCAGGACGCGCGGGCGATGATCGCGGCGCACGGCCGTCACGCCTATTATGAAGCGCAGCGCCTAGCCGCACGCAGTCGCGCACAGGGAAACAGGTCCGAGTTCTGGCATTGGGCCAAGGTCGCGTCAGAGGTCGCCCGCCTGTCCCCTGTCGTGGAAATGGACATGAAGGTGGTGCAGGCCATCGCCGATGAGGAAATGCGATAGCTCAGGCATCCATGATGATGGCGGGGGAAAGCCTTCCCCCTGGCCGGCGCCAAGGTCGCCGGCACACCCCCTTCTGCGGTGAGACCCCGCAACGCCCCCTTGGCAGGCGATCGTCCCGCGCGATCTTCAAAACGTGAGATGCCCGAAAAGGAGAAGGCGACCGAATGCGCTTCCTGTTCCCTCATAGTCATGCCTTTCGGAAAGGCCGCGTGACGGTCGACGATGACGGGAAAGCCGCGCCCGACTGCCTGGTCGAATTTGGCGATGGCGTCACCATCATCGCGGAATGGCAGGCCGAGGGCGATGCCATCCGTCTCGCCGTTCCCGACTATCGCACCGCGCGCGGCACGCTGGTAACGGCGCGGACCTGGCGTCTCGCCATGGGCAAGGACGGCAACTGGCGCTCGGAGCGCGTGGCCTGATTGGAAAGCCTGTCTGAACCGGATGCGACGTGAGGCTCATCGGCGCGGACGTGGTGCTCCGGCAAAGCGCGGCGCCTGAAATCCTAGAGTGAGAGTGCGGACGGGTTTGCCGTGACGGGTCGAGGGCTGGGAGAGAGGCTTCCGGCGCCCGTCGCGGAGAACCGCGATGTCCAGACATGAACGCACCCCTCGTACCGGCGGCGACCGGGCGAACCTCTATGACGAAATCACCGGCAAGATCATCGCCGAGCTGGAAGCCGGCCGCGTGCCATGGGTCCAGCCCTGGGGCACCGCGGCGGCGAAGGCCCCGCTCGGCCTGCCGAAGAACGCCAGCACCGGCCGGAGCTACAGTGGTATCAACATCCTGATCCTCTGGGGTGCCGTCGTTCAGCATGGTTTCCCCGGCCAGGGCTGGCTCACCTTTCGTCAGGCACTCTCGCTCGGCGGCAATGTCCGCAAGGGCGAGCGCGGCACCACCGTCGTCTATGCCGACCGCTTCACGCCGGAGGACGAGAAGCGCCGCGCCCATGAGGCCGGCGAGGAAGCCCACGCGATCCCGTTCCTGAAACGCTTCACGGTGTTCAACACGGCGCAATGCGAGGGCCTGCCCGATGGCATCGAGGCGGCGGCGCCCCCTCCGCCGCCCGGCCTGATCGAGCCGAAGGTCGACGCGCTCATCAAAGCGACGGGCATCGACTTCCGTATCGGCGGCAACAGGGCGTTCTACGTGCCGTTGCTCGACTATGTGCAAGTCCCTCCGCCGGCCGCCTATTTCGAGCCGATCAACTGGCACCGGACGGCGCTCCATGAACTCGGTCACGCCAGCGGCGCGGCGCACCGGCTGAACCGGAACCTCTCCGGCTCCTTCGGCACGAAGCTCTATTCGGTCGAGGAAATCACGGCCGAACTGATCTCCGCATTCTGCTGCGCCTCGCTCGGCATCGTCCCGACCGTGCGCCATGCCGACTATATCGGCTCGTGGCTGGAGGTGCTGCGCGAGGACAATCGCGCCATCGTCCGCGCCGCTTCGCAGGCCAGCAAGGCGGCGGACTGGCTCCTGTCCTTCCAGGCGGACGCCGAGAACCTGCCCGACGCCGACGACATGCGGAGGGCCGCATGATGAACGCGCTCGCTTTCCCCGGCTTCACGCCCGATCCCGGTCTGGCGGCCGACATCCAGTTGCGCGTCCTCAGTCTGGGCGCGGGCGTCCAGTCCACCACGCTCGCCCTGATGGCCGCGCATGGTGAAATCGGCCCCATGCCGGATTGTGCGATCTTCGCCGACACCGGCTGGGAGCCGAAGGCGGTTTATGAGCATCTGGCCTGGCTCCGATCGCCCAACGTCCTGCCGTTCCCTGTCCATATCGTCTCGGCCGGGGATTTGCGCGCAGACCTCATCTCCGCCTCGCGCGGTGAGCGATGGGCATCGATCCCGGCTTTCACCCGCACGGTCACGCCCGCCGGCTCCGAACTGCCCGTCTATGACGAGGACGAGAACGGCGACCTTGTTCCCGTCGGCTCCCGCATTCTCAGGACCGAGCGCATCGGCGTCGGCATGATCCGCCGCCAATGCACCTCTTCCTACAAGATCGTGCCGATCCGCCGGAAGGTGCGCGAGCTGCTCGGCATAGCCGGTCGGCGCTCGCCAGGATCGCCAACCGCCGAGCAGTGGATCGGTATTTCGCTCGACGAGGCGCTTCGCATGAAGCCGTCCTTCGAGGACTGGCAGGTCAACCGCTGGCCGCTGATCGAGCGGGGTATGACCCGCAACGATTGCCTGCGCTGGCTCGCGCGGCACGACTATCCGCTGCCTCCCAAGAGCGCCTGCATCGGCTGCCCGTATCATTCGGATGCAGCGTGGCGCACCCTGCGCGACCAAGATCCCGAGGCGTGGGACGACGCCGTGTCGCTCGACGCCACGATCCGCACCGGCCTGCGCGGCATTCGTGGCGAAGTCTATCTTCACCGCTCCGCCGTGCCGCTGGGGGAAGCGGACCTGACGACGGCGGCCGATCACGGCCAGCTCGATCTCTGGCAGAACGAATGTGAGGGAATGTGCGGAATCTGATCGGCTGAAAGCCGGAAATACGGAAAGCCGGATGTGTGCGTCTGCGCCAATCCGGCGAGCATGGTGCGTGGCGCTGCCCTCCTAGAGTGAGAGGGCGGCGCTTCGCTTCGTGACGGATTGAGATCCGAGAGAGAGCCTCACGGAGTCCGTCATGGAGCAAAGACCATGGCCAAGGCCGCTTCCCGCAAGAAGAACCCCGTCGTCGCGATGATCGAGTTTTCCCGCTCGCGCGACATTCCGTTCAACCGCATCCGGCTGTCGGACAGCAATGTCCGCGAGATCGACGTCGAAAACGGTCTCGACGAGCTGACCCATGACATCGACCGGCGCGAAGACCTCGTGATGGGTCTCAATGTCCGTGCCATCCTCGACGATGCCGGCGTCGAGACCGGCGATTTCGAGACCCCGGCGGGCGGCCGGCGTTACCGCGCCATCGCCCGCCTTGTCGCGGCGGGCCGCTTCCCGGCCGATGGGCTGGTCCCCTGCCTGGTCAAGAAAGCCAACGCCAAGACCTCGGCCGTCGACGATTCCTACGCGGAGAACGTCGTCCGTCTCGCCCTGTTAGGTTCTATTTGGCAACTGTCCTGTTGGGTTCGCACTGGTGTTACAGTTTTGGGCGATACTGGTGGGCATATCGGGGAAGGCAGGCAGACGTCCGGGTCAAGCG
>JASGEG010000147.1:0-9064 GCA_047606605.1 Rhizobium sp.
AAGGATCGACGGGCCGGCGCCCTGTCGGCGCGGGATGCGGATGCGAAAGCCGAACTGGAGGCGGATCATCGGCAGTTGCTGGCCGACCATGGCGCCCTGCAACAGCGGGAGCGGGTCTTGCAGCCGCAGCGGTCGGCGCTGCAGCGTCTCATCGATATCCATGAGGGTTTGGCCGGTGTCCTGAACGGGCAGGGCGCGGCCGTCAATGCGATGGCGGCGAAGCTCGCCGTCGACACCGAACAGCGGATCGCGTTGATCAAGGCGCTGACAGCGGACGCGGTCCCGTCTTTGTCCGCCGTCGAAAAACCGGCTCCGGTCGCAGCACTGATCGCCGCCTTCGAGGCGAATGTGCTGGCCGGTTACGATCTCGCCACGCGCAAGGCGCATGCCGACAGCGTCTTTGCCCGAAGGCTGGAGCCTCCGCCGCCGCCGGAACCGGAAGCGGAAGATCCGGCACCCGACGAGACCGAGAACGAGGCCTCGTCGTTGCCCGAGATTGAAAAATGAAAACAGCCGGTTGCCGTTCCCGATGGAAACACATATCTGCTGAGGCGTGACCATATCGCGCGGGTTCAAGGCGTAGTGTGCCTTTGCGTGTCGAGCGACACGCGGCGCTTCAGAGGAGACGTCCATGCTTGATTCGATTGCTGCGTTCTTCAGGCGGATCGGCGCCGGCATTGCGCGCGGCCTGGGGCTTCTTGTCGCCTGGATCGTCTGGCCCTTCCTTGCCGCGCATGGCTGGTATCAGCGGCGCAACTGGCTGATCAAGCTGCCGATCGCCGCCTTCGTGGCGCTGATGGCGGTCCTCTATATCTACTTCATCTGGCAGACGCAGGTCTGGAGCGGCTTCGATGCCAATTACCCCAGCGTCTACCGGTTCGCCGACCGCAAGGTCGGGGCGGGACAGGAGCTGCCGGCGGCCAGCGGACAGCAAGTGGCCACGACCGCGGCCAAGACCTGCCAGACCTCGGGGACGGTCGACGTCACCGCCGATCTGATCGATTTCAACGTCAACCAGAATGCGTGGATCTCCTCGATGCTGCTGTTCAAGCTCGGCTTCTTCGGCATGAGCTGGGACGATACGCCTTTCCTCGACAACAAGGCGGCCTTTCAGCGCGGCGTGAACCAGGCGGTGCGGCGTACGTCGGTGGAGCTGGTCGATACGCTGGGCCGCGTGCGCGGCACGTCCGGCATCAACGGCGACCTGCAGAGCGCTCGCGGCAACCTGCAATTCGATGAGGCGAGCTGGTATTTCGGCCTGCGCCCCTTCGGCCCGAAGACGCCGACGCCGAGCTACTATCGCGCCGCACTCACCAGCCTGCGCAAGTTCAATACCGATCTGGGCACCTGCAACGCCGTCTTCGACAGCCGCGCCGACAATCTCCTGCAATTCATCGATCGTGTCGCCAACGATCTCGGCAGCACGTCGGACATCCTGGCGGAGCGGTCGGAGAACCATAATTACGGCTGGTTCGACATGCGCGCCGACGACCGCTTCTGGTTCGCCTATGGCCAGCTCTACGGCTATTACGGCATTCTGAGCGCCGTCGGCGCCGATTTTAAGCAGGTTATCGCCGAGCGTAATCTTGGAACGCTCTGGTCGGGCACCATGAAGCAGCTGGAAGCGGCGCTGCGCATCCAGCCGGCGATCATATCGAACGGGCGCGAGGACGGCTGGATCATGCCGAGCCATCTGGCGACGATGGGGTTCTATATTCTGCGCGTGCGCTCGAACCTGGTGGAAATGCGCACCGTCCTCGGCGGCCGCTGAGACGGCATGCGATCGTCGGCAACGGCGATCGCCCGCTCGCGGCGACATGCGGGCGGGCCGGAGAATTCAAGGGATATTCCGAAGATCAGCTGATCAGCTTCAGCCGGATGGCCTTTGCGACGAGCTGCGTGCGGTTGACGCAATCGAGCTTCTTGATCGCATTCATCATATAGGCGTTGACCGTGTGGTCGGAGAGGGACAGAATCTGGCCGATTTCGACGGAGGTCTTGCCCTGCGCGGTCCAGCGGACGACTTCCAGCTCGCGGGCCGAAAGCGTATGAGCGGCGGTGCTGTCGTTGCGCTTGAGGCAATTATAGGTGTCGAGCGCCTGCAGCGTGATCATGGTGAGCTCGTTGAGCTCGCTCTGGCCAAGGCTGCTGCGGTTGCCGATGAACCAGAAGATCAGCCGCTGCCCTTCGGAGGAGTTGATGGGCATGACGATGCCCATCGGGCAATCATGATTCATCAGGAGCGTGCACAGTTCGCGCGGCAGATCCATGCCGTGCGTCCCCTTTTCCACGAGGTGCCAGGCGCGCGGCATGACGGAGTCGCGGGCGCGCAGCAGCATCGGACAACGACGCAGCAGTTGCTGGCGGTCGAAATCGCGCAAAAATTGCGCGGGCATCGAGCCTTCAATGATCAGCGGCGCCAACATGGCATCTTCCGAAACCGGGGCATTCATCAGTGCGACGCTGCTGAAACCGAAGGCGGAACGCGTGCGCTCCAGCGCGTGAGCAAAAGCCGTCTGCGTCCGGGCTGTGGCCAACTCGGCGGAAAGCAACAGTTGTCTCTCAGCAGTGATGAAATAGGACATATATAGAGGCGCCCACAGCGTGTTGTCGCTATCAAATACTGGATTCCTAGGCGAATGCTAGACGCAAAAATACCACATATCCAGTAATAATTTCATTTTCATATATTTTAATATTGTAAATTGCTGATTTGTAATACTTTTTTGGAAATGAACCCTATGCGGGTAAGAATCTGATCCCTGTGACTTCCTGCATCATGGCCTCGGCGCAGGTCTTGCGAGGGCCGGCGAGGGGGAGATGATGGCGGCAAAAAAGGCCGCCGAATGACCTCCGCGCCGGCCCTTGCGAATCTCGGTATCCGCGGCTCGGCACGCACAGCCTAAGCGATCAACGGGGGCTGACGCCAAGGATGGGCGCCGGCGGAAGAGGCCGCCTGCGATGCCGTGATGATCGAGACCGGCTGCGGCCGATGCGGGCATATCTTGCGAAGGTGCGAAGCGATTGCTATCGGTTTGCCACGCAATCGCTTCCAGGCTTCCATTCCATGCACTTTTGCTTTTCACCACAGCTCGCAGCCTGGTCTTGCCGACGGATTCTGTGGTTTCTGGCGGCTGCATTTCTTGCGGCGCTTTCCATCGGTTCAGCCGAGGCCGCCACTCTTCAGGGCGGCCGGCCGATGGAATTCCTGCTGGTGCATGGCGACACGCCCACCTGCCGCGCCGACGATGGCTGTCCGGACTGGATTTCGGCCGAGGGGCAGATCACCGCGGATTCGCCGGGGAAGCTGCAAAAGCTCCTGAAGCGCCTCGGAAACCGCAAGCTGCCGATCGTCGTCAATTCGCCCGGCGGCGATGTCAGGGCCGCCATGAACATGGCCGATATCATCCGCAAGCGGAAGCTGGCGATCGCGGTCGGCCGGACCCGGTCGCGCGACTGCTCCTATGCCGAGCCGCTCTGCGCCGCTGCCCGCGCGAAGGACGGCTCCGTCCGTGGGACAGCGTTTTCGGCCGGCGCCATCTGCTTTTCGGCATGCCCTCTGTTTTTCGCCGGCGGCGTCGAGCGCGTTTCCAGCCCCTTCGCCTTTCTCGGCGTGCACCAGATCACCACCACCTATAGCGAGGTGCGCGTCCAATATCGTACCGAATACGAGACGATAAACGGCAAGCGCAAGGTACTCTCGCGGCAGGAGGTCGGGCGCAAGTTCGTCGGCAAATACGATACGACGAAGCTCGACAAGCGACAGAGGGCGAGGCTGGTCGGCTTTCTCGGCAAGATGGGCATCGACGCATCGCTCGTCGATCTGATGCTCGGAATCGAACCCGCATCCATCCATGTCATTTCGCAGATGGATGCGTTGCGGCTACGGCTCACCACGGAACTCGCCGCCGCCGATCAACTGGTCGCGGCGCGCAATTGCAGGGACAAGCAGTCCATCGCAGAGTGCGCCGCGCTGCCGGCGACTGTGCCGGCAGCCGTCGGGGAATAGGAGCGGCCTGGACGGTCAGGCGTCCTTGGCTTTGGCCTTGGACATGATCTTTTCGAGATAGCCGAGCAGGAGGGCCGAGACGACGAAGGCGAGGTGGATGATGGTGAACCACATCAGCTTGGCATTGTCGTACTGGGTGGCGTTGAGGAAGATCTGCAGCAGGTGGATTGAGGAAATGGCGACGATCGAGGAGGCGACCTTGATCTTCAGGCTGCCTGAATCGAGCTTGCCGAGGAAGGAGACCTCGCCTTCGGCCTCGTCGAAACGGCTGACGAAATTCTCGTAGCCGGAGATCATCACCATGACGATCAGGCTCGCTACCAGCGCGGCGTCGATCAGGCCGAGAATGGCAAGGATCATCTCCGCTTCCTCATATTGGAAGACGTTGATGGCGACCTTGTAGAACTTGTAGGCGAAGGAGAGGGCATAGACCGCGAGCGACGCCGCCAGGCCGAGATAGAAGATGACCAGAAGCCAGCGGCTGGAGAGGATGATGCGCTCGACCAGTAGTTCCAGGGACTTCATATCTTTTCCTTTTGTCCGTCCTGCATTTCGCGGCGCACAATAGGCGAGGCGCTTTCCGGCGGCAAGGCGCGAGCGTTTCGTTGAGGACAGCAATCCGCAGCTATTCACAGTGGATATTTATTGGGTTATCCCGACTGTAGGAACGGCTCAATGTTCAGGGCGGGAGCGGGTCTATGGCAGCAACGGTGGCATCCGACATCGAAATCGCGCGCGCGGCGAAGAAACTGCCGATCGTCGAGATCGGCGCCAAGCTCGGCATTCCCGCCGAGGATCTCGCGCCCTATGGCCACGACAAGGCGAAGATCGGCGCGAGTTTCATCGCGTCGAAGGCGGGCAACAAGGACGGCAAGCTGATCCTCGTCACCGCGATCAATCCGACACCGGCGGGCGAGGGCAAGACGACCACGACCGTCGGGCTCGGCGACGGGCTGAACCGCATCGGCAAGAAGGCGATCGTCTGCGTGCGCGAGGCCTCGCTCGGCCCCTGCTTCGGCGTCAAGGGCGGAGCGGCCGGCGGCGGCTATGCACAGGTCATCCCGATGGAAGACATCAACCTGCACTTCACCGGCGATTTCCATGCCATCACCTCGGCGCATAATCTGCTGGCGGCGCTGATCGACAACCATATCTATTGGGGCAACGAACAGAACATCGACGTGCGCCGCATCACCTGGCGGCGGGCGATGGACATGAACGACCGGGCGCTGCGCGACATCGTCGCCTCTCTCGGCGGCGTGGCCAACGGCTATCCGCGCGAGGGCGGCTTCGACATCACGGTCGCTTCCGAGGTCATGGCGATCCTCTGTCTCGCCTCCGACCTGAAGGATCTGGAAAAGCGGCTCGGCGACATCATCATCGGCTATCGCCGCGACCGCACGCCGGTCTATGCCCGCGACCTCAAGGCCGACGGCGCGATGGCGGTGCTGCTCAAGGACGCGATGCAGCCCAATCTCGTGCAGACGCTGGAAAACAATCCGGCGCTGGTGCATGGCGGCCCCTTTGCCAATATCGCCCATGGCTGCAACTCCGTGATCGCCACGCGCACCGCGCTGAAGCTTGCCGACTATGTGGTGACCGAGGCGGGCTTCGGGGCCGATCTCGGCGCGGAAAAGTTCTTCGATATCAAATGCCGCAAGGCCGGGCTTTCGCCGGACGCGGCCGTCATCGTCGCGACCGTGCGGGCGCTGAAGATGAATGGCGGCGTCAGGAAGGACGATCTCGGCCGGGAGAATGTCGAGGCTCTCGTAAAGGGCTGCGCCAATCTCGGCCGGCACGTCGCCAATGTCCGCAAGTTCGGCGTGCCCGTCGTCGTCGCCATCAATCATTTCATCTCGGATACGGATGCGGAAGTCGAGGCGCTGAAGAACTATGTCGCCCGCCTCGGCGCCGACGCGATCCTTTGCCGCCATTGGGCCGAGGGATCGGCGGGGATCGAGGAGCTTGCCCAAAAGGTGGTGGAGCTTGCCGAATCCGGCCAGGCGAAATTCCAGCCGCTCTATCCCGACAATCTTCCCCTGCTCGAGAAGATCGAGATCGTCGCCTCGAAGATCTACCATGCCGGCGAGGTGACCGCCGACAAGGCGGTGCGCGACCAGTTGCGTTCCTGGGAGGACCAGGGCTACGGCCATCTGCCCGTCTGCATGGCGAAGACGCAATATTCCTTCTCGACCGATCCGAATGTGCGCGGCGCGCCGGAGGGTCATATCGTATCCGTGCGCGAAGTGCGCCTTTCCGCCGGGGCCGGCTTCGTCGTCGCCATCACCGGCGAGATCATGACCATGCCGGGCCTGCCGAAATCACCGGCGGCGGAGAGGATTTTCCTCAATGACCAGGGCTATATCGAAGGATTGTTTTAAGTTCTGATTCTGGTGGAACTGGGCCTGTGCCGAAGTGACCGCTGCATGCGGTCACCTCCTGCGGTTCAATGGCAATAACGAAAGCCGCCGTTCCTCTTCAGCACATCCAGATGAAAATGCGTCTCATGGGCGGCGTCGCTTTCCGGATCGAGGACGGTCGAGAAGTAGAGGCAGGCCGAGGCGCTGGCCGTGCGCTGGAATGCGCCCGTCAGCGTCGGGTCCTCGCGACGGGGTTCGATGTCGATGGTCTTGCCGTTCTCGAAGGTGAAGCCGGCAATGTCGATGGCATTGCCGCGGGCATGTTCGGAGATCTTGCCGGTGGCGGCATTGTTGCGCAGGCGGCAGATATAGGTCGAGGCCTGGTTGATCGTGACGATGCGGCCGTTGTCCGCCAATGCGGCGGCGGACGGAATCACGCTCTCCTTCATCCAATGGGCAAGCGCCAGGGCCGCCTCGCAGCGTATCGTGCCCTCGGGCTTCAACCGGATGCCCGGCAATGGTTCGGCAAGGGCGATCGGCTTGTCGATGCCGCAGCCATTGCCGTCGTCGATGCGGGGGATTTCCTTGAAGATGGCGCCGATGGCCGCGAGTTGCGCGAGGCAGGCCTTGTGTTCGTCGTCCGGCTCGGTTGCGACGGTCAGGGGCGGAGCGGGAGGCGGCTTGGGCGGCCCCTGCGTTTCGCCCGCAGGTGGCTGGGCATCGGACGCCACAGGCTTCTCGGCGGGAACTGGCGTTTCAATGGATGGTTGGGGTTGTTCGCTATCCGGCTTTGGCTGCGGTATCGGGCCGGTTTGGGGGAGGGATGCTGCCGTGAGCATGATGACGGCAGTCGTGGCGGAGATGATCCGAAATAGCATCAAGTATTTCACCTGTTTCTAATGGTCGTGCGAAGAGAACGTTCGAAACAGCGATTTCGTTGCAATTCAGCAACTTTTGCGATCCACTTTTAAACATGAGAATTTTATTCATGATTATCTTGCCCAGATATATTGACAGTAAAACTCATGTTTTTTATGCGACAGAAACAAGGCGGAGTTTTTCCGCTTGTTAACGGAACGAGCCCAGCCAGCCCCTTGCTTGCCTAGACGCAGCAACCAGCCAGCCCGGTGAAGCAATTCGAAAGGAATGGTTATGGTTGTCCGGCGATCCCGCTCGGCTCTCTTGGCATGCACGGCGCTTCTGGCCTTCGGGCTTGGCACGGTGTCTCATGCGCAGACGGCTACTCAGAATAATGCGACAGCAGGCGAGGCTGCGGCGAAAAGCGACCGCGCGACCGATCTGAAGCCGATCGTCGTCAAGGGCAAGGCGACGAAAGACGTGCTTGCCGACGCGCCGACGGCGACCGAGACGACGGCGCAGGAGATCGACGACAAGCAGATCAACAGCATCGAGGACCTCGGCCGCAGCACCGAGGTCGGCGTCGGCTTCAATCGCAACACCGGCGGCATCAATATCCGCGGCCTTGGCGACAGCCGCGTCCTGACCACGGTCGACGGCATCGAGATTCCCTATCTGCTCGACGGCTCGCGTGACGCCGATGGCGGCGTCAACAGCTTCGACTTCAACTCGCTTTCGACCGTGGACGTGGTGCGCGGCGCCGATTCCAGCCGGGCCGGTTCCGGCGCTCTCGGTGGTGCCTTCGTGCTGCGTACGCTGGAACCGGAGGATCTGATCGGCCCCGACGCCACCTGGGGCGGCGTCTTCAAGTTCGGCTATGACGGCACCGACCGCAGCGTCGGCGGTTCGGCGGCCGTTGCCAAGCGTATCGACAACACCGCCGTTCTCTTCCAGGGCGGATACACGCATGGTCATGAGCGCGAGAACAATGGCGATGTCGGCGGCTATTCGACCAAGCGCACCGAGCAGGACCCGGCCGATTACAACGAGCGCAATGGTCTGTTCAAGATCCGCCAATATACCGATGTCGGCACCTTCGGCATCACGGCAGAGCACTACAACAAAGACAAGACCATCGATTGGCGCAGCATGCAGAGCCCGACCGGCAATTTCCGTCCGGGCGACTACGACAAGACCGACAATGTCGAGCGCAACCGCCTGTCGCTCGATTACAAATACGAGGCCGAAAGCGCCGATTCGCTGATCGACACCGCCAATGCCGTCTTCTACTGGCAGAATCTGCTGCGCGAGAACGGCGCCGAAGGCTATCGCAACACCTCGGTCATCGGCGACTATTGGCGCCGGAACGAGCTTGAGGAGCGCAGCATCGGCTTCAGCGGCAATGCCTCGAAGGCCTTCGATACCGGCAGCTTCCGTCATAATGTTACGTTCGGCCTCAACGCCGCTTTCACCAAGACGCATCAATATTCGGCAGGTGGCGATAGCTGCGATCTTCCCCGCTGGCGCGCAACTTGCGCATTCCTGCACACCAACCAGTCTGATATGCCCGATGTCGATGGCAAGCGCGTCGGCGCCTTCGTCGATGACAAGATCGAGATCGGCTCCAGCGGCTTCTCGCTGACGCCCGGCCTGCGCTTCGACTGGTACGATTATTCGCCGAAGAATACCGATGCCTACCGCGACAGCGCCAACTACAACGGCCTGCCGTCCGGCCAGTCCGATACCCGCTTCTCGCCGAAGCTGCGCGCTGCCTACCAGCCGCAGAGCAATGTCGAGTTCTATGCGCAATGGGCCATGGGCTTCCGCGCGCCGAATA
>JASGEG010000148.1:0-4005 GCA_047606605.1 Rhizobium sp.
CTGAGCGTCTCATAGCGCAACTTGATGGCGGCCAAATCAATCACCCCACCACACTATAAAGTAACGCCAGAAAAGGGAATCCCGCCGCCAGAAATTTTACGATTCAGCTATTTATCGATGCTTCCTTATGTCGTCATGTGGTTCTGCCTCGCCATCGCCACCGCGGTGGTTCTGGGATGGGCCGGACTATTTCCGACCGGTATTACGGCCGCCAAGGCGGGATAGGTGAACAGGGATGATCGGTGCCAGACCCATTGGTTACCCGGCATCATGAGAGGAAACAGCAATGGAAACCGTCGCAATCGACAATCGCAGTGACTTCACCCTCTGGGCGATCGAAAGGGCGAAGGAGATCGTCAGCCAGCAGGGAACGGCCTTGGCGCTGGCCGTCCGGGATGGCAATGAAGACGATATCCGCACCGGCGGCAACGAGCTGGGTTCGGCGATCACGACGGCACTGCTCGAAGTCTTCGACGGGCTCGTCGCCCAGGGATAATGCAATCGCGGATCGCGCGGGGGAGTTTTTGATGTCAGACAAACAGATCACGACACGCATCGTCCTTGCTTCCCGGCCCGAAGGGCGGCCGAAGCCGGAGAATTTCAGGCTGGAGACGACCCACCTGCCCGAACTTTCCAAAGGCGAGGTTCTTCTCGACATCCTCTATCTGTCGCTCGATCCCTATATGCGCGGGCGCATGGATGACGCAAAATCCTACGCCAAGCCGGTCGCCATCGGCGACGTGATGGAGGGCGGTACGGTCGGTCGCGTCATTGAGAGCGCCGACCCCGCTTTCAAGGCTGGCGACATCGTGCTTTCCCATTCCGGCTGGCAGAGCCGGGCCATCGCCAAGACAAGCCAAATCCGCAAGCTCGATCCCGATGCCTATCCGGTGTCGACGGCGCTCGGTGTCCTCGGCATGCCGGGCTTCACCGCCTATGCCGGCCTGCGCAATATCGGCAAGCCGAAGCCCGGCGAGACGGTCGTCGTCGCGGCGGCAAGTGGGCCGGTCGGCTCCGCCGTCGGCCAGATCGCGAAGATCATGGGCGCCCGCGCCGTCGGCATTGCCGGCGGCCAGGAGAAATGCGATTTCGTTCGCGACGAACTCGGCTTCGATGCGGTGATCGACCACCGCTCCAAGGATTTCGCCGAGGAACTGGCGGCCGCCTGCCCGCAAGGGATCGATGTCTATTTCGAGAATGTCGGCGGCCATGTCTGGTCGGCCGTCTTCCCGCTGCTCAACGACTTCGCCCGCGTCCCCGTCTGCGGCCTGATCGCGCATTACAATGCAACATCGGCAGACCTGCAAGGGCCGGACCGGCTTCCGGCGACGATGCGTGACATCCTGAAGAAAAGCCTGCTGCTGCGCGGCTTCATCCAGCGGGAATTCGTGGATCAACGGCCCGATTTCGAGCGCGAGGCCAGTGCCTGGATCGCCGACGGCCGGCTGAAATACCGGGAAGATATCGTCAACGGGCTGGAAAACGCGCCGGCCGCCTTCATCGGCCTGCTGGACGGCAAGAATTTCGGAAAGCTGGTGATCCGGGTTTCGGACAACTGAGCCGCGTCACCGGAACGGCGGCGCCTCAGCGCCGCCCCTTTGCGCGTGTCGCCAGGACGTTGCGGATCGAGAAGCTGGAATGGATTCGGAGCACGCCCGGCAGCTTCGACAATATGTCCTTGTGGATGCGTTCGAAATCGCCGGCATTGGCGACCTCGACGCGCAGGAGATAATCCGATCCGCCCGTCATCAGGAAACATTCGCGGATTTCCGGATATTTTCGCACCGCCGCCTCAAAGCGGTCGAGATGATCCTCGGTCTGCCGTTCCAGCGTAATATTGATGATGACAGCGATGGTGTTCTCGCTGGTCGAGACCTCCACAAGCGCCGTATAGCCCTTGATAACGCCCGTTTGTTCCAGCAGCTTGATGCGGCGCAGGCAGGCGGAAGGCGACAGGCCGACCTCGGCGGCGAGCTTGGCATTGCTCATGCGCGCATCGACGCGCAGGAGGCGGAGAATATTGCGGTCGATCGCATCGATGGCAGACATGCAGATTATTCCAAAATTTCGCAGATACCTCTAAAAATCATCTTTTCTTAGAATAATCACTCGCAAATTGACAGGCAATTTCGCAGTTAATGCAATAGGCTTCGCGATAGGAAATCGGGGTCTGGCATGGGCAGTGACGCATTGGAAGCTCGGGCATTGGGCGCGGTGAACGATGAGGGCGCGAGCGGCTACCTCACCATCGATCTCGGCGTGCTCCGCGGCAATTACGAAGCACTCTCATCGATCGCAGCACCGGCGCGCGTGGCGGCCGTGGTCAAGGCCGACGCCTATGGTCTCGGCGCGGCGCGGGTATCGCAGGCGCTCTACGATCAGGGCTGCCGCCATTTTTTCGTCGCCCAGTGCATGGAGGCGGAGGCGCTTCGCCCGATCCTGCCGCATGATGCGCAGATCTTCGTGCTGAACGGGCTGCAGCCGGGCGCCGAAACCGCCTGCGCCGAGGCCGGCATCGTCCCCGTTCTCAATTCGCGGGAGCAGTTGCGGCAATGGCATGCGGCTGCAAGCAGCCTCAAGCGCTCCCTGCCTGCCGTCCTGCAATTCGACACCGGCATGTCGCGGCTCGGCGTGCCGCCGCAGGACAGAACAGCCGTTGCCGCCGATCTCAAGGCGGCCACCAATGTCGAGATCCTGTTCATCATGAGTCATCTCGCCAGCGCCGACGAGATCGACAATGACCAAAATGCCGATCAGCTCGCGGAGATGGGCCGGATCGCCGAGGAATTCGCCGGCTTCGACATCTCCTTTTCCAATTCGGGCGGCATCTTTCTCGGCCACGACTATCACGGCGTTCTGGCGCGTCCCGGCATCGCGCTTTACGGCGGCGTTCCCGCCGGCCAGGCGCCGAACCCGCTGCGGCCGGTCGTCGGCCTCAATGTCGCCGTCGTGCAGACGAGAACGGTTCCGGCCGGCACGCGCATCGGCTATGGCGGCACCCATGTCGCGGCCGGCGAGATGCGTCTGGCGACGATCGCCGCGGGCTATGCCGACGGCCTTCCCCGCAGCCTCAGCGATCGCGGCGCCGTCTATCATGATGGCGTGCGCCTGCCGATCGTCGGCCGCGTCTCGATGGACAGCATCACCATCGACGTGACGGCGCTGCCGGAAGGCAGGCTGACGCTCGGCAGCCTGGTGGAGGTGCTGGGGCCGCACCAGACGCTGGAAGATATCGCCGAGGCGGCCGACACGATTTCCTATGAAATTCTCACCCGTCTCGGGCATCGTTATAAAAGACAATATCGCTGACAGCGCGCTCACAAGACAAAATAGAGGGAAACATGAAAGTCATCGTTCTGGGCGCCGGCATCATCGGCGTCACCTCCGCCTATCAGCTCGCCAAGGCGGGCCACGAGGTCACCGTCATCGATCGTCAACAGGGGCCGGCGCTGGAGACGAGCTTTGCCAATGCCGGCGAGGTTTCCTTCGGCTACTGCTCACCCTGGGCCGCTCCCGGCATCCCGATGAAGGCGCTGAAATGGCTGTTCATGCAGCATGCGCCTCTGATCCTGCGCCCGAAGATCGACCGCGCCATGCTGTCCTGGCTCGTCAGGATGCTGTCGAACTGCACCTCCGAGCGCTACGCGATCAACAAGAGCCGCATGCTGCGCCTGGCCGACTACAGCCGCGTCTCGCTGGCCGAGGTCCGGCAGGAGACCGGCATCGCCTATGACGAGCGGATGCAGGGCACGCTGCAGCTCTTCCGCACCCAGGCCCAGCTCGACGCCTCCGCCAAGGACGTCAAGGCACTCGCCGCCGACGGCATTCCCTACGAAGTGCTGGACCGCGAGGGCTGCATCCGCGTCGAGCCGGCGCTGCGCCACGTCCGCGACAAGATCGTCGGCGGGCTGCTGACGCCGAAGGACGAGACCGGCGATTGCTTCAAATTCACCAATGCCCTGGCCGTCAAGGCACAGGAACTCGGCGTCCGCTTCGCCTACGGCA
>JASGEG010000149.1:0-7383 GCA_047606605.1 Rhizobium sp.
AAATCGTGATCATGCGGCTCGTCGACATCGTGCTGTCGGTGCCCGCCATTCTTCTCGCCATTATCACGGTCGCGACACTTGGCCCCGGCCTGCAGAATGTCGTGCTTGTCCTCGCCCTCACCCGCTGGCCGCGTTATGCCCGAGTCGCCTATGGCCAGACGCTGATCGTCGCCAACGCCTCATACCTGCGTCTGTCGCGCTCGATGGGCGCCGGATGGGTCCGCATCCTGCGCTGCCACGTGCTTCCCAATATCGCCGGCGCGCTTGTCGTGGTGGTGACGCTCGAATTCGGCCTGATGGTGCTTTTCGAAGCAGGTCTTTCCTTCCTCGGCCTTGGCGTGCAGCCGCCGACGGCAAGCTGGGGCGTCATGCTTTCGGTCGGCCGCAATTACGTGGCGAATGCCTGGTGGCTGTCGGTCATCCCCGGCGCGGCGCTTTTTCTTCTCGTTTTATCCGTCAATGTTCTGGGCGACTTCCTGCGGGACCGCCTGGACCCCAGGAGTCGTTGAAATGGTCGATTTTTCCGAGGATTTTAAAGGCAAGAAAGTTGTCGTCACGGGCGCAGCCGGCATTTTCGGTAGCTGGATCGCCAGGGCCTTCGCCGATGCCCGCGCAACCGTGCTGCTGACCGACACCGATACCGCCCGGCTCAACAAGGCTGCAAAGGAGATCGGCGGCGATCTTCTGCACTTTGCAGCCGACCTTACCAGCGATGCCGACATCAACGCGCTGCTTGCCTATATCGACGAGCAATGGGGGGCCGCCGACGTGCTCGTCAACAATGCCGGCATTTACCCTTCCGGCTTCCTGCTCGACATCACCGCCGAGGACTGGGACCGCATCTTCGACATCAATCTGCGTGCGCCCTTCCTGCTGTCGCAGGGCATTGCCAAGCAGATGATCGCCAAGGGCGTCAAAGGCTCGATCGTCAACATCTCCTCCGGCGCCTCGCGCAAGATGCGCCTGACGGCCGCCCCCTACAGTACCTCCAAGACTGCGCTCGACCGGCTGAATAAGGGCCTCGCCCTGGAGCTCGCCGCCTTTGGCATCCGCGTCAACATCGTCGAGCCGGGCTTTGCCCCGGGCAGCGACGTCAACCACCTGTCGCAGGAGCATATCGATAACGTCATCGGCAATATCCCGCTTGGCCGTGTTTCGGCACCGGAAGATGCCGCCACCGCAGTGCTCTACCTCGCCTCGGATGCCGCCGCCTACGTGACCGGCGCGACGCTGACGGTTGACGGCGGCAATTCGATCGGCTCGCTCGCCGTCTATCAGGCCAAGAAGCGCCCGCTTTGAACGGATAGAAAAGGATAAGGTCATGTCCGAGCATAAGGCCGGCACCAATTCGCCATTCCCCTCCTATGTCTGGCCGGAAGGCAAGACGAGCGGTGCGCTGTTCAGCGTCGATGTCGACGCAACGGCACCCTTCCTGTGGGAGCATCGCGACAACCTGCCCGATCGCCTGGCACGGCTGGAACTGCGGCGTTTCGGTCTGCGCTCGGGCATGGCGCGGCTGCTCGACCTGTTTGCTCGCTACGGCGTGAAGGCGAGTTTCTATGTGCCAGCCGTGGTGGCCGAAAGTGATCCGGAGCTGCTGCCGGCACTTTTGCGGGCCGGCCACGAGATCGGCCTGCACGGTTATTTCCACGAACTGGTGCGCGACATCGGCGACCGGGAATTCACCGAGGCTATCGAGGCGAGCCTTGAACTCTTCCAGCGCCAGACCGGCCAGCGGCCCGTCGGCTTCCGCTCGCCCGCCTGGGAAATGAGCCCGCATATGCTGCGGGAAGTCAAACGGCTCGGCCTTGCCTACGATTCCTCGCTGATGGGGTTCGACCATCCCTACGAGATCGACGGGGTGACGGAGATCCCGGTGCAATGGGCACTGGATGATGCGATCTTCTTCAAGTTCGAAGGCAGCGGCAACGACCGGCAGGCGCCGGTATCCGGCGTGCAGGTGCTAGACGACTGGCTGTCTGAATGGCGGGCGCTGCATCGCTTCGGCGGGCTGTTCACGCTGACCGTGCATGACTGGATTTCCGGCCGTGCCCAGCGGATCGCCATGCTGGAAAAGCTACTCAAGGCCGTCACCGCAGAAAGCAGCGCATGGATCGCAACGGCCGAGGAGATCGCCCGCCACCACGCAGCCTCGACCAATGCCGGACGATTTGCAGTCGATGCCGACGTTCCTGCCCCGATCGGCTCGCGGCGTTTCGGAGCAGCCTCATGAAGGTGACGGGTGCCATGAACGAAAGCTGGCAGGTCGGCAAGACCCAGACCGTCAGCCGCCACGGCATGGTGGCCTGCCAGCACTGGCAAGCGGCCGAGGCCGGGGCGCGTGTCCTGTCGGCCGGCGGCAATGCTGTGGACGCCGCAGTCGTCACCGGGCTGGTGCTGAGCGTCGTCGAGCCCTGGCTGTCGGGCATCGGCGGCGGCGGTTTCATGCTGCGGGCCGATGGCGCAAGCGGGGCGGTCGACGTGCTGGACTTCAACGTCGTGTCTCCGGCCGGGCTCAACCCGGACGACTACAAGGTCATCGGCGGCAAGGACGAGGACTGGTTCAACTGGCCGGCCGTGGAGGGCGACCGCAACCTGATCGGTTACGGCTCGATCTGCGTTCCGGGCGCGATCGCGGGGTTCGCCGAGGCGCTGGAAAAATTCGGCACCATCTCCTGGGAAGAGGCGCTGGCGCCGGCGATCGAGCAGGCGAAACGCGGCCTGCAGGTGGATTGGTACGCGGCGCTGGCATTGGCCATCGACGGGCACAACCTCGCCCGCTTCCCCGCCTCCGCCGGGCTTTTCTTGCGCGACGGGCGCGCTCCGCGGGTGCCGGAAGGCGGCAAGGCGCTGTTTCTTCCCATGACCGCCAAGGCCGCGACATTCGAGCGGCTGGCCCGCGCCGGGGCGCGGGATTTCTACGAGGGCCAGATCGCCGCGACCATGGTCGCCGACCTCGCAAGGGGAGGTTCGGCGCTTTCGGCGACCGACCTTTCCGCCTATCGTCCGCGCTGGCTCCCATCGCAGGCTCAGGACTACAAGGGCAGCACCATCCACGCCGTGCCGGGCCTGTCCGGTGGCCCGACCCTGCTGAAGGCGCTTTGCGAGCTGGAAACGGGCCTCGGCGCGCCCGACCCGCTTTCCGCCGAGGCCGCCCGCGCCTTCGCCCGCGCCCTGCAGCACGCCAACGACGATCGATACCGCAGTCTCGGTCATGCCGCCGGACAGAGCTGCACCAGCCATGTCAGCGTCGTCGATCGCGACGGCACGATGGTCTCGCTCACCAACACGCTGCTGTCGCGCTTCGGCTCCAAGGTGGTGGTGCCGGAACTCGGCTTCCTGCTCAACAACGGCATGATGTGGTTCGATCCCCGCCCAGGGCGGCCGAATTCGCTCGCCGCCGGCTGCCTGCCGCTCGCCAACATGAGCCCGGTGATCGCCACCCGCGATGGCGTGCCGGAACTGGCGCTGGGAGCGGCCGGCGGCCGGCAGATCGTCTCCGCGGTCACCCAGATCCTCGCCTACCTGCTCGCCTACGACCTTTCGCCGGAACGGGCGCTTTCGGTGCCGCGCATCGATGTCAGCGGCGCGACGGTGCGAATCAACAGCGCCGCTGCGAGCGATGCCGCCGCGCTGATCTCGGCAGAATACGACGTGCAGTTGATCGAGGATACGCTTTATCCCGTCAATTTCGCCGTCCCCTCGCTCGTGCTGCGCCGCGACGGCATCAACACCGGCATGGTGCATCCGCGCAACCCCTGGGCCGCCGTGCGGGAGGCCCTGCCATGAACGAACCGGTGCTGGCCGTCGACGATCTGTGCGTTGCAATCCATGGCAAGCCCGTCGTCGATGGCGTGAGCTTTTCCATCTCTGCCGGCGAGATCGTCTGTCTGGTCGGCGAATCCGGTTGCGGCAAGTCGATGACCGCCTTTTCGGTGATGGGCCTGCTGCCGCCCGTCGCCTCGATCTCCGGCGGCGCGGTGACGCTCGGTGGCCGCCAGATCAAAGACCTCGACGACAAGGCGCTGAAGCGGCTGCGCGGCAACGACATGTCGATGATCTTCCAGGAACCGGTCGCTTCGCTGAACCCGCTGATGCCGGTCGGCCGGCAGATCGCCGAAGCCCTGCTTGTCCATGGCGGCGTCAGCGGCAGCGAGGCAAAACGGCGGGCGATAGCGATGCTGGAGGAAGTCGGCATTGCGGAAGCGGCGCTGAGGGCCAAGCAATATCCGTTCGAACTGTCCGGCGGCATGTGCCAGCGGGTGATGATCGCCATGGCGCTGATCACCCGCCCTCGCCTGCTGATAGCCGACGAGCCGACCACAGCGCTCGACGTCACCATCCAGGCGCAGATCCTCGATCTGATGAAACGCCTGCGGGCCGAAACCGGCACCGCGATCCTGCTGATCACCCATGACATGGGCGTCGTCGCCGACATCGCCGACCGTGTCGCGGTCATGTATGCCGGGCGCATCGTCGAGGACGGCACGGTCGACGACATTTTTCGCGAGCAGAAACATCCCTATACGCGGCTGCTTCTCTCCACCATCCCCCGCCTCGACGGCAGCGACGCCAAATCCATCCTGCCGACGATCAGGGGCATGGTGCCCGATATCGGCGCCTGGCCGGAGGGTTGCCGGTTTTCGACACGCTGTCCCCTGGCCGACCGGGAATGTGGACGCATGCCTGCCCTGTCCGCTGCAGGGCCGGGCCGCCATTCCGCCTGTTGGCACCAGAGCCTCGTCGGAGGCCTGGCATGACCGAACCGCTCCTCTCCATCCGCGACCTTACGGTGCATTTTCCGATCCGACGTGGTTTTTTTGGCCGCACGACCGGGCTTCTCAAGGCGGTCGACGGCATCGATCTCGACATTGCGCCTGGTGAAAGCCTGGCGCTGGTCGGCGAATCCGGTTCCGGTAAATCCACGCTCGGGGCGACGCTGGTCGGCATGCAGAAACCGACCGGCGGGCGCATCCGTTTCGACGGCAAGGACCTGAAGCATGACGGCGAAGACGCGAAGAGCCGCACCCGCGACCTCCAGATCGTGTTCCAGGACCCGGTTTCCGCCCTCAATCCGCGCATGAATATCGGTGACAGCATTTCCGAGTCGCTGGCCATCCACGGCATCGGCACGGCGGCCGAGCGCCGGGCGCGGGTGGCCGAACTGCTTTCCTTGGTCGGCCTCAACCCGCAGCATGCCGGGCGCAAGCCGAATGCCTTTTCCGGCGGCCAGCGGCAGCGTATCGTCATCGCAAGGGCGATCGCCCTGCAGCCGAAACTGCTGGTGCTCGACGAGCCGGTCTCGGCGCTAGACGTCTCGATCCGCTCGCAGATCCTCAACCTGCTTCTCGAACTGCAACAGCGCTTCGGCCTCTCCTACCTGTTCATCTCTCACGATCTTTCGGTGGTACGGCATTTCGCCGACCGCGTGGCAGTGATGTATCTCGGCCGCATTGTCGAGATTGGGCGCACAGCGGATGTCTTTGTCCGCCCGACCCATCCTTACACCGAGGCGCTGCTGAGTGCCGTACCCCTGCCCGATCCTGTGGCCCAGCGCCAGAGGCAGCGCATCATCCTGCAGGGTGACCTGCCGAGCCCCGCCAATCCGCCGGCCGGCTGCCGTTTTTCGAGCCGCTGTCCGATCGCCGAACCGATCTGCCGGCAAACATCCCCGGCGCTTCGGCCAGCAAACGCCACGCATCAGGCGGCCTGCCACCTGCGCATGACCGCCGATACCTGATCCTACCCGAGACGCACGTCGCCATCACGCACATCGAAGGAGTGGAAATATGAAATTGCCTGCTTTCGTCGCAGCACTTGCCGGGTTCAGCCTCGGCCTTCTTTCACTCACCGCACCATCCCAAGCGGCTGAAAAACAGCAGATCGTCATTGATCTGGTCAACGAACCATCGACGCTCGATCCACAGCTGCAATGGAATCCCGACAGCTATTTCGTCTATCGCAACATCTTCGACAACCTCGTGACCCGTGACAATGCCGGCAAGATCGTGCCGCAGGTCGCGATCGCCTGGAAAGCCGTGTCGGATACGAAGATCGTCCTCGCCCTGCGTGACGACATCCGTTTTCATGACGGTTCGGCGCTGACCGCCGAAGACGTCGCCTTCAGCGTCAACCGCATCATCGATCCGAAACTCGCAAGCCCGCAGCTCAGCCAGTTCAACAAGATCGACAAGGCGGAGGTCACCGGCGCCCATGAAGTGACACTCACCCTGAAGCGGCCCTATCCGGCGCTGATCGCGGCGCTCACCAATCTGTCGGTCGTGCCGAAACATGTGGTCGATGCGGTCGGCAACGCCGCATTCAACCTTTCGCCCGTCGGCTCCGGCGCCTACAAGTTCTCCAAATGGGAAAAGGGCGTCGCCGTGACGCTTGCCCGCAACGATGACTATTGGGGCCGGAAGTCGAAATTCCCGACCGCTGTCTTCCGCGCCGTGCCCGACAGCTCCACCCGGCTTGCTGACATCCAGTCCGGCACGGTGGATTTCGCCCGCGCCCTGACCTCCGACCAGGCGAGCCAGCTCAAGGGCTCGCAGAACGCCAAGGCCATCCCCGTCCTGACCGAACGCCTTGCCTATGTGCGCATCAACTCCAACAAGCCACCCTTCGACAAGCCGGAGCTTCGGCAGGCGCTGGCCTATGCAATCGACAAGCAAGGCATAACCGAGGGTATTCTCGGCGGGCTCGACAAGCCGATCGGCCAGATGGTGACGCCGGCCCATTTCGGTTGGAGCGACAAGATACCGGGCCTGCCGTTTGATCCGGAAAAGGCAAAGGCGCTCGTCTCCAAGGTCGGCGCGCCGCCGAAATTCCAGTTCACCATCGGCGCCTTCTTCGACCAGCGCGTGGCCGAGGCTATCCAGCAGGAATTGCAGGATGTCGGCTTTGCGGTCGAGATCGCCAAGGTCGATACGCCGACTTTCCTGCAACTGATCCAGAAAGGCCCGGCAGACGGCCCAACCCTTGCGATTAGCACCTCGTCCTGCGGCTGCCAGGACGCCGATGGCGCGCTAAACTCGCTCTTCCATTCCGGCAGCAGCTGGACCATCACGTCGAAGCCGGAGATCAATGCCCTTCTGGAGGAAGCCGGTTCTTCCTCGGACGAAACCAAGCGGCTGGCCGACTACGAAAAGATCGGCCAGTTCATCGCTGCCGACATTCCGACAGTGCCGCTCTATCAGATGGCGGCAATCTATGGCGCTGCCAAAAAGCTCGACTTCCAGCCGACCCCGAACGAGAGCTTCTTCCTGAACCGGATCGGCTGGCAGGAGTGACGCGCAACTCCCCGCGACAAGATGGGGTCAGAACAAGAGCTGTTCCCGCTGACGCACGGCCTTTATCAACCAAAGACAGTGAGATCCTTGT